>DASVQU010000131.1:0-18260 GCA_036388995.1 Pyrinomonadaceae bacterium | reverse complement strand
TTGGGCGCGGTGGCGAAGGCTCGGTTTTCACAATTCTTGAGCGATCCGATGCGGTCGCCAAAATTTATCACGAGCCGATTTCATCCGAAAAAGCCGAAAAGCTGCGGCAAATGGTCGCGCTTCAAACCGACAAGCTCCTGCGGCTGTCAGCCTGGGTGACCGACGTTTTGCAGAACGAAGCGGGCGAAACAATCGGATTTTTGATGCCGCGTCTGTCGTTCGGCACGCAGATTCACGAGCTTTATAATCCGGCGAGTCGTCGAAGGCGTTTTCCCGAAGCTGATTGGCGTTTTTTGATTCGCGCGGCGGCTAACGCGGCGCGCGCTTTTGCGGTCGTTCATCAGCACGGACATTCAATCGGAGACGTTAATCACGGAAATATTGTGATTGCCCGCGACGCGACCGTTCGCCTGATTGATTGCGACAGCTATCATCTCAACGCGCCCGACCGGAGTTTTTTGTGCGAAGTCGGCGTTTCGACGCACACGCCGCCCGAATTGCAGGGGAAATCGTTGCGCGAAGTCGCCAGAACCGAGAACCACGACAATTTCGGACTCGCCGTTTTGATTTTCCAGCTTCTTTTTATGGGGCGTCATCCGTTTTCGGGCAAATTTTCGGGCGACGGCGAATACACGCTCGAAAATTCGATTCGTGAACGCCGTTTCGCTTACGGCGAAGACGCGCCCGAACGTCAAATGAATCAACCGCCGGGAACTTTGCCGCTCGACGCGGTTTCGCCCAATGCCGCTTCGCTTTTCCGCCGCGCGTTTCTGGAAATCGAAAATCGCCCGACCGCCCGCGAATGGGCTGATGCGCTCGATCAACTGGAAACCGATTTGCGCGAATGTAATTTTAACCAATCTCATTTTTATTGGAAAAATTTGGAAAAATGCGCCTGGTGTGCGGTGGAAGCCCAAACCGGAGTTTTGTTTTTCCCCGCGCGTTTCAACGAAAATTTCGTCGCTGATCCAAACGCAGATTTGGTGACAATCGGCAGATTGATTGACGCCATCAAACCGCCCGACATTCCGTCGCAATTGCCCGTCAAAGTTTCGGGCAGCATCCCGGATTTGCCCGCTTCACCGCAAATCGCCGAAGCCATCGCAAAATTTAATCGGAATTTGGCGCTTTATCTGGGCGGGCTTAGTCTGGCAATCATTCTTGTCATTAGTTTTTTCGGCGCGGCGATTTTTTCAACTTTTATTCTGTTTTTTTACATTTGCACAGCGGTGATTAAATCGCTGACCGAAACGGCTAAAAACGAGGCGCAGGAGGTTTTCGATTCAGCAAGCAGGAATCTCGAAAAATTCCGAAAAGAATGGAAAAAGCTCGCCAGCAAAGAAGTTTTCACCAATGCCCGCACCGAACTAAAAAATGCGGTCGTCGAATTTAAAAATCTACCACAAGCAAAAGCTGCGAAATTTAAAGAGCTTGAAAACGAATATCGTCAGCGTCAGCTTGTTTTTTATCTCAAAGGCATTCCGCTGCGCCGCGCCGAAATCAGACATCTGACAGACGTGCAGATTAAGGAATTAAACAAATTCCAGATTGTCAGCGCCGGCGATATTTCGGTTGCGAATTTCCGGCGCTTTCCTTATTTCAGCCAGCAGCATAAAAATCGTCTGTTCGCCTGGAGAATGGAATTGGAGAGAAATTTCGTTTTTCAGCTTTCGCCTCAAAACAAACTTCAAATCGAAGAAAAAATCGAGGCGGAATTTGAAGAAAAACGCCGTCGGCTCGAAAAGGAAATCAGAAACGGTCTGCCGCGCCTTCAGCGTCTTTCCGTCGAGATTGCGAATAATTATCAAACTCTCTCGTCCAAATCCGAACAAATTGAAGAAGAGTTTGTCAGTGCGGACATTGATTTGCGCAACGTTTCAGAATTGCGGACAAAAGCAATCGGCTGGACAATAGGCACGGCTTTCGTTTCCCTGCTCGTCAGCATTCCGGTCAGCAATGTGTTTTATGACGGCAGATCAATTTCTCAAGGCACCGCAGTTTCAACCTCCGCGCAGCCAAAAGGTTTTACAAGCAAGGTTCCGGGTCAGAGTATTTCGGCGGTCAATCCTGAATTACAAAATTTGACGGATAATTATTATCTCGAAGACGGCACGAAAATAACGCCCGAAACCTGGGGCAAAGCCTTTGATTTTTACCGCGACGGCATCACGCAAACCTCGGCTGGCGAATATGAGAAAGCCGCGAAATCGTTTCAAAAAGCGGTTAATCTCCAGCCGGATGTTTCCGAATTGCGCGTTCGGTTAGGCGAATCGTTTTTTCTCGCGGGCAGGTACCGAATGGCGATTATCGCTTTTAACGACGCACTTAAAATAAATCCTTTCAATTCGAGCGCCTATCATCTTCTCGGCACTTGCTACAACAAGCTTTTGCGCCGCGCCGACGCCATTAAAGCCTTTAAAAATGCCGTCGAAGTCAACGCCGACGCCGGTTTCAGCCTTTATGAGCTGGGCAAAACTTTAAGAGAAGATAAAAAGCCGAACGAAGCGGTTGATTATCTAAACGCCGCGCTCAAAAAGCAGCCTGAATTAAACGCCGCCCGTTTTGAATTGGCGCTTTGTTACGACGAAGTGGGTTTCAGAAATTTGGCTTTGAGAGAATTTGAGAAGCTGGAATCGAAAGATTCGGATTTATCTGAAAAGCTCGCCATCAGGCTGGGCGTAAAAACCGAATCTTCGCACACAGTAAAAGCTGACGATATTAGCAAGCATTTCAACATCGAATGAAATGCAAAAAAAAAAGTCAAAACTATAAACTGTCAACTATTCACTATTCACTATTTTGCATTGCATAACAGTTTATAGTGAATAGTTGACAGTTTATAGTTTCAATTCTTCTTCGGTCTGTTAGCTATTTTTGCACTGCCGTTTAGCAAAGATTTTAAAGCTGCGCCTGTGTGCGATTTTTTGTTTTTGACGATTTGTTCAGGCGTACCCGCAACAACCAATTTTCCGCCGTTGATGCCGCCTTCGGGACCCAAATCAATGATGTAATCAGCCGATTTAATAACATCCAGATTATGTTCGATAACAATAACCGTGTTTCCTACTTCGACCAGCCGCTGCAAAACATCAAGTAATTTATGCACGTCAGCAAAATGAAGCCCGGTCGTCGGTTCGTCCAAAATGTAAATAGTTTTGCCCGTCGCGCGTTTGGATAATTCTTTAGAGAGCTTGACGCGTTGCGCCTCGCCGCCCGATAAAGTCGTCGCCGATTGCCCCAACTTGATATAACCGAGACCGACATCAAACAGAGTTTGCAGCTTTTGTTTGATTTGCGGCACGTTTTCGAGAATTTCCAACGCTTCTTCAATCGAAGTTCCCAGAAGATCCGCAATCGAATAGCCCTTATATTTGACGGCGAGAGTCTCGCGGTTGTAACGCGCGCCGCCGCAAACATCGCACATCACATAAACATCGGGCAGAAAATTCATTTCAATCGTTTTCACGCCTGCGCCTTCGCAAGCCTCGCATCGCCCGCCTTTGACGTTAAACGAAAAACGCCCGGCTTTGTAACCGCGCTGTCTCGATTCGGGCAGCATCGCGTAAAGTTCGCGAATCGGCGTGAAAAGCCCGGCGTAAGTCGCCGGATTCGAGCGCGGCGTTCTGCCAATCGGCGACTGGTCAATCTCGATCACCTTATCAACCAAATCCAAATTTTCAACCATTTCGTGTTCCGCCGGTTCTGCCAGAGAACCGTAAACGTGCTGCGCTAGCGCGCGATACAAAATATCGTGAACCAGCGTAGATTTTCCCGAACCGGAAACGCCCGTGACGACCGTCAAAACTCCGAGCGGAAATGAAACTTCAATGTTTTTGAGATTATGCGCGCGCGCACCTTTGACTGTGATTTGTTTGCCGTTCGGCTCGCGACGTTGTTTCGGGATTTCGATTTTGAGCGCGCCGGAAATATATTTTCCGGTAATTGAATTTTCATTTGCAGCGATTTCTTCGGGTTTTCCGAATGCGACGACTTCGCCGCCGTGAACGCCCGCGCCGGGTCCTAAATCTATGACATAATCGGCGCGCTCGATTGTTTCTTCATCGTGTTCGACGACCAAAACCGTGTTTCCCAAATCGCGCAGTTGTCCGAGAGTTTCTAGAAGTTTTTGATTATCGCGCGGATGCAGACCGATTGAAGGCTCATCCAAAACATACAAAACGCCGCGTAATTGCGACCCGATTTGAGTCGCCAGCCGAATTCTCTGCCCTTCACCGCCGCTCAAAGTCGCCGAAGCGCGGTCGAGAGTTAAATATCCAAGTCCGACTTTTTGCAGAAAATTCATTCGTTCCCGAATCTCCCGCAAAACGCCGCCCGCAATTTTATCTTCGCGTTCATTCAAAGTCAGTTTTTCAAACTCGGCGAGCGATTCTTCGATCATCGTTTCCGTGAAATCAGCGATGCCTTTTCCCGCAACTTTAACAGCCAGAAATTCCGGTTTGAGGCGCTTGCCGCTGCATTCAGGGCAAACAATCGGCGAAACCAAATCTTCGAGCGCCTCGCGCACTTTAGTTGAAGGCGCATTTTGCAGGCGGTCGTGCAAAAATCGGACTGCGCCTTTCCATTCCGATTCGTATTTATATTTTCCTTCCGTAAACTCAAAACGCCCTTTTCCGCCGTAAAAAAACGTGTCGCGGACTTCCTGCGGCAAATTAATAAACGGAGTAGTTAAATCAAAATCAACAATTTCGCCTTTTTTCTGAGCACGCTCGATGAATTTCTCAATCACGGCACGCAAAGCGGTTTTCAAATAGCTCGAACCTTGTTTGTCGGCAGCGCCGAAAAAGTTTTGCTCTTTCCATGCGAGATTGCCTTCGGCAATAACTTTTGTCGGGTCAACCTCCAAAACCGTGCCGATTCCGTTGCAGCGTTTGCAAGCGCCGTAAGCAGAGTTAAACGAAAACGAGCGCGGCTCAAGGGGCGGCAGATTGATGCCGCAATTCACGCAAGCCATCTTTTCCGAATAAAGCTTTTCTTCGCCGTCAACAACCGAAATCAGAACTGCGCCATCAGTCATTTTCAGAGCCGTACGAACCGATTCATTAAGGCGTTCTTTAATTCCCTCTTTAACCATCAAACGGTCAACGACGACTTCAATCGTGTGGTTTTTGCTTTTCTGAAGATTGATCTCTTCGTCGAGCATCCGCATCTCGCCGTCAATGCGAGCGCGCGTAAAACCGTCTTTTAAGAATTTTTCAAGCTCTTTTTTAAACTCGCCTTTTCTGCCTCTGACGACGGGCGCGAAAATCACCGCCCGCGAGCCTTCCGGCAAGCTCAAAACATTAGAATTGATTTGTTCGACGGATTGGCGCGTAATCTCCGCACCGCAATTCGGGCAATGCGGCTGACCGATTGAGGAAAACAGCAATCGCAAATAATCGTAAATCTCGGTCACAGTCCCGACAGTCGAACGCGGCGAGCGAGAAACGGTTTTCTGTTCGATTGAAATCGCGGGCGAAAGACCTTCAACCGAATCAACATCAGGCTTTTCCAATTGATCGAGAAACTGCCGCGCGTAAGCCGAAAGCGATTCGACATAGCGACGCTGACCTTCGGCATAAATCGTGTCAAAAGCGAGCGAAGACTTGCCCGAGCCTGAAAGCCCCGTAACGACCGTTAATTTTTCGCGCGGAATCTCGACTGAAATGTTTTTGAGATTATGAACGCGCGCCCCGCGAACTGTGATTTTTTCGATTGCCATAAAACAAAAGCTTTCTGCCGAGACAGACAGTTGAAAATTTGTCTCATCACAGAAACTTTTATTTTAACGAGCAAACCGCAAAAGCCGCAAGTTTGAAGATTTCGTTTAGCTAAAGGAACCGTTTAACACTTGTGCCAAAAGACTTTCTAAAGATTTGTCATAATTCAACTATTTTTTAAACATTGCGCCTAAATGATACGCGGCAACAGCTACGGCTGATAAAATTGCCGCCAAAGCTCCGACTGTTGCCCATAGCTGATTGGGTTTAAGTGAATTTACAAGTTGGACTACTGTGATTTGATCAAAATCAATATTTTGTTTTTGCTTATTTTTATTAAGACTGTTTTCTTCAACACGCTTTTTCCAGTTAGAGAAAACGCCTGTAAATTCCCTACTATTCAATGCATTTTCGTTAAGATCAACTTTTTGAACCCACCAATCATATCGAGCTTCAAGTAATCCCTCACTCCTTAAACCATTTTCTACAATTACTAAAAGAGGATGCCCAAGAACATATCCCATGGTAGCCTCAATTTGATTCCAGACTGTAGGAAGGTTTTCCCCTTGTATAGATTTTTCTTTTGAGCCTCCCCTTTTTTCTAAAGCAGTTACAAGATGCAATCGTTCAAAAGCAATAATGACAGTACCGGAACATTGTTTCATTACCTGTTCTACGCATTTAAGCGGAGCTTCATAACTAAAATCGCTTCGACCGACTGTTCGGGGAAAGAACCCATTAACTCTTAAATAGTCTTCAACTGCTAGAATGAATTTCTCTTGCTCATCATTGCGAGCTGTACCTACACTTAAAAAAACATCTAAAGCCATTATCTTATTTTTCAGTTAAGAGTGTTACAAATTTTAAATTTAAGCGGTTTACTAACGACTATAAAGTAACTCTCTTTATAATCGGTTTAAGGATGGAACAGTTATAATGTAAATCGTTCAATTACTCAATAGAAAACAAGGACGCTAATTTTTAGCATTTTTTTCAGCGTATTTACTTTGCTCAAAAAACTTCTGAAAATCTTTGATTTCCAAAATATCTTTGATTGCCTGCCGTTTGTCGCGAGCATTTTTATAGTAAGATTCGCTGATTTTGTAGCCCATAAAATAGCCCAAATCCGGCGGGCGCATCCCGCCAGTCAAACCGTTGTACATCCAGTTTTTGGTGCTGGCGTTGTTCATTTCGGCTTGAAACTCGCGCCAGAGTTCGGCTTCGTGGCTGTTTCCGTAAACGTGTTGCGACGGATTTATCGGTTGTCCCGCGGTTAACTTGGCGATTAAATCGCAAGCGCCTTCCTGAACGGATTTGGCGAGAAGCGTGTCGAGCTTTGGATATTTTTGATTGAAATGACAGGCTTCGTGCGCGACGACCGGCGCCAGGTTTCCGACGGGTTTTAAAGAGACATCGAGCAGCTTGTTTACTTTTAAACGTAATTGATTCGGGTCTTTTTCTTCCGGCAGAAAGGCTTTGTACAAATCCGGGAATTCGTCGCGCGGCGTGTTCGCGGTTGCGCCATAAAGCTCGGCTCCGATCAGCAAACCGTTTTCCGAAGCTGTACCGCCGGTGTTCGTTACGCCGATAACAAAGAAAACGTCTGGGAAAATGGCTTCGGGATAAATTTTCTTAAATTTGCGAAAGCTCTGCCGCATCTGTTTTTCCATTTCTTTGACGCGCAGAGTCGAAGGGCGTATCGAAGCAAAGAAACGCGGCAGCTTTTCAACAGTCTCCGTCAATGTTTTCGCGCTTTTGATTCGCAGACGCAAGAAGTCTTGTAAACCGATTGAGCCTTTGTCGAGATATTCGCGCTGAAAAATTTCAATCTTCTTTTCCTTGTCGGTTGCCTTAACCGCTAAATCAAAAGCCCGCCAAAAATTATCAATGTCCGAAATCACGAATTTTACTTTTTCCGGGTCACGATTGGGTTTAATCGTTTGCGACGATGCGTTGAAAACGAAAATCAAAACTATCAAACTTGCAAAAATTAAACTCTTCATAATTTCTCTTTAATGTTTTTAATTTCCCGGTACGCATAATGAAATATAAACCGTGTGTATTGCAATTTTTCAAGAAAACAAAGGCAAACTTTAATTATTTTCATTCCAGACAATTCGCAGTTGTTTATTTTTTGCACACTGCTGATTTTTCAGCCAAAACCATCTCCAAATAATAAATAATAGGGTTTTACGCGGAGAATCCATCTTTTTCAATTGAAGCGGGAAAAATGTGGCTAAATTTTAGCCATTCTTTTTTAGTTTGTCCAAATAATTTAAAACCGCACTTCCGTACCATAAACTACTGCTGTATCTAATCTTAGCCTCCCCAAAGAACAGTTTTCAGGGTGTGGCACGGCGATTGTATTTAGGTATGTCAGAACTTAGAAAGCAAAACAAAAAAAGAAAAAAGAAAGAGGAGAACAAAATGAAAAATACGAACAACACTTTAAAAGGAATTATGGTTTCGGATTACGCGGGAAAAGGTATTATGGTTTCTGATTATGCCGGTAAAGGTATTATGGTTTCGGATTTCGCTGGTAAAGGTATTCTGGTTGCTGACTATGCGGGAAAAGGAATTATGGTTTCGGATTACACGGGAAAAGGAATTCTGATTGCTGACTAAATCACATTCGATTTCAGAGCGGACGGCAGCCATTGATTAAAAGCTAACCCCATCGGTTAAACTCCAAATTTGTTAAAGACTTCGTTTTTAGAACAAAAACGAAGTCTTTTTTCTTTTAATGGCATCGGCTTTTGAATAATATTTTGCTCAAAAAAGTAATTGGTGTTAATTTAACACGCGAATCAGACGAGTTTGAGTAGATAGCAAATTCAAAATCAATGTCCTCCAAAGAGACTCATAACAAAAATCCTGCTTCACGCTCGAATGAAAAATTTTTCAGACAAGGAGGAAATGTCTCTGCGCTATTTCCTCAAACTGATTTTGAAAATGAAATCGAGCAGATTCAGGAATTAATTGATCTGGGAGTCTCGCGCGTTGCCGAAGGAAAAGCCAATGCGCTTTTAAAACAAAAACCGCGCGACGCCAACCTGCTGGCAAAAATCCGCTTGAATTTGTCAAAAGCTCTTGAACTGCAAGCCCGTTATCAAGAAGCGCTCGATGTCCTCAAAATATATGAAACCGAAGAAATTCGTTTAGGTTTGGACGAGCAATTCGACCTCGAAGTTCAAACGCAAATCGCCGTCATCTACAATTATCTGGCTAATGCGCCGAAAGCGATTTCTCTGCTCAAAGAGATTCTCGATCAGGCGGCGCAAATCGAAGCCGACGACAGTTTGCTCGGATTGATTTATGCTTCGTTGTCGAGGTCTTATCGCGCGGTCGGACAATTTCCGATTGCGCGTGATTTTGCAGTTCAATCGCTGGAGATTTATCGCAAAGCGGGAAAACGCCGCGGAATGATTGATGCGTATATGGCTTTATCAACCATTTCGGTTCAGGAAGGCAAGCTCCAGGAATGCGTCGAACATTGCCAGCAAATTTTGAATATTGTCGGCGACCGCCCGGAAAATTACGTGCTGGGCAGAGTTTATTCGGATATGGCGGGCGCTTACACTTTAATGCATCGCCCGCTCGAAGGCATTGCCTGTCTGGAAAAAACCGCCGGATATTTTGAAAAAACCGAGCACACGGCTAATTTTCTCGTCGCTTATAACAATCTCGGACTTAATCTAATCACGGTCGGCGAATGGGAGCGGGCGGAAAAAACTCTGCAAACGGCTCTGAAAATAGCCGTTGAAACAAATCACAAATTTCTGCCGGTGATTTACGATTCGATAGGCGAATTATATTTATTATGGGAAAAATTTGGCGAAGCCGAAAAATATCTGCAAAAAGCCATCGAAATCAGCGAAACACAAAACCGTAAATGGTATGTGGTTCAGGCTTTGCACACTTGGGGACGCTTTCATCTGGCAACCGGGAAATACAAGCGCGCAGCCGAAATCAGCCGTAAATATCTCGAAACAGCCGAGCAGTTAAATAACAGCTTTTTCATCAGAAATGCCCATTTGCAGCTCGCCGAAATTTATTTGCAGCAGGAAAAGCGGAGCGAATTTGAAGCGGAATTAAAGTTTGCCGAAAGGCAGGGCGAAGACGACGACACTGATTTACAAATAACCGCTTATGCGGAGAAATTAGCCGGTCATTTCGCCAAAGCAAACAATGACGCGGCGCTTGCCGAATATCATTTCAGCCGCAGTTTGTCGCTTTACGAAGTGCTGCATGATTTTTATTATTCATCGCTTTGTCGTTACGAAATCGGCGTCGTGCTGAGCCGGACGAATCCGAAACGCGCGGCGGAAAATTTTGATAAAGCAATTGAAAATTTCCGCCGTTTGCAGCTCGGCAGACTTTTGGAGAAAGCCGAAAAAGCGCGGCTCGAACTAAAAGATGAAGCGGCTGAAACAAAACAAACAGGTCAAAACATCGGGCTTTTGACGACGCGCCTGGCAGAATCGGCTACGTCGCGCGAGCTTTTATTTCACGAATTTTTATCCGTTTTGCGGCAGGAAAGCAAAGCCAAAAAAATCCTGATTGCGCGGGCAAAAGAAGCGGAAACGAAATTGTCTCCAATCGTTTTTTCGGGTTTTACGCCTGCCGAATCCGATCAGCTTGCATCAGATTTGCAGCAGGCAAACGAGGGCGGAGAGCTTGCCGATTATGCCGAAGCGAATAATTTCGCCGTCCTCCAATTACGCGAATTAAACGACGCGCCCGCATTTTTGCTGATATTTCCGCGCGCGGGCGCAAAGCTTTCGGATAAATCGAGCATTCAGCCGCTGATCAAAGTCGTCGAGCTGGGTTTGAAAGTTTGCGCTCTGCGCGAAAAAAACAAAACTCAAAGCGCAAAGGTCGAAGCCAATGCGCTCAAAGTTGAAAGCCCGCTGCCCGGATTTATCCATTCGAGTCCGGGAATGACCGCAGTGGTCGAAGAAATCTATAAAATCCGCAATTCGGACATCACGGTTTTAATCACCGGCGAATCTGGTACGGGAAAAGAGCTTGTGTCGCGCGCGGTTCACGCGCTCTCGAATCGAAAAGATAAAATTTTCATCCCGTTCAATTGCACCGCGATTCCAAGAGAGCTTGCCGAAGGTCATCTTTTCGGTTATCGCAAAGGAGCTTTTACCGGCGCGGTCAATGATCATCCCGGCGTGATTCGCTCGGCGGACGGCGGAACTCTCTTTTTAGATGAAATCGGAGATTTGCCTTTGGAAGTGCAGCCGAAACTGCTCAGGTTTTTACAGGAGGGCGAAATACATCCGCTCGGCGAGAAAAAACCGCTCAATGTTGATGTCCGTGTGATTGCAGCAACCAATGTCAGTCTCGAAGAAAAAGTCGCGGACGGCAGTTTTCGAGAAGATTTATATTACCGTTTAAACGTTATTCGCCTGCTCGTCCCGTCGCTGCGCGAGAGACGCTCGGAAATTCCGCTGCTGGTAAATCATTACATCAATCATTATTCGGCTCTATTTAACAAAAGAAACATAACGATCACGCCGCAGACAATAGATTTGCTGATGGTTTGCGATTGGGAAGGAAATATTCGCCAGCTCTGCAACGAGCTTCAGCGAATGGTCGTCAGAACCGAAGACGGAGAAACGATCACGCCTGAACATTTATCGCCTGAACTCAGAAAAAGCAGTCTTCCGCTTTCTTCCGAACCGAGCGGAAACAAGATTCGAGCCGAATCGTTTTCGACCGTTTTCAACGTCAACCGGCAAAACGGGACGCTCAACGAAATTATCGAACAAATCGAAAGCCGCGTAATTCTCGAAACCTTGCAGCGTCATAATGGAAACGTTTCGCGCGTGGCTCGTGAATTGGACATCTCGCGCCGCAATTTATATATGAAGCTTGAACGCTACGGGCTGATTAAGCCGAATAACCCGCTCTCCAAATTTAATATCTCGTGAAGAAAATTAAGGTCAATTAAGCAAAAGAAAATTTTCACCGCCGAGACGCTGAGACGCCGAGAGTAGTTAAAGGTAGAGAAAAGAGCTTGAGTGGAAAACCAATAGATTTATCGTTCGCTTTTCTTTCTTAAAATCTCAGCGTCTCAGCGTCTCGGCGGTGAAATAATCCTTTTCTCCAACTTACCTTAAAATTATTTTCCGAATTTTTCGCCGTATTTGCTCGCCTCGTAGAACTTCCGCAAATCTTTGATTTCGAGAATATCTTTAATCGCCTGCCGTTTATCTTTGGCGTTGTTGTAATACGACTGCACGATTTTGTAGCCCATATAATAACCCATATCAGCCGGGCGGTCTTTGGCATTAACGCTGTCGTAAATCCATTTTGAATAATCTTTTTCCCACATCGCCGGCAGAAACTCTTTCCAGAGCGCGGTTTCATTTGCTTCGCCGTAAGTGTTTTGGACTTGGTTGGCGTGTTTTCCGGCGATCATTTCGGCGATAAAATCGCACATTCCTTCCTGAATTGATTTGGCAAGCAGAGATTGATGCGGCGTCATTTTCTGCTGGTAATGAATTGATTCGTGCGCCACGATATACGGCAAATTCTCAACCGGCAATAAAATGGATTTGAGCCAGTTGTTAAGTTCTTCGCGCGGCGCTTTCGGCGTCAAGCCGTACATTTCCGAACCGATGAGCAAACCGCGTTTTGAAAGTGTCCCGCCTGAATTTAAAACTCCGACCAGAAAATAAACGTCGGGAAAAACCGCGTCCGCGTAAATCTTTTTCAAGTTGCGAAAGCTTTTCCGCATCTGCTGTTCAAAATCTGTGATGCGTAATGTCGAAGGGCGAATCGAAGCATAATATTTCGGATGTTTTTCAATTGATTCAACCAAATTTTTCGCGCTTTTAATACGCGCGGAAGTAAAATCTTGCAGCCCGATGCTGCCTTTATCAAAATATTCGCTTTGATAAATCGCGATTTTCTTTTCCTTGTCAGTTTCTTTGCTTGCTATATCGTAAGCCCGCCAGAAATTATCAATGTCGGATGTGACGAATTTAATTTTTTCCGGGTCGCGGTTCGGCTCTACAGTTTGTGCTGACACGTTAAAAACAAAAACTAAGCCGATCAAAAAGACAAAGATTAAACGCTGCATAATTTTCCCCCAAAGTTTGTTATTTATTAACGCGCAAAGCAGAACAAAAAAGGCGCGCGGATTTTATTAATTCATGACCGGCGTATCAAAATTTAAGTCGAACCTCAAGAAATGGTTTTTCTTTGGAAAAATATCTTTTAGAGCAGTTAATTCAAAAATTTTCGTTGAAATTAAGATTTTCGGTTTCACTTTCTTCAAAAATCAAGTTCTTATATTTGTTATACAAAAACGAAATTATCAGGAGCGAAATTCCTAACGAAACAAAGACGATTGTTTTGGAGATCGTATCAAGCTCGGCGATGTCGTAAAAGAATAATTTCATTAAAGTTATTCCGAACAAAACAAACGCGCCGATGCGTAGGTGCTTTTTGTGCCGGCTGATTCCTAAAACGATTAGGAAAAGCGCGTATAATCCCCACAAAATGCTCAAGCCCAGTTTGTAAGATTGAGAATAACCGAAAATATCGAGCCAATTTATAAGCTCGCTGCTTGCGAGCCACAAAAGCGAAACGTAAAAAACAAAATCAAATGCGAATTCCGGCTGTTTATCCGGCAAGTTTTCGGTGATAAATTTCTGTTTGATATAGCTGTAAAAGGAAAATATCAACCAGGCGACAATAATGAGTGAAAAATACCGAATCGGTAAATGAAAAATGTTTGAATTCGGCTGCTGCAAATAGCTTTGCCGCAATTCGCCCAAAATAAATAATCCTCCGGTCAGAAAACCGAGCAAAGTTAATGTGCTTAAACCGAGATTGACGAAACCGAGAGCATAATTTTTTATCTTTTTGATGTTGACGAAAGCCAGAATCGTCAGGAAAAGCATCGTGTAATCAATCTGGCAGATAATGTTAAAGAGATTTAAGTCGTTGTTAACGCTGAAAGAGCCGCCGCTCGTAGAAATTGAATCCGGCGAAAGCCGGACGGCTGTTTTGACGATTTGCAAATGCCAGTAATTCCCGATTTCGAGCCGAAAAGCGTTGTAAAGAACAACAAGAGAAATTGCAGGAAACGCATAAAATGTTATTTTTTGCAGCGATTCATTAATTGCGGGCTTGTATTTCTCGTCTCTATTCAAGAAATGAATAAACGCAAAACCGGCTGCAAATAAAATCGCCGTCAGAAAATAAACGTTAAAAACCGGAATCAGCGCCGCCGAATTGTCATAACGCGATTGTTTATCAAACAAAATCGACCAATCGTTCAACAAACTGACCAAAGCCAGAATCATCGGCGGATATGAGAATTTTTCATAAAGCGGGTAATTTTTGGCTCTGCCAACATAGAAAAGAATCGCCGCCTGCGCCGTCCAGAGCAAAGTTACCCAATTTCCCTCAAGCTGAACCGGAATCGCAATCGTGTTGAAAATGAGAAAAAGCGCCATCAACAAATCGAAAACGTCTCGTCCAGCAAGTCCGAGTTTTCTGATTATGTAGCCGACCGAGAGATGAATCGCGCCGTTAAACAAAGTAAACAAACCTAAAAGCTGACCGCCGCCTTCGGTGCTGTTCAGAATCGAATATCCGAAGCTGTAAAAAACAAACGAATTTGCGAGCAGCAAGCTGACGTTTTCGACTGCCAATTTTTCTTTGGAAATCAGCTTATAGGCGAGGAAAGAAGCATAAAAGATCAGGAAAAATATGCTTAAAAACAGGAAAGCGAGCGAAAATTGTTCTTCGCCTCGATACGAGCTTAAATACCAACCGCCGTAAGTCGCCCAAGTGAAAATGAACGAAGAATAAAATAAGGATTTCCAGTATTTTTTAATCGAAATCGCCAGAATTCCGATGTTGATAATCGCAATGTAGCCGAACAAAAACGCGAAATTGCCCGAATCGCCGCCGAGCAAAAACGGAATTGCGTAAGCTCCGACCAAACCGATATGCGCGATAACCTGCCGATTGTATTTTAATGCCGCGCCGACGGCGACATCCGTGAAAAAGAACATCAGCGCAAACGCCGGAATTTGCGGAATCAGCGCATAATAATTGTAGGCGGCAAAGGTGATGAAATACATTATCGCCGTCGCGCCGCTGAATAAAACGGCACTGAAATTCAAATACTTATCTCTGAGGCGAACGGCAAAAACGAATAATCCGATTCCAAACAAATAACCAAGCAGGATTCTGGCAAGCGGGCTAATTAAGTTATGATCAATCGCGTATTTCGCGCCGATTGCGACTCCGAGAACCGTAATGACGATTCCGATTTTGCTGATTAGATTTTCGCCGATAAATTTTTCGATATTTGATTTAACTTGCGGCGCGGGCAAAGTTTCAGGAGCTTTATAATCTGAAGACGTATTTTGTTGATATGCGGGTTGCGATGGTGGATCAGGTTGAGCGGTTTGTTTTGGCGGAACGTATTCCCTTTCGGTTGGTTTTTCATCCGGCTTCGGTTCGGATTCGGCTTTGAGCCGCTGCGCCGTAATTTTTAAAGCGTTTATCTCCTGACGCAGGAGATTGGTTTCGCGGTAAAAATATTCCTGATATTTAACCATATTTTCCAATCGTTGGTTAAGCTCTTCTAATTTTTCGCTGAAATTTGTCATATTGTAGAAAAGTCTGAAAATGTGAGATTTAAGAAAGGCTTAAAACGGACGAACGCCCTGCAAATTCTAACTGAAAGAGATATATTTTCAAAGATTTATTTTAGTGCGGACAAAAATCTAATAAAAAGGAATTAATATTCGTGAAAAGAACTATCAAATCGCCGATCGGAACCCAATTATCCTGCAAAAACTGGCTCATCGAAGCCGCTTATCGAATGATTCAAAACAATCTCGACCCGGAAGTGGCGTTCGATCCCGACAATTTAATCGTTTACGGCGGGCGCGGAAAAGCTGCGCGAAATTGGGAATGTTTCGACGCGATTTTAGAATCATTGCGAAATCTCGAACCGGATGAAACGCTGCTCGTCCAATCGGGCAAACCCGTAGCCGTTTTCAAAACGCACACGGACGCGCCGCGCGTTTTGCTCGCAAATTCAAACATCGTTCCGGCTTGGGCGACTCAGGAGAATTTCGACAAATGGGAACGCGAAGGCTTGATAATGTACGGGCAAATGACCGCCGGAAGCTGGATTTACATCGGCACGCAAGGCATTTTGCAAGGCACTTATGAAACCTTCGGCTCGCTTGCCCGTCAACACGGTTGGGGAAGTCTGGCTGGAAAATTCGTTTTGACAGCCGGGTTAGGCGAGATGGGCGGAGCGCAGCCTTTAGCCGTTACGATGAACGGCGGCGTCGGTCTTTTTGTCGAAGTTGATAAATGGCGGATTGAAAGACGTTTAAATTTAGGACAAGTTGATGTCGAAGCGGGGAATTTAGATGAAGCGTTGAAATTAGTCAACGAATTTGTTTCTAAAAAAGAGCCGAAATCAATTGCTCTGCACGGCAACGCGGCGGAAATTCATTGGCAGCTTTTGGAAAGAAACGTCATCCCGGATGTCGTCACCGATCAGACTTCGGCGCACGACGTACTTTACGGATATATTCCGATAGGTTTGAGCGTTGAACAAGCGACAAAATTGCGCGGCGAAAATCAAATTGAGTATGAAAAACGAGCGATGGATTCGATGGCGCGGCACGTTGAAGCAATGCTCGAATTCCAAAAACGTGGCGCAGTTGTTTTCGATTACGGCAACAATATTCGCCAGCGCGCCAAAGACAACGGCGTCGAAAACGCTTTTGATTATCCCGGTTTTGTTCCCGCTTACATTCGCCCGCTTTTCTGCGAAGGCAAAGGTCCGTTTCGCTGGGTCGCGCTATCCGGCGATGCAGAGGACATTTACAAAACCGACGAAGCGATAATGAATCTTTTCCCCGAAGACGACCATCTCGCGCGCTGGCTGACAATGGCGCAGGAACAAGTCCGTTTTCAAGGTCTCCCGGCGCGAATCTGCTGGCTCGGTTACGGCGCGCGCGCAAAGGCGGGTTTGAAATTAAACGAAATGGTCGCTTCGGGCGAACTCAAAGCGCCAATCGTCATCGGACGCGATCATCTCGATTGCGGCTCGGTCGCTTCGCCCAACCGCGAAACCGAAGCGATGAAAGACGGCTCGGACGCCATCGCCGATTGGGTTTATCTCAACGCAATGATTAACGCCGTCGGCGGCGCAACATGGGTTTCGCTGCATCACGGCGGCGGAGTCGGCATCGGTTACAGCCTGCACGCCGGACAAGTCATCGTCGCGGATGGCACGCCCGAAGCGGCAAAAAGAATCAAAAGAGTTTTAACCACCGATCCGGGAATGGGAGTCGTCCGTCACGTTGATGCGGGTTATGATGAAGCAGTTGAATTTGCGGAAAAAAATAATGTAAAAATTCCAATGATCAATTAGGAGAATCAAAAATGGTTCCTACATCTTCCACCAAAGAGAGTGAGTGCTTTGTCCACGAAAGAATTGACGAAGAGGACAAGCCTAAAATTCGCTCAAATGTTTGTTTCGATTCAGCCAATTATGAGTATGAAGGTGATTACTACTGTTTGTTGCATTATCCAAACAATAAAAAAATCAATGATTTTACAAAAGCGTTTTATAAAAGACTTGGCTTGGAAAAGTATGATTTTCGGGGAGTATGGTTTCCAACCAAATTGAAATTTCCTGCAAAGATTTATAAAAGCAAAGTGAATTTTCGCTATGCCACTTTTGCATCTAAAGCAAAATTTAAAGATACAATATTCGAGGCTGAAGCAGATTTTCTCAAAGCCACCTTTTTAGCCGATGCAAATTTCGATAGAACACGCTTTTGCAAAAAAGTTGATTTTTATAAAACTATCTTTCGCGCCGGCGCTTACTTTGAGGATGCAGTTTTTGTAGGTGAAGCTCATTTCTGTACAACAACCTTCTCTGCTGAAGCGTCGTTCGAGAAATCAACTTTCTTGTCTAAAGCTAATTTCGATTCTGCGAAGTTTTTAGAATCATCAGAAATCTTTTTTAAAGACACTAAATTCCGTGAAAAGGTTGACTTTCATTACGCAGTTTTTGCCGGATATGTTCTATTTGAAGGAGATAAAGATAACCAGGTTTTTTTGAAAAATTCTTTTATGGATTTGAGAGATGCTCGCCTCAATAATCCCGAAAGAATAAACTTTCACCGTGTCGGTTTGAGACCAAATTGGTTTATTAACACTGATTGTCGAAAATTCATTTTTACTGATATTGAAGAATTCACAAAAATAAATATCAAATCCGAATTAGAAAGTCTGAACACGCGTGGAATAAAAAACTCAAAACAACTTTTCAAAATTGCTTGCCGCCAATTGGCGGAAAACGCCGAAAACAACAATCGTTTTGAAGAAGCCTCAAATTTTCGCCGAATGGCTTTTGAGTGTGAGAATTTGGAAAAAAAGGCTGAAATAGCTGAAAACAAAAAAAACCTTCAAATTATTGGCAATGAATTTGATATTAGTAAATCGTTTGATGAGATTGTAATCAAAAGTGAG
>DASVQU010000130.1:0-30417 GCA_036388995.1 Pyrinomonadaceae bacterium | reverse complement strand
CAAGGAAAGGTTTGTGACAAAAAATTTTGACTTTTTTCGGAAATTGAATTTTAACAAAGAAAATGCGGCTCGCGCGAGCCGCTTATAAAGGATCGGATATATGAATTTTCAACTCATTTTTGCACTAGCGATTTATGCGGTCGCCTGCATTGCTGATGGCATCGCCGACCGAATCAATCGTTTCGCCGACGCCGCGTTTAAATTTACCCCAGGTTTCCTGCGTGTCGCCTTCGATTTGATCGGCTTCGCCTTCGGCTTGCAAATCGCGGTCGCCGATTAGATTGCCGACGCCTTCTTTCAGAGAGCCTTTGGTTTGATCCCATTGTCCCTCGACTTCATCTCTATTTGGTGCTGCCATTGCGTGTTCCCCTCTCATTTAAAATGCGACTTATTTTCATACAGTCACTTTGTTTTATATTTAAATGGCAATTATTATGCCGTTAATGATTCACTATATTTTGCCGCAAAAAATTGAGGATACGAAAGAAACATCGCATCCTCAATTTTTGTTTAAATTCGCCTCAGTCCAAAACCCGGTTTCAGTTTTCGGAAACCGGGTTTTGAGATTCGGAAGCAATAAAGTTTATTGCTTCCGACTATTTTTTTTTGGGTTGTTCAATCTCAACCGAAGAAGCGGAAGATGCCTAAGAGCCGTTGATTTCTCCAATCAGAAAAGCTGTGTAATTATGACCGGAAACGCTGTTGTTCAAAGGCTGATAAGGACGATTTACCGGATCAAACTTCCAATTACCGACTTGTCCGGTATTGGCTGTTTGTGTGCCCGTAGCTATATAGCGCAGAATCAGCGTTGCATCAAACGGAGAGATGTTTCCATCGCCGTTTGTGTCTGCGGCAATTAGTTGATTTGGGTTCAAGGCATTCGGTCCTTGTCCGTTAGCAGCAACGTGACGCAACACCATAGTCGCGTCAAACGGAGAAATACCGTTTCTGTCACCCGTCTTTGTCGGCGTAACCGTGTATTGTCCATTAGTAAACAAATTATTCAATGTATATCCTCCGGCACCGTTTGAAACGGCATTTACAGTAGGCTCGCCAATGCTCGAAACGGCTGAAAGCGATGCGTTAGCAACGTTTATGCTGGCGTTCGTACCGTAAGTAATGGTTCCGCTGATTGAAAGAATCGCCTGCGGCACGGCAGCGGGAATTTGATACAGTCCTTTGCCGTAAGTTGCAATTCGTAACATTCTACCTGCTCCCGAACCGGCAAACGCCATATCAAATACGGCGACTCTCGGCAGTCCGAAACCGAATGGCGTCCAAGTAGAGCCGCCGTTAGTCGAGATGTAAACGCCGATGTCGGTTCCGGCATACAACACATTATTTTCAACGAGAAGTGCGGTGACCGGAACCAGCGGCAAGCCGTTTGCAGCGCCGCTGATTGCCGTCCAGGTTGGCGGCGCATTGTTTAAATTTGTCGTTTTGTAAATTTGCGGAGTGTTGAAAACCGAAAGCGTTACGTAAGCCGTGTTTTGATTTGTCGGATCAATAATTACGCGAGAGACGAAATTGTTCGGGACGGCGTTTGCGGAATCGAGATTTTGCAAAGTCGTTGTTCCCGGACTCGTTCCTGTTCCCCAAATTCCTCCGTTCGCCAGACCGACTATGCGCACGTTGTCATTTTGCGGCGAAATGCCGATGGTGCTGATAGCTACGTTGGATTGAATCGGCTCCTGGCTGACTTTCGTCATCGTAACTCCGCTGTTACTGGAGCGATACAGCACGTCCGAACCGAAATAGAGAGTGTTCGGATTGCCCGGACCGCGTTCCATCGGAGCGTAGAATAAAATCGCCGACGCCGAACAAGTCATTCCGTTCGGAATCTGAGTGCCTCCAAAACCGCAGCCGTAAAAAGCCCAGCCGTTCGGATTAGCGGATGCTGAAGTTAAAGCCACGTCATAGCCCATCGCACCGGTCTGATTAAAATATGTGTGATACATCGTCACGGTGGTTGTGTTCGATGCGTTTTGATCAACTACCACCTGACCGCCGTCACCGTCCGCCGCGTGAGACCAAATTCCTGCGCTATTGAGAAGATTCGTTCCGTTGTCCTGAGTTCCGCCGATTGAAAAGTTCGGGTCTGTCGGATGTGTGTCGAGACTGTTAAATTGCGTGGCAAGAAATTGCGAGTTGTTCAAGGTTGTCCAATTCGCTCCGCTGTTGGTTGATTTCCAAATGCCGCCATCGTTGCCGTGATAAATAATCGCCGGGTTTGAAGCGGCAACGTCAATAGCGTTCGTATCGGCGTGTAGATTGACCTGGCTGGTGGTAAAACTTGCTGCGCCGTTGGTTGAATAAGCAAAAATCGGATTTGTTTGCCCGCCGATGTAAACGCGGTCGTTGTCGGGATTAGTGTTGGTCGGCACGGCTTTGACGGCGATGTTGAAAAAACATTGACCGCCGCAGAAATTGTTGTCTATCCGCAGTTGAAAACTCGCGCCGCCGTTTATTGACCGATGGATTGTGCCGCCGGCATTCCCGGTTGCCGCGTAAATCACCGGATTGGGCTGTCCTGAAACATGATAAATAGATAACTCTCCATTTGTTTCGCTGGTACTTCCTGCCACTGTCAGCGGATTTGTAAAAGTCGGAGCGGGGGCGAGCGCATTGTTTGTGACTAAAATACCGCCCGGGTTGGATGTCGCCCAGGCAACGAGGAGATTAGGATTGAGAGGGTCAATGGCTAAATCACGAATATTGGTGTCCTGACTGTTAAGCGGAAGCGCAAGTTTGTCAAAAGTTGCGCTAGTCGTCGCATTCGTTGAGCGGTAAATGCCGCGATTGGGCGGGGAAGGAAGCGTCGCCGAGGATCGAAATCCGCCGAGACCGCTGGTCGTGCCGACAAAAATTGTCGCCGGGTCGGTCGGATGAACGACGACTTCGCCGATGGCGCGACCATTGAACTGAGAGAATCCGAGCGGTCCGTTCAACGTCGCCGTCGTGCTGGCGTTCTCAATTCGATAAACGCCGACTCCGAAAAAGGAAGCGCCGGTAAAATGCGGCTCGCCCGTCCCGACGTAAACGATTTCGGGATTTGAAGGAGCAATGGCAATGGCTCCGACCGCCAGGCTTTGCGCGCTATCCATCAAAGGAGTCCAATTCGTTCCGCCGTCGGTTGTGCGATAAAGTCCGCCCTGCGAAGTGCCGACATAAACAATATCCGAATTGGTCGGGTGAATAGCGACAGCAGTAACACGTCCGCTGACGCTGACTCGGTTTACTTCGGTTTGACCGTTTGGAATCGGCGCCGGACCGAGCGGCGTCCACGCTGCCAGCAACGCCGCTTGCTCCTCCAACGGAGCGGCGGCAGCTTCAGCCATAAGAGCTTCTTCCTGCTTCTCGATTGTTTCGACGGCTTCGCTGCGGGCGCTGATATTTTCTATCACATCGCCATCCATCATTCCGCGATACATTGCAATTTGTTCTTCGCGCCTTTGCAAGAACTCTTCTTTAGTAAGCTCATTTTTTACTGACGCAAACGAGGGAATATCCGGGTCGTTTCCGAATTTCAATAATTCTTTGACGGCATCTACTTTTAAAACAGCAAACACAGCCATTAACAGGATTACCGCTGCTGCAACAGATGCGGATACATACAACTTAAACTTTTTCATGGAAACTCCTATTTATAAGAAATTGAAATATTTCATACGCGGGTATAGGCAAATGAATCAATGTTGATTCAATTATGGAAGCCGCATTTTTAAATTTTCTTCTTAATTACAACCCGCGGTTTTTGCGGATAGATTGTTTGAAGGCAAGGTGATTCTAATTTAAAAGTTTTTAAGTTTCAAATTCAAAAACAAAAAATTCGTATTTTTTGAAAACTTTTTTAATCTGAAACAAATTTGAGTTGTCATTTAGGCAAACGGCGCAAGAACAATGACTTATCGAAACAAAAAAAGACGATGGAAACGACCAACGTCTTTTTTGTTTTTATTTTCCCCGACTTTTACATTCCGCGATAATTCGGACCGCCTCCGCCTTCGGGCGTCACCCAATTAATGATTTGATACGGGTCCATAATGTCGCAAGTCTTGCAGTGGACACAGTTTGAGAAATTGATTTTCAATTCCCTGCGCTGTGTTTTCGGGTTTTCTTCCATTTCATACACGGCAGCCGGACAAAAACGCTGGCAGGGATTTCCATATTCGACGGTGCAGCGCGTCGCGCAGATTTCGGTGTCAATGACATGAAGGTGCGCGGGCTGGTCTTCGTCGTGCGCGACCGAAGCGTGATAAACGTCCGTCACTTTGTTAAATGTTAGTTTGTTATCGAATTTTAAATCTTTATAACGCTGAGTGATGTCGTCACTCGTATAGCCGTATTCTTCGAGCTTTCTGATTTCGAGATGCCCGGCTTCGTGATCGGTTTTATCCGACAGTCCCCAATTTCTGCCGCCCGTAATAAACTGCAAACCGCCGTTCACCAAAGCCATAAAACGCCCGCTTGCAAAAGCCGAGTGAAAATTGCGAACCGCGTACAACTCGGTTTTGAGCCACGATTTTTCAACTTTTTCCTGATAAACCTTGAGCGTGTCTGCGGAAAAATCACTGCGCAGCAGAGCTTCAAAAATCGTTTCCGCCGCCAGCATCCCCGATTTCATCGCCGTGTGAATGCCTTTTAAACGCTGCCCGTTTAAAAACGCCGCGCAATCGCCGACGAGCAAAACTCCGCTCGCGTAAATCTGCGGCATTGTATGCCAGCCGCCCGCCGCGATGGTTTTCGCACCGTAGCGAATCATTTTTCCGCCTTCGAGAATGCGGGCGATTTGCGGATGCGTTTTAAATTTTTGAAATTCTGCGTGCGGATCAATCAGCGGGTCTTTGTAATCGAGTCCGGTGACATAGCCGATGTTGACGATATTGTTTTTCTGCCCGTAAACCCAGCCGCCGCCGTAAGTTTGCGAATCGGACGGAAAACCAAGCGTATGCGTGACTTTTCCGGTCTCGTAATTCCCTTCCGGCACTTCCCACAATTCTTTGATGCCTAAGCTGTAAACCTGCGGATTGCGGTCTTTGTCCAAACCGAGACGACGAGTTAAATGTTTGGTCAGCGAGCCTCGCGAGCCTTCACCCAAAACCGTGACTTTTGCCAGCAGATCAACGCCCGGCTCGAAATTCGGTTTCCGCTTGCCTTCTTTATCAATTCCCTTGTCGCCGGTGCGAACGCCGACGACGCGATCCAAATCGTCGTAAAGCATTTCCGCGCCGGGAAATTCGGGAAAAATATTGACTCCGGCGGCTTCGACTTTTTCGCCGAGCCATTCGACCACGCGGTTGAGCGAAATGATGTAATTACCGTGATTTTCAAGCGGCGGCGGAATAACGGGCGATTTAATGGCGCGCGTTTCGGTTAAATAGAAAAAATCTTCGTCCGTCACTTCCGACTCGAACGGAAAGCCTTGTTCGAGATAATCGGGCATCAATTCTGCAATCGCGCGCGGGTCGAGCACCGCGCCCGACAAAACGTGCGCGCCGACCGAAGCGCCTTTTTCGATAATCCCGATTTCGATTTCTCCGACGGATGGCAGTTTCGTTTTTCCCGCAGCCGCCGCTTCGTTATGTTTATTGATTAATCTTGTCAGATGCAGCGCCGCCGCCAGATTTCCCGGACCTGCGCCGACAAACACGACATCCATTTCAAGCTGTTCGCGTTCCACTTGTTTTTCGCTCCGTTTTGTTAAAAATGAATGACTATTCAGTTAGCGAAAGTATAACAGAAACAAAGTCCGCTTGCGCTAGTCAAATAAAGCGAGGTGCAGTACATTTTGGTGAGCAATCAAGGTTGAAACAGCTTTCGTGTTAAAATATTAACTCAATTCTAAAAGGAAAATAAATATGAAACTCTTTACAAAAACCCTCTTGCTCTTAATTTTCACATTTTATTGTGCCGCTCTATTATCAGCCCAAACACCGCCTCCACCGCCTCCGCCAGCGCCGGCAAAACCAACAAAGATTATTGGCAAAGCAAAAATTTATGAATTTAAAACCAAAAAGTCGGCTGAATCCATTTTTCTTAATCGCAATGATAAGCAAATAATTCGTGCGACTTATGATTTGCCGAACGACCAAGCTGCGGTAGAGCCGAACGGCGTCCAAATGATTTTTCAATCATTTTCTGACAATGGCTTTAAATACAAAGATAACCATAAAGTTTCAATTATCCTTGATGGAGTGGACTCTGCACAGGCTGAAACAAAAATCATGATGGCGTCTTGTAATCCTAAAAAAGTAACTGAGTGTTACGAACTGTTAATGACTCCTATGCTGCCATATGTCGGATTTGAAGCAATATTAAAAGCCAAAAAGATTCAGTTAAAGTTTGGAGAAACCGTGTTTGATTTAACACAGGAAGAAATTGAAGGGCTGCGAGACTTACAAAGAACTCTCGACAAATAGTAGGCAAAAAATGAGCGGTAAATCGAAAACAGGCTGGCTGGCAAATAGACATCACGAGCGTTCGATTCGGGCGCTCGAACGCCAGCTTGAATATCAAAGAAAAAAAGCCGAATCTTTGCGCGGCGAAGAAAGCAAAACTTTTATGACTTTTTGGAGCAAGTCGCAGTTTAAGCGACAAATGCTCCAGAAAATCCGCCCGATCACGCCCGAAACCCGCGTTCTCGAAGTCGGCAGCGGCGCGCACGGTTTGATTTTCGGTTTCGGCGAATGTGCCGGAGTCGGAGTTGACCCGCTCGCGGTTCATTACAAAAATCTTTTCCCGGCGTGGCAACAAAACGTGCCGACAATCGCTGCAATCGGCGAGCAGCTTCCGTTTGCGGACGCCGCGTTCGACGTTGTTTTGAGCGATAACGTCATTGACCACGCCGAAAATCCCGAAGCAATCATTTATGAACTGGTGCGCGTTTTAAAACCCGGCGGTTTGTTGTATTTCACGGTCAACGTGCATCACCCGTTTTATTCTTTAGCCTCGGATTTGCACGGCTTTTGGAACGCGCTCGGAATTCCGCTTGAGCTTTCGGCTTTTGCCGACCACACGGTTCATTTGACGCCCGAAAAGGTGAGCAAAGTTTTCTCCGAATTGCCGCTTGAGATTTTGGAGCAGAAACACAATGTCGCCGAAACAAAACGAAATCAAAAACAGGCAAAGATGCGCAATTTCGATGCGGGACTAAAAAAGCTGTTTTATAAAAACGCTTTGTTTGAATTAACCGCCATTCGGAAAAATTAAAGATTGTTAGCCTCGTTCGCTTTTTTCACTTGCGAGATACACCTGTAAAAACGCCGACCAAACTCATTCCGCCAAACAATCAGCGATACCACGAAACAATCGTATAACGCTCGCCGCCTTCAACCGGAGTTACTTCGTGCGTTGTCTCGGCTCGAAAAGCAACGAGATTTCCCGGGTGCGGTTTGGCGGCGCGGCGATAAGAGTAATTCGGAAAGCCGCCGTGAAAAACCAACTCACCGCCTTGATAAGTGCCGGAAAGCGTTTCTGGCGATTGCGCGTTTAAAAAGATGACGATTGAGATTTTACGAAATCGCGTCTCGTCGTAAATGAGCGGCGTGTTCCCGTCCTGGTGCGCCACGAAAAAATCTCCTGCTTGATAACGAAGAAATTGCGGCTCTTCGCATTCGTTGAGCGTTACGTCGAAATGCTTTTCGATCTTTTCCCTGCAATCAAGCAGCATCTTGCGAACTAGGTTTCTCGTCTCGGAAGAAACGTCAACGCGCGTCACTTTTCGGACGAGCGGCTCAACCGTTCCGCCAGAATCTTTGCCGGAAACAGTTGCTGCGGCGCTTGCGCCTTGACGGATTTCCGCCAAAATCTTTTCCCGCGCCGCAGCGTCAAGAAAATCGTTGATTTCGAGTAATTCGATCATCTGATTTAAAACTATTTCGCCGCCCGCGCAGTTTTTGCTTTTCGCAAATCTTCGCGGTTCAAATCAAGCTCGGACGCCGGAATAATTTCGATTTTTATCGCCGGAAAACGCTTTTGCAAATCGGGCAAAAACTTTTTGGCATCGCCTGCGATAACGATGCTTATTGTCGTCTCTTTAAATAAATTCCGCACAAACTCGCGCGCCGAAACGTCGTTTACCTTTTGGACATTTTGGACGAATCGGTTAATTTCATCTAACTCCAAATAGTACAAAGCCAATTCGCCGATTTGTCGAACTAATCCGTTGGTCGTTTCCAAATCCCGAGAAAATTCACCGATTAAAACCAGCTTGCGCGGCGTCAATTCGGATTCCGTAATTTGTTCTTTTGCCAGTCGCTCAAATTCATTGACCATAATTTGAGCGACTTCCGGCGCTGATTCATTTTTGGTTTGCGTTCGAGCTAAGAAAATTCCGCCCGCCAAAAGCGCTGATAGATCGCTTCCGGCACCGTAACTCAAACCTCGTTTGATGCGTATTTCCTGATTCAGACGCGCCGAGTAACCGCCGCCTAAAACTGAGTTGGCGACAATGGCTTGATAATAATTTTTGTCGTGTCTGGCGAGCAGACTCGGCTGCCCGACTGCAACAGCAGCCTGTCCGGCGTCCGGTAAATCCACAACAGTAATCTTTTGAACTTTTGGCTCTCTAGTTTCAGACGCGGTTGACTCCTGAATCATCGTAATAATTCCCGGCTCCTTTGGCGGAGTATTTGGATACTTTCCTACTCGTACCGGCGGAGTTTTCGCCCAACCTGAGAAATATTTATTAGCCAAAGCAAAAGCATTGTCCGGCGCAATATCGCCCGCGATAACAAGAACAGCATTATCCGCTTTGTAATGTTTGTTGTGCAGATTGACTAAATTTGCCCGCGTTATCCGCTTGATACTTTCGGGCGTACCGGTGAGCGGGTAAGCGTATGGTTCGCCTATTGCACCGTAAAGAATTACGCGATTAGCCACAAGATTGGCGAGGGTTGCGGGCTGCTTGAAATTCACGCTTAACTCATCCAGCAATTGGGTTTTGTAGCGAGCGATTTCGGCGAGCGCAAAAACCGGATTTAAGGCGACATCAGCCATAATCGCCATTGCTTTATCCATTTTGTCGGACATCGCTCGCACGGTCACGCTCGAATAATCCCAATCAGCGCCGGATTCGATTGAGCCACCGAGAAATTCGATTTCTTCAGCGATTTTTGATGCCGAACGAGTGCGCGTGCCTTTGGTTAAAAGCTCGGCGGTCATATCAGCCGCGCCCGCCAGCGTTTTCGGGTCAACTTCGCCGCCCGATTTAATCATCAGTTCTGCGGTCACAAGCGGCACGTTCTTCGTCTGAACGACAATCACGCGCAAACCGTTTCGCAGAGTTTTTTCAACCGGCTGCGGGATCTGCGCTTCACGCGGCGCGCCCGGCTTCGGTGCCTGTTCCTGCGCGAAAACATTAACGCCGGAAAAAACCACAGAGGCACAGAGACACAGAGCAAATTTAAGAAATAAACAGCCAACCTTGAACCTTGAACTTTGAACCTTGAACATTATTTGCCCTCTCCTTTCGCCGGTTCGTTTTGATAATTAATGACGACGCGGTTTGTATCTGTAAAATATTTTTGCATCACGCGCTGCACGTCTGCGGCGGTGACGCGGCGAAGCTTTTCAATCGCGTTGTTGGCTTCGGCGGCGTTTCCGAGAATCAGTTCGGCGCGCCCCAAAGCGAAGGCTTTCCCGCCGTTTGTTTCGCGTTCGGCGAGCGTGTTGGTGATAATTTGATTTTTCGCTTTTTCGATTTCAGCCGCCGTCGGCGCGGCAGTCTGAATTTTCTTTAATTCAGCGAGCAAAGATTTTTCTACATCCGCAATTTTCTTGCCGCCTGCGGCAATCGCATAAAAAACCATCAATCCTTTGTCGGCGCGGTCGTCAACGTAAAACGCCGCTTCCTGCGCGATTTGCTGTTTGTAAATCAATTCCTGATAAAGCCGCGAAGATTCGCCGCCCGATAAAATGTTTTCGGCAATTTCGAGCGCGGGCAAATCCGCATCATTCGCTTTCGGCGCGAGATATGTAATCGCAATCGCCGGCAGCGGCACGTTCGGCGCGGAAACGGTAAAACGCTTTTCCTCGGTTCGCGCCGGTTCTTCGACTACAACGCGCTGAATCTTTGTGTCATTTCCCTCGATTCGCCCAAAATATTTATCAACAGAACGGTCGAGCTGATTCTGTTCGAAATCGCCGACGACAATCAAAATAGCATTATCCGGGCGATAAAAAACCTCGTAAAACGAGCGAACATCTGCGAGCGAAGCGGCGTCCAAATCTTCAATCGAACCGATTCCCGGACGTTTGTAAGGATGCAGGGCGAAAGATTTGCGCTCGATTTCGTAATAAAGCCTGCCGTAAGGCGGATTTAAAACGCGAAAACGAAATTCTTCCTTCACGACATCTCGCTCTGATTTAAAATTCTCTTCAATAACATTCAGATTAACCATTCGCTCGGCTTCCGCCCAGAGCAGCGTTTCGAGATAATTCGACGGGACGACTTCGTAATAATTCGTAAAATCATCGTAGGTCGAAGCGTTGTTCCAGCCGCCGACATCTTCGGTTAAACGGTCGAACATCTCGCTTTTCATATTTTTGGTTGATTTGAACATCAAATGCTCAAAAAGATGAGCGAATCCGCTTCGACCGGCGGGATCGTCTTTGCTCCCGACTCGA
The DNA here is from genome assembly GCA_036388995.1 of Pyrinomonadaceae bacterium. Lineage (GTDB taxonomy): Bacteria > Acidobacteriota > Blastocatellia > Pyrinomonadales > Pyrinomonadaceae > JALZCH01. The sequence continues at coordinate 19,791 of DASVQU010000130.1, read as the reverse complement.
TACCAAACCTGAACCGTCAGGGTCGGACTCGAATGATCTTCGAGCGAGATGACTTTGAGACCGTTTTTCAAAGCTCTTTCTTTAAAATTCAGTGGTTTGACGTTGATTTGCGCTTCAGTTGAAACTGCGCCCGAAACGACGAATGCAAATAGCCACAACAATAAAATCTTTCGCATTTTGTTTTGATTCTCTGACAAAAAACTGCTGTATTTACGAGAGATGCCTGCAATTTGTTTTCGATGAAGATTTGAATACAGCGGTTTGCGCATTTTGCATTTAACCGAAAACAAAATGCCGAGAGCGATGCGTTAAGCGCGCATCAACTCTCGGCAAATTTAAAATTCAACTTGTTTAAAATTCCAATCGAAGCGTTTTAACTGCCGCCGCCGATTGAGTCTTTCATTGATTTACCGACGCGGAATTTCAGCGTGGTTTTAGCCGGAATTTTAATCGGGTCGCCGGTCGCCGGATTGCGTCCTTCGCGTGCCTTTCGCTCGGAAAGAACCAGCTTGCCAAAGCCCGGCAGAGTAAACTCGCCGTTTTTCTTAACTTCGCTCATCGCTAAGTTAGCCAATTCGTTTACAAACTCTTTAGCGGCGGCACGTTTCATACCGGATTTGTCCGCTAAGTGATTGATGATTTCGGTTTGCGTCATTCGTTTTTTCGCGGCTCCACCGCCGCCGCCTTTTGACGAACCGCCGCCTTTTCCTGAACCTGATGAACCTTTTTTAGCTGCCATTTTAGGGATTCTACCTCCAAAAGATTTGAAATGATTTTAAGTTAATCGCCGCTTTCTTCGAGAAAAAAGCAAAAGCCAAAAACTGCAGGAATCAGCCGTTTGACTCGAAAAGCATAACCGGCGCGCGTTTGCATCCAACGATTTTGATTGTTTTGTTCACCGGAAAATTTAAATTAATCGGGGCGGCAGGATTCGAACCTGCGACCTCTGGTTCCCAAAACCAGCGCGATACCGGGCTACGCTACGCCCCGTTTCTCTAAACTTCTCGGTTGTTATTCGTCATCGCACTCAAAAGATGCTTACAAATAGCGGATTTTATTCCGTTAAACCCGCACGGTCAAGGGAAATTTTGAAAAAATCGTTTAAAAATCGAATAATTTTGCGTGTTGCGCGCCCGCGATGGCTTATTTCCTGCTTTATATTTTCCGGTAGCTCGCCAAAAGTCTTTCGGAAATTTTCCGGCACAAAAATCGGATCATAACCGAAACCGTTGTTTCCCTGAGGCTTATCTGAAATCAATCCTTCGCACATCCCGATTTCGAGGCGGATGATTTCGCCGTCCGGCGCGGCGAGCGCAATCGCGCAGACAAATCTGGCTTTTCTTTCACGGTCGCCGGTTTTTTTCAGCTCTGCTAACAGTTTTTCAATCTTTTCCGCATTTGAAGCCGTTTCTCCGCCATAACGCGCCGAAAAAACGCCGGGCGCATTTCCAAGCGCTTCGACCTCCAAACCGGAATCGTCCGCCAAAGTCCAAAGCCCGGTTTGCAGAGCATAACCGGCGGCTTTTAATTTCGCGTTTTCCTCAAAGCTCATTCCGGTTTCCGCGACTTCTTCAATATTATGAAAATCTTTTAGCCCGCAGATCTCAATCGGCAAGTCTTTTAAAAGCTCCGCAAATTCTCGCACTTTGCCTGCGTTTCCGCTGGCAATCAAAATTTTATCCGGTTTTTCGACGTTCATCTCAAATTCACTCTATAAAATTTTGTTTGCAACTTGAAAGCCCAAACATTTAAACTCTTTGTGACAGGATTCGCGCTGCAAAAGCTGCGAACCCGCCAAACCACAAAATCGTTTTCGACAGGAAAATATTTTGGTTCCAACGTCGCCCATCTCAAATTTAGCCGTTAGAAATCCAACTTTAGAATCTTCGCCCGTCGCGAATTTCGACAGCGCAGATACGCCGCTGCTCGCTTTGCGGCGGGAATTGTCGTTGTGGCTGGCGGCAATTGCAAAATTCGTCGAACCGGAAAATTACTCGTTCAAAGACGCCGACCCCAAAAACGCCGCGCGGCAGGATTGGTCGAACGAGCTGCGCGGTTTGCGTTATTCGCTAATGCGCGCGGCGCTTCTCACTTCGCAACTGGCTGTGAAATCTAAAACGCCGGAATTTGAAGTCCTGCCCGCTGAACTCGAAGCAAAAGAATTTGCCGAGCTGTATTTGATTCTCAGCCGGTTTTCAATTGTTTGCGACCGCTTGCTGGCGGTTCAGCCGTTGGATTATTACGGCTGGTCGAATTTTTGCGATTCACTGAAAAACAATCTCGATAAAACGACGCTGCCGCAAAAGCTGATTTCAACGGATTACGCCGCACTTCCCGAATCGCTAGTCGTCTTAAATCGAACCGCAAAAGCTCGACATCCGTTCGGCAAAGAAGTTTTGGAAACGATTGCGCGTTTAAATCGTTTGCTCGAAATTTTGAGAATCATCGGAAACAAGCTCGAAAATGATTTGCCGCTTAAAAACTCGCTCTTATTTTTCTCTCTGATTCACGGCGAAACCAAAGATTTGACGCGCTTTATCGAACAGCGACTGCTGCGCTCGATGCCGCCGGAAAACGAGTTTTTCGATTTGCTCGACGGAACGATTTACATCATTTCCCTGGAGCTTAAAAAAGTTTATTCGCGCGAGCTGAAAGGAGTTCTCGATTTGCGCCCCGCGCCGCAGGTCGTCGCCCGCGTCGAAACCTCGCACGGTCTTTTGCAGGATTGTTTCCAACAGTCAATCATTCTGCTCGCAGAGGCTTTCGACCCGGAAATCGAGGGCTGGCGGATTTTCCCGAATTACCAAACCCGGCTCGAACAATCGCTCGTTTTGCGCCTCGACCTTTGGAATGCTCTGCAAAACGTCCAGCGAGCCGAAAAGTCGCCCGACACATTTTCCGCCGAGAAACTCAGAAAATCGCTCGAACATTTACGAAACAGTTCTCTTTATTTTTTGATGTTCAAAGATTGCGAGCCGACCGAGCGTTTTATTGAAGAAATTCTGCAAACCAAACGCCTTCAAGACATCACGCATGTTTTACACCGTTTCGGCGCTTATCTCGAAACTTTGCTCGGACAAGTAAATATGCGCGGAGTTTTGGCAAATCATCCGTTTGATTATCCGAAAATCGAAGATTGAATTTACTTTCTGAGCTAACGATTTTTCAACGCCGAGACGCTGAGACGCTGAGATTTAAAACTAAAGAGATAATAAGAATTGATTTATCTTATTTTTCTTTCTCGGCGTCTCGGCGTTTCAATTTTTCTTAGGCATAAATTATCGGTTTTGCGGAAAGCGGAAATTCGGTTTCGTAAGCGTTCGCCAAACGCAGCAAAACGTTTTCAGACCAATGCGTTCCCAAAAGCTGAACGCCGATTGGCAAGTTTTCGCTTGAAAGCCCGCACGGAATCGAGATTCCGGGAATGCCCGCCAGATTTGCCGAAGCCGTATAAACGTCGCTCAAATACATAGCGAGCGGATCGTCCGATTTTTCGCCGATTTTAAACGCGGTCGAAGGTGATGTGGGCGTGATAATCGCGTCGCAAATTTGAAAAGCGTTGAGAAAATCTTGTTTCAGCAGCGTCCTCACTTTTTGCGCCTTGGCGTAATAAGCCTCGTAATAACCGCTAGACAGAACGTAAGTTCCGAGCATAATCCGGCGTTTTACTTCCGCGCCGAAACCTTCTTCTCTCGTTTTGCGATACATCTCGCGCAATTCCGGCGCGTTTTCCGCCCGAAAGCCATAGCGCACGCCGTCGTATCGAGCCAGATTTGAAGACGCTTCGGCGGTTGCAATAATGTAATAAACCGCAATGTTGTATTTGGCGTGCGGCAACTGAACGTCAACAATTTCCGCGCCCAGTTTCCGGTAATTTTCAATCGCCGTTTCAACCGCTTCGCGCACTTCCGAGTCCAAGCCTTCCCCAAAAAGCTCGCGCGGAACGCCGAGCCGCATTCCGGCAATCGGAGAATCAATTTCCGACAAATAATCCGGCACGGGAACATCGGCGGTTGTCGAATCGTGAGAATCGCGCCCGGCGATTGTCTGCAAAACTGGCGCAATGTCGCGGCTCGTTTGCCCGAAAATTCCGATTTGGTCGAGGCTCGAACCGAAAGCGACCAACCCGAAACGGGAAATCCGCCCATAAGTAGGTTTCAAACCTGCGATGCCGCAAAACGAAGCCGGTTGGCGTACCGAGCCGCCGGTTTCAGAACCGAGCGCGACGCGGACAATTCCAGCCGCGACAGCCGCCGCCGAACCGCCCGACGAACCGCCCGGAACGCGCTCCGTGTCCCACGGATTGCGAACCGCGCCGAACGCCGAGTTTTCGTTTGACGAACCCATTGCAAACTCGTCCATATTCGTTTTGCCGACGATAATTGCTCCGGCTTTTTCCAGACGCTCGACAGCGGTCGCATCGTAGGGCGGATTGTAATCGCCCAAAATCCGCGAGCCGCACGAAGTTTGCGAAAATTGGGTGCAAATGTTGTCTTTGACGGCAATCGGGAGACCGACGAGCGGCAAATTTTCGCTCACCTTTTCGATTTCCGCTGCGCGTTTTAAAGCGTAATCGCGCTCGATGGTTAAAAATGCGTTTAATTGCGGATTTAATTTTTCAGCCGCGCGAACAGATTTTTCGACTTCGGCGCGGATGCCGTTTTCTGCTGTATTCATCGGATTTTAAAATTCTGATTATAAAACTTTCGGAACGCGGAAATGCCCTTCCGCCGGATCGGGCGCTTCGGCGAGCGCAGCTTTCTGTCCCAAAGATTGGTGCGGAACATCTTCGCGCCTTGTGTTTGTCGTTTCGCCTTCGACTGTAAAACCGCCGGTTGCAGGTTCAATCAGTTCTGTGTTCAGCTCATTTAATTGCTCGACGTATTCGACAATGCTCGCCATTTGCGGCGTGTAGTGCGCGACTTCTTCGTCCGTGATTTCGAGATGCGCCAATTGCGCAATTTTTCTAATATCTTCTGCCGTAATTGCCATAAAAGTAATTAGTAATTAGTAATTAGTAATTAGATCGTAGTTTTAACTTTTTGGTGAAGGCTTGCAAGCATTCGTTTAATTTCAGATATTTGGTTGTTCATATCCTGATAAGCATTTGAGTCAATATAACCAACATCATGAGCCAGAAGAAAATGGTAATCCAATTCGTTTGCAGAACCCATTGCGATTTGAAGGAAATGAGCATATTCTTTGTTGCCGCCGCGTCCGCAACCTTCGGCAATATTAGCAGGAATGGATGCACAAGATCGTCGAATCTGACTGGTTAAACCAAATAACTCTTCTTTAGGAAACTTGCGCGTCACCAGATAGACTTGAACAGTCAATCGGTGCGATTTTTCCCAAACTTTAACTTGTCGAAAATCACGCATTTTAGCGAAAACTTATTACTTATTACTTATTACTTATTACTTATTACTTATTACTTATTACTTATTACTTTTCACTTTTCTCCTCGCCAGACAGCTTCCCGCGGCGAGCAGAAAGTTTTTTCTTAAATCGTCGTCTTCAATATTTTCTGCCGCTTTTGCCACGTTTTCAGGCACGTTTTTCATTGCAATGCGCTCCCGTTCGAGTCGGCTCATTTCTTCTTTGTAACGCCGGTCGCGTTCTTCCTGAACTGTTTTTTCGTCAATCCGAAACTCGATAAACGTGACGGTCGGGCGTCCGAGGGTGGCGTTTAATTTGAACAGCATTTGCCCGCTCAGAGATTCGAGATGTCGTTTCCACATCGCGTCTTCGACCGCGACAATCAAATGTTTTTGATACAAGCGAAACGGCACGGCGCGCGTCAACAGTTCTTCGCCGCAGATTCGCCGCCAAGCGATGAAAACAAGCGATTCGTTGAGTTCTTCGGCTCGTCCTTCCTGCCGGAGCATTTGCGGCAGCGTGTGAAAAATGCTTTTCATCTTGATTTGGGATTTTAGATTTTGGATTTTAGATTTTTTTCAAAAAAGCGGTTTTGCCAATCTAAAATCTAAAATCTAAAATCTAAAATTGAAATGAGTTTAATGGAAAAAGAATCTCTGCCACAAGCGAAAACACTTGATTTGCCTCAATTAATTCTTGCTTCAGCAAGCCCGCGCCGCTCGGAAATCCTGAATGCGGTTGGCTGGAAATTTGAAAAACAAGCCGCCGATTTGGACGAAACCGAATTGGAAAATGAAAATCCGGCTGATTACGTCGTTCGATTGGCGCGTGAAAAAGCGCTGGCAATTGCCGGAAACATCGAAAACGGTTTGATTTTGGGCGCTGACACAACTGTGGTCATTGAAAATGAAATTATCGGAAAACCGAAAGATTTGGCTGACGCCGCCGAAATGCTCGGCAAATTATCCGGGCGCTGGCACGAAGTTTTAACAGGCGTCGCCTTAGTTAAAAAAAACGGCGGGAAAACAGAAATTCAAGCGGATTTGGAACGAACAAAAGTTAAATTTTTTCCGCTTTCCGATTCTGAAATAAATTATTTAGTCGAACGAGGCGAACCGCTCGACAAAGCCGGAGCTTATGCCGTGCAAGGCGCCGCCGCGCTTTTTATCGAACGAATCGAGGGCGATTATTGGAACGTTGTCGGGCTGCCCGTCCAGCTTGTTTATAAGCTGGCACGGCAGTTTTGAAAGCTGTGCGAATCATAATAAAAATACTTTATGTCCTTAGCATTTAAGTTTTTCAGAATTAAACCGCAAAGAGCGCAAATGTTTGACGCAAAGGACGCAAAACCGTTTTTTCAAAAATTTGAATGCAGAATAATGTAAAATAAAAAAACACAATTTTTAAATGTGTTTTGTGCAGAAACATTTTTTGAATTTTGAGGATGATAAAAAAGAAATCCAATCACTCACCGAAACAAAACGTTTGGGCGCGTCCCGGAATGAGCGTGACTTTTCGCGCTGAATTGATGCCGGGGCGAGAAACTGAAAAACGCACCTTTCGGGTTAAAACCGTATTGCCCAACAACCGCGTTATGCTCCACGATTTTGAAGGCGAACATTCGGAAAACGAATTTGAGCCGCTCAAATTTTAAAAAGAAAAAGCGCTCGCCAAAAACGAACGCTTTTTCAATCGAGTTTAAAATTTATTTTAGAGAATTTTGTCAATTTCCGACGAAATTTGGGCGGTTATATCGGTTTCGGGGTCAATGCCGGTAAATTTGGCGGCGACTTTACCCTCTTTATTCAAAACCACAAACGCCGGAATCTGGTCCAAGCCGAAGGCTTTCACAGTCGCGCCTTCTGGATCGCGCAAAGTTTTCACACCTAATTTGCCGCGTTCGCCGAAGGTCGTCAACTGCGCATCCGTCGCGTAATTATTTGATTTGGCGTCGGCTGAATCGGTGCTGACGAAATAAAGCGTCACGCCGCGTTTGGCGTAATTCTGCTGCAAAGCGTTGATGATTTTAATCTGATCGCGCGAGAGCGGCAGCCAGGACGCGCCGACAGCCAGTACAGCCGGAGTTTTCAAACCGTAAATTAAAACGTTTGATCCGTCGAGCGAGCGCAGATTAATTTCGGTCGGCGTCGTTTGTTTGGTTTGCTTTTGAGCGCTAACGACCCGTGCGCCTCCGATTAGCAAAATTGCCGCGCCCGCGACGCCGGCAAAAATCATTTTTTTATTTAATCGTTTTTTGGTTTTCATATTCATTGACATTGAATGACAGCTTTGAATCATTGGTCATCAATGTTTTAATCGAATTTTCAACGCTTGTTGTGATGCCGATGAACCGGCGGAAGTTGGATTTTCGGAAAGTTTATCGCTTGTTCAAAACGGTATTGTCGATCAAGCGGGTTTTGCCGAAACGCACGGCGACGTTGAGCAAAACCGGATCGTCTTCGATTCGTTCGACAGGCTGCATCGTTTCGTTGTCAACCGCCGCGACGTATTCGAGATGGGCGCGCGGCTCGACGTTTATCGTTTGCGCGATTAATTCGACCAGACGCGGCGCGCTGCGTTCTCCGTTTTTAAAAGCGAGCTTCGCTTCGCGCAAAGCTCGATAAATAATCGTCGCCGCTTCGTGTTCTTCACGATTGAGATAAGCGTTGCGCGAAGACATCGCCAAACCCGTTTCTTCGCGCACAATCGGCATTACGACAACTTCCGTATCGAAAGCGAGGTCGCGCACCATTCGTTTGACGACGGCGACTTGCTGCGCATCTTTTTGTCCGAAAAAAGCGAAATCAGGGCGAACCGTGTTGAGCAGAATCGCAACAGCCGTCGCCACGCCTCGAAAATGACCGGGACGTGCCGCTCCTTCCAAGACATCCGAAATGCCTTCGACGTAAACATAACTCGAAAATCCCGGCGGATAAATATCTTCGGCTGTCGGCGCGAAAATATAATCAACGTTGTAATCGGTCAGCAAAGCCGCGTCTCCTGTTAAATCGCGCGGGTATTTATCGAAATCTTCGTTTCTGCCGAACTGCATCGGGTTGACGAAAATCGTCACGACGACGACATCGCACATTTGCCGCGCTTCGCGCACAAGCGACAAATGCCCTTCGTGGAGCGCGCCCATCGTCGGCACCAATCCAATTGTTTTGTCCTGCTCGCGCCTCAACTTACGCGCAATCGAACTCATTCGCTGGCGGCGGTGAATAATTTCCATAGAAGCTATAGTAATAAGTAATCAGTAATAAGTAATCAGCTTTTTTAACTAATTACTAATTACTAATTACTTATTACTGATTACTTTTAAGCCTTTGGCATCGGATAAGATTCCTGTTCGCTCGGATAATCTCCGTTTCGGACATCGTTTGCCCAGTTTTGCACGGCTTCGGTTATCGTTTCGCGCAGATTGGCGTATTTGCGGACAAATTTCGGCTGCCGCCCGAAAGTTAAGCCGAGCAAATCGTGCAAAACCAAAACCTGAACGTCGCAATCAATTCCAGCGCCGATTCCGATGGTTGAAATGTTTACGGATTTAGTAATTTCGGCAGCAAGCTCGCGCGGAACCAGCTCCAGAACAATCGAAAAAGCTCCGGCGTCTTCGAGCGCACGCGCGTCGTCAATCAGTGCCTGCGCGGCATCAGCGGTTTTCCCCTGCAAACGATAACCGCCGAGACGATTGAAAGATTGCGGTGTCAAACCGATATGTCCCATCACGGGAATTTCTTCATTAACTAATCTTTTGACGATTTCCAAACGGTTTCGCCCGCCTTCGAGCTTGACGGCTTCCGCGCCGGCTTCTTTGATAAATCTGAAAGCGTTTTTAACTGCGTCTTGCTCGCCCGTATGATACGAGCCATATGGCATATCGGCAACGAGCAAAGCGCGTTTAACTCCGCGCCGGACTGCTTTTGCAGCAAACAGCATTTCGTCCATCGTCACCGGAATCGTGTTGTCGTAACCGAAAACTACGTTTCCGGCGCTGTCACCGACCAGAATTATCTCGACACCGGCTTCGTCAACGATGCGAGCGGTCGGATAATCGTAAGCCGTCAGACAAGCGAGACATTCCCCTCGCTCCTTTGCCGCGCGCAGAAATGGCACGTTTATTTTCTCGATTTTCGGTGTTTGATGCGATGACATTTGGCGCGTGTTAGGGATTTTAAATTTTGACAGGCTCTTTTGCAATCGGAAATTGCGTCGCCGGAGAAGAAACGGGATTTGCGTCAATCGGATTCCAACGGTGAACCTGCGCTTTATCCGGCGTTTCGACGAGTAATTGGGCGATGGTTTTCTGCAAAACCGGATGCCGCAAATCCGGCGACAGTTCGTTTAACGGCACGAGAACAAACCGCCGCAGATACATTTGCGGATGCGGAACGGTGAGGAAATCGGTTTGATGAACGTTTTTGCCGAATAAAATTAAATCCAAATCAACGGTTCGCGCCGCTTTCGGCGTTTCGCGTTTTCTCCCCAACAGATATTCGATTCGCAGCATTCGCGCGAGCATTTGTTCGGGCGTGATGTTGTTGATTTCGACTTCGGCAATCATATTGAGAAACCGGGGCTGCTTGTCATCGACGGCGACAGGCTCGGTTTCATAAATGGCGGAAAGCCGTTTCAAACACACCGACGCTTCGAGCAGACCGCGAACGGCGAGCAGCAAATTCCCTGCTCTATCGCCCAAATTCGAGCCGATTCCGACATAAGCTGTCACGGTTTCAACTTTCATCCGCGCCGATTGTAACTTAACGGTTGTTTTTTTGGTAGTTCAATGTTTCAATTAAAGCGAGCCTGTGGCTCAAATATTCCAGCAATGCCTGGCTGAAAACAGGCATTCGGGCGGCTTTTTAAGCAGGTTGCGCCGTCTTAACAAAAATGGCACGCAGAAAATTTCGCAACAATTCGCGCTTTGATAATTATTCAGACCGCTCTTTTCAAGAATATCTCTCGAACGCGCCCGCGCCGCAAACTTCGCGGACAGAGCTTTTACGCCTCATTCGCGGCGGCGAAGACACTTATCTCGAACTAAAAGTCCGGCTTTCAAATTCGGAAAGAATCTCGCAGGAAATCTGCGCTCTGGCAAACACGGACGGCGGCACAATCGTGTTCGGAGTTTCCGATCAGCTTCGCATTGAAGGCGTCTTGGACTCGCAGGAAGTTCAGCAGGAATTGATTCGCATTTGCCGCGAAGAACTTTCGCCCGCTCTGACTCCGCTGATTGACATCGTGGCTTTCGATAGCGGGCGCGTTGTCGTCGTCTGCGAAATCGAAGGCAAACGCCGTCCGTATCGAACGCGCGACGGCAAATTCTATTTGCGAATCGGTTCGGAAAAGCGCGAAGCTACGCGCGAAGAATTGTCTGCCTGGCTCGAAGAAATTCGCCCGCTCGGTTTTGAGAATTTGCCGGTTCCCGCCGCAAAAGAATCGGACATTGACGATATGCTGCTCTGGACTTTCGCGCGCGAATTTGCGGGCGATGCGTTTGATGAAAAGCAGATTCCGACGAATTATGCGACCGGCGAATTTTTAAAACGCGATTTGCTGCTCGCTTCGGGAACAATGGACGAGTTTACACCGACCGTCGCCGCCGTTTTGCTGTTCGGAAAAAACGAGCGCGTTGCGACTCTGCTGCCTCGCGCGAACGTCGTTGCCGCCAGATTTTCCGGCGATTCAACGGACAGTCCGATTGTCGAGAAAATCGAAATCGGAGGCAATTTACTGACGATTTATGAAAGAGTTTTGAAATTCGTCCATCGCTACTGCGACTTGTGGGAGGAACGCCCGCGCTCGTTTGCCGCAAATAATAATTCGCCTGTCAAAGCGCGCGCCAATTATCATCTCGGCGCGATTTCCGAAGCCGTCGCCAACGCGCTTATTCACAGAGATTTGGCGATTCGTGAAACCGGAACCCGAATTTCGATATTCGATCATTCGATTGAAATCGCAAACGCGCGCCGCACTCTGGGTTTCGTCCCGCCCGCAAATCGCGCGATTCGCTACGGTATTCCGCACCGCTTAAATCCGCAGGTCGCCGCCATTTTTTCGAGCGAGGCTTACGGCGCGTTTAATTCGCATCACGGCAATTTGCCCAAACTGCTCCGCGATTCGAGGCTTTTTTCCGGCAAAAAAACCGAAATTTATACAAGCAACGACGAATTCAGAATCAGGCTTTACGGAATCTGAGATTAAATTCAAGAAGAAGAGAAAAGGAGAAAAGGAGTAGAGGAATTGGAATTTTGCTTCCTCTTCTCCTCTACTCCTTTTCTCCAGTTCTGTTGAAATGTGTTACTTCTTAGCGTCCTCGCCTTTCGGTGGCGTGTAAAACGGGCGATGTTGAACTTCGTATTGTTTTTGCTCGGCTTCGTCAAACTTGCCGTCGTTGTTAACGTCAACTCTGACTTCGATTTTCCGTTTTTTGCCGTCGAAACGCTCGTTTCCGGCGTCGTAAGCAAGACTGTACTGGCTGCGAAGCAGTGCGTTGATGCTGTTTAAAACATTGGGAAGCTCCGATTCGAAAGTTACCGGAAAATACATTCCGCCCGACTCTTTGGCGAATGTGCCGAGCGTGTTTTTAGCCTGCAAAAGAGTTAAACGTCCGGGAAAACCCGTAATCGAATCGGTCGGCTGTAACTGAGCATCGTACATCTTCAAAAACAGTTCGCCCGTTCCGATCACGTAAATCGGAATTCCGGCAGCTTGCACGATTTTGCGCGTCTGGTCGTAATTGATTTTGCTCATCGAATCAATTCCGGTGCCGACTAAAATTACCGCGCGGCGTTTGGCGGTGACGTTGACCAGCCCGGCGTAATCCATTTTTTCATCTTTAGAGTTTTCCAATACGACCGAATCGGCGCGCCCGCCGACGAGCGTTAGTTTCAGAGCGTCGAACAGATTGCTGTCTGTAAACGCCGGATTGTTGTTGAGCAGCAAGGTAATAACCTGGTTAATTCGTCCCGGATTATTGGTGAAATCGGTGAGCGGCGTCGGGCGAATGTCAAAGGCGATGACCGAAGCGTAATCGTCGGGCGGTTTGATAAAACGCGACAAAAACATTGCAACCGGGCGCACCATTTCCATTTTGCCCGGATCGTATCCGCGCGCCCCGTAATAACCGAGCGTCGATGCGGTTTTGCTGTAATCAACGACGAGCGTGACGGTAATCGGCGATTCGGGTTCGGCAAAGTTGCTGATTTCCTGTTTGACGCCGTCTTCGTAGATTTCAAAATTCTTTTGTTTTAAGCCCGTGATAATCTGCTTGCTTTTCTTGTGATAAACGACCGAATCAACGTTGATGATATTGGTTTTGATGGTCAAAACCTCGGTATCTTTTATCGGATTGGCGTCTTCGGGCGGAGTCGGGGCGGGCTGCGGAGCGTTCGGGTCCGGGCGCTGATTTTTCTTTTGATTGGGTTGCCCGGCAGGAGGCTGCTGTCGCCGCGACTGAGCGTTTGTTTGAACTATAAAACCGGATAAAACAACGGCGAAAACGAAAAAAGCGAAAAACTGTCGGAGAAAATTGCTAAACATAAAGCACCTTTGAAACTGCCTGAAAATTACTTTCTGATTGTACGCGGAAATTATTCTGCTGCAAGTACGATTCAAGTTTTCGATGCAGTTCGCGAGCCAAATTTTGCCCGGTGAAACAAGTCTAAATGAAAAAAAGGAATGAAATCATTAAATTCGATTTCATTCCTTTTTAGCTGATTTATCGGCTTTCGCTTTTTATTTTTTGGCAGTGTTGTTGACGGCTTCGGCTTCGATTGTAACGTCAAACGCGCCGGAGTTATCGTCCAGATTTCCTTCGTTGATTCCCAAAAAGAGCATCCCGTCTCGCTGTGCGACAAATTCGCGGTTGCTGCCGATGAAAACGAAATCATTGTTGTCGTCGCCGATGACGGCGATCAAAGCGCCGGTCGGTTCGGTCTGCATCAAACGCTGCGAATCGGCAATCGAACCGACGCCGGCGGGTGTCGCAAAACGTCCCTGACCGAGCGAAACGCGCCCGTTTGCCGAGATGCGGACACGTTGACCTTTACGCATGACGACTCCCGAATTTGTCCAACCGTTGGCGGTTGCGTCGGCAAGAACTTTGAGCGGATTGCTCTCGCCCCGAACGGTGATAAATTTGCCGGACAAGCCGGAATTGGTCGTGTTTGTTTTTGGAGTCGAAATTACGGGCTGATCGCCGGAGTCGCCGATTTTCGGAGAGCTTATCGGCGCGGAGTTAATCACCTGCGATAAACCGCCTGAGTTGGTCGCCGGTCTATCGGCTGCGGGCGGAAGCGTCGAGGTGGTCGTGACATTCGGATTCGGTTTTTGATTGTTTGAAACCGGCGGATTTGTTCTTTCCGGCGTCGGCTGCGCGACAATCCGGCTGTTGTTGTTGACATCGGCGATTGCCGAATCCGCAGCGTTGTCGAATTCGATTGATTCGACATCTTCGATGAAAACCTGAAGCTGGCTGCGGCGACCGCGCGAGCCGTCGCCGATTAAAACCGTAAACTGCTGGTCTTTAAAACCGACGACTTTGCCTTTGACGACCGTTCCGTCTTTTAAACGAATCGTGTCGGCAAAAGCCGTAAAACTAAAACCGAAAACTAAAATGGCGGCGCACAGCGATAAGATGAATCTTGATTTGGCTTGCATTTTCTCCTCCGAGCCTTTGGGCATTAAAACTGGTTTGAAATGGACTAAAAAACGAGAGAACGTTTTTTTTATTTTGTAAATTTTGATTTCCGCTTGTCTGCGGGAGAGTTATGTTCGTTTCAAAATTTATGTTTCTGAAACGTTAAAGTCAAGCATTAAGAATCACAATTTCGGATTTTCGTTGTTTTCGGAGAGTTTTGAGGAAACTAAAATCATAAATCCCTGAAAAATGAAACCACAGATTGACACAGATAAACACGGATTTTTTTGATTTTATCTGAGTTCATCTGTGAACATCTGTGGTTTCATTTTCTGAACAAAACTAAATTCCCAGCACGTCAATCAATTCCTGCACGGCTCCTGCGGATTTGTGCAAAGCGGCGCGTTCTTCGGCGGTTAAGCTGATTTCGACGATCTGCTCGACGCCGTTTCTTCCCAATTTAACGGGCACGCCGACAAACAAATTGTTGATTCCGTATTCGCCTTCGAGAAAAACGGCGCACGGCAAAATTCGTTTTTTGTCTTTCAAAATTGATTGCGCCATTTCGACCGCGCCGAGCGACGGAGCGTAATAAGCCGAGCCGGTTTTCAAAAGTCCGACAATTTCCGCGCCGCCGTTTGCGGTGCGTTTGTTAATGGCTTCGATTTGTTCGGCGGGCAGCAATTCGGTGATCGGAATTCCGGCGCAGGTCGAATAACGCGGCAGCGGAACCATCGTGTCGCCGTGTCCGCCCAAAACAAACGCCGTCACGTCTTCGACCGAAACATCGAGCGCTTCCGCTAAAAAGCAGCGCATACGGGCTGAATCCAGCACGCCAGCCATTCCGAGAACGCGGCTTTTCGGAAAGCCCGAACGACGGAAAGCCAATTGCGCCATTGCGTCGAGCGGATTTGAAACAACGATAATTATTGAATCGGGCGAATATCTGGCTGCTTCATCTGTGACTTTGCCGACAATATCGGCGTTGACTTTCAAAAGATCGTCACGGCTCATTCCGGGTTTGCGCGGCAGTCCCGCGGTGATGATGATAATATCCGAACCCGCTGTTTCTTCGTATGAATTTGCGCCGACGAGCTTTATGTCAAAACCGTCAATCGGCGCGGCTTGCATTAAGTCAAGCGATTTGCCCTGCGGCACGCCTTCGACGATGTCCACCAAAACAACATCCGCCAGCTCTTTCGCCGCAATCCAGTGCGCGGCTGTCGCGCCGATATTTCCCGCGCCAACAACCGTAATTTTATTTCTTCTCATTTTCTATTCCTTCCTCAATTAAAAATTTGAAATAAGTGAAATGATTTTTGTATCACGGCAGGCAAATGCGAGTCTAGCAGCAGGATGAATTACTGATCTCAAGGCAAATTTATAATGCTTTTAATCAACCGGACTTTTGAAACCCAAACGATTTTGTTGAAGAATCGAAGCTGAAGCTGTTCGGTTAACCGTTGGATGAGTTAAAAAGCCTTTAATCTCGGTCGCTCGCATCTCCTTCAGATGCGTTATCCGATTTAAAGAAAATGTACTGTCGAATCCAATAAATATATGTTTTCTCGGTTTGGTAACTATAATGCCGAACGCGCATTAAATTACGGACATCATCAAGTAGCTTAGACATAATCTTTGAAAATTCGGTTGAAAATTTCAAACGAATTTTCATTTGCTGCTGAATTTATACTAATAGGCGTCTAAGTTCAAGAATTATATTGACTTTTTGAAATGAACCAGAGTATAAAAATTCGGCTTAAGAAAGCTATAATTCAGTACAAATCAAAGTTATGCCGCCACGCATTTGACTGCAAATCTGAGATATTTATACATGAGGAATTACTTTTATGAAGGTCAAAACGCTATTTCTAGCTGCGAACCCGAAAGATAGTACACATCTTGCACTTGATGAGGAAATACGCGAAATAACCTACAAAATACGTCTGGCAGAAAGGCGCGACGTATTAGATGTAGTATCAGCTTTTGCAGTTCGTTCCGGTGACCTATTGCAGTACCTCAATGAACATAAACCGCAAATTGTACACTTTAGTGGACATGGGAGTGAGGTCGGCGAAATTATTCTTGTGGATAATAGTGGCTATGCTAGACCTGTCAGCCAAAACGCATTGAAAGCACTATTTACTGCGTTCAAGAAAGACATTCAGATGGTTATTTTGAATGCCTGTTATTCACGGAGCCAAGGTGAGGCTATTAACGAGGTAATAAATTACGTCATAGGTATGAATAAAGCTATCGGCGATAGAGCCGCTATAGTATTTGCCGCATCATTCTATAGCGCCTTAGGATTTGACCGTACTGTTCAAGAGGCGTTCGATCAGGCAAAAATTGCTCTTATGCTTGAGGGTATTCCTGAAGAGGATACGCCTGAGTTACTAGTCAAAAATGGGGTTTCGCCGCACCAAAAACTTTCTGCCGTTCACCAGTCTCCTCAGGGTGTTTGGGACTACGATAGTCCCACAGCAGTTGCGATTCGCCCATCACTAATGATCGTATATCGCCATGATGGATGGTATCTACAGAATAAGGGACGGGGACCAGCCCAAAACATTATAGTAGCCCAGAAGCACGTCAAAGGTCCCGAGCGGGGGATATGGTTTAATCCTGTACGTGTCCCCACTCTAGGGGCGGGAGAAGATTTACACCTTACTTGGTTAGGGCACGAGAATAACACTGGTCTTGGGGCAAGTTATGAGGATGAAGATGGTCGCCCGTTCAACTCTATCACTGGTAATGATCTAACCAAAGTTGTTCGTGATCGAGAACTGCCATCATTTAAGGAGGATCAAATTCGCCGTCATTGGTATTTCTTCGGGAAATCCGATTAGTCAGGGATTTATAGACGCCGATTGGATCTTCTATATTAAGGGGAGGCATAACAAATCAATGGACGTGAGGGCGCGCGCAGCTTCAAACAGAGATTTGTTGCCGTACAATGAACAAATTGGTTGCAGACAAATGAGCCAAGCAAGACAAACGCTGGAATCAATTCAGTCCGATTTTGATCGGATTGCGTTGCTCTCGGATGAAAACTGGAATCATAACGCGCATTATCACAGATATTTGATAAATCAGATTCCCGAACAATGCCGACACATTCTTGAAATAGGCTGCGGGACAGGGGAATTCTCTCGCTTGCTGGCGCAGCGAGCCGAAAGAGTTCTCGCCATTGACTTATCTCCGCAGATGATTCGACTTGCGAAAGCGCGCTCAAAATCTTATCCGAACATTGATTTCATCGAGGGCGATGCAATGACGTATCAATTACAGGATAATCGGTTCGATTGCATTGCGACGCTGACGACCATTCATCATTTACCAACCGAAAGCATCCTGAGAAAAATAAGAAAGGCTTTGAAACCCGGAGGTGTATTCATTTGCCTTGACCTCTATCAACGCTCTAACCTGACCGATTTGCTTTTTGATGGCGCTGCTTATTCTGCAAATTTATTTCTGATGTTGATAAAAACCGGAAAGCCGAGACCGCCCAAAGAAGTGCGTGAGGCATATATCGAGCATGGAAAAACCGATACATACCTCACGCTCTCACAGATTGAGCAGATTTGCGCGAACATATTGCCGGGCGCGCAAGTCACCAGACATTTATTCTGGCGATATTCTATTGTTTGGAAAAAAGAAACCGCAAATTAAGTGTAAACAACACGCCCCGACAATTCATTAACAAACGCTTTAACAACAATCGTCATAAAGCGGCTTTCCATTTACTGCTCGAATTGAGCATCATTAGCGCCGGACAATCTAACCGGAAGGAGTCCAATCACCGTTCACTTCACCGACTAAGACGGCTTCATAGTTTTGGTTCGTCTGCGAGCCTAGAAGCGGGAAATATGTCCGGTTCGGGGGAACAAACTTCCAAGTGCCTATCTGCCCGGTATTGGCATTTGCTCCGTTAGCGGCGACATAACGCAAGATGAGTGTTGCGTCAAACGCAGAAATGTTTCCATCGCCATTTGCGTCCGCAGCAATTCGTTGATTTGCGCTTAAGGCATTTGCTCCTTGTCCGTTGGTCGCAATGTAACGCAGGACAAGAGTTGCGTCAAACGTAGAAATGCCGTTCGCGCCTCCGGTTTTATAGGGAGTAACGGTATAGTACCCTCCGGCAGTTAAGTTACTGATCGTATACCTGCCGGTGGTATCCGTATAAGTATAAGGTGAAGTAGGACCCGTAACGGATAACAAGACGTTGGAAACAGGCTTCGCTTGATTTGCTGACGGTGTGCCGTAATAAACATTTCCAGAGATGCTGTATGTTGGCGGCGGAGTCGGTGTCGGAGTCGGCGTTGGTGTTGGAGTGGATGTCGGTCCGCCCGCAGTTAAGCAAGTTCCGTAAGTTGCCACATAACTCGAAATCTGAGATTTTGATTCAGCACAAAAGGTGGTCGCAGACGGAGTAATACTGGGATTCATAATCGAGCTTGCGCAGTTTCCGGCATTTTCCACATGAGCGGCATTTAGGTTATGACCGATTTCGTGCGCGGTTATCAGATGAGTCACGCTTCCGCTTTTTCCCGTTACTCCATAAGAATAGCTCACTCTGCGGCAGATTTCGCCCATTTGAGCAATTCCCTGATTGTTGAATTTATTGGTGAACAGGTGCGCCGTATCGCGCGGCTGCTGAGAGTAAGGAGGAGTTGTATTCCAATAATTTCGAAATAAATTAAGCTGATCCCCCATTGTTGCTGCCGCCGAATATGGATCGGGAATTGACCACGCGTGTTGATAAACTACGGTAATTGATAAGCCTAAATCGCGTTCGTAAATACCGTCAACCAGATTTAAAATGCTCAGGATTTCATTATTTGCACGGGTTACGTCGCCTGCTTGCGTCACCCATTGATAATCGGCTTCGGTCGCTATTTCCAGCACTCTCAGATCAGCCATCAATGCCGCGCTCGATTCAGCTCCGTGTGTTTCAGATTTTTCTGACGAGCCGAAAACATATGATTTTAATATTTCAAAACTCGAATCCGTCTTTGCTTCGACATCATCGGGTAAAGGAATAGCGTCGTGGGAGAGATCAACTGTTTGTACCAAATCGTCTTCGCTAAAAACGACTGCATCATCTTTCCGGGCGCGTCTCGAAAATCTCTCGGCTTTTGTCACGAAGAATTTTTTATTATCGCTGGTGTAAATCAAGCCCTCTATGCCGTTTTCGGTTACAGAAACACGCACTTCGGAAGCAAAGTCGTCTCTTAATTTTCCCTTAAAAGTTACAACTTCGGAACGCGGCAGCTCGTGGTCGCCGGATTCGGAGCTTTCAACGGCTTTGTAATTCCTGGCTCTTATATCGTTCGGAGTCAAAACAAACTCAAAATAGCGTCCGTAAGCCTGAATTGCTATCGGTTGTTCCGATTTCGCTTTTTCAAGCACAGCTTCGCTATTGAGTTTGACTAAATCATAGTTTTTAAATGATTTCTTCAAATCATTTTCCAACGAATCCTGCCCGAAGACGGAAACGCTCATTACGAACAAGCTACAAATAACAAGAAAATATTTAACCATTTGTATTTACCTATAAAAACCAATATTTGCTGATTATTACGCGGTTTTATCCGCATCAAGATTGAAAAGAGAAGGCGTAATTTATGGGTCAAGAATATAGATGTCAATACCTGTTTTGATGTTGCTCGTTTATTTGAATGTAGCTGCGTTGAAAAATGACAGGCTCTAAGAAGGAAGGAGCAGCAACCGATTGGTTTTGGCGGCGGGAAATATTGTTATACAGAAAG
>DASVQU010000129.1:0-33978 GCA_036388995.1 Pyrinomonadaceae bacterium | reverse complement strand
ATTTCTTACCGCGAAGCGCATCTGGCGTTAGAGCGAACCGCGGAGTCCGGCAAAATGCGCTCGTTTGAAATCGTCGAAGTCAATCCGACTTTGGACACCAACAACCGGACGGCGGAATTAGCGGTCGAACTAATTCTCTCCGCGCTCGGTAAAACAATTTTATGAATAGTAATCAGTAATCAGTAATCAGTAATTAGTTTTTGGAACTTTAAAGTTAAGTGTCGAAACAAACTCAACAACTTCAAAATTAAACTATTACTGATTACTAATTACTGATTACTAATTACTGATTACCTATTTATGAATAAAACCAGAATCGGCGTTATTTTCGGCGGGCGTTCGGGCGAACACGAAGTTTCCGCTCGCTCAGCGCAGTCGGTGATTGAAGCGATTGACACCGAGCGATACGAAATCGTTCCGATGGCTATTGCCAAAAACGGCAAATGGCTGTCACCGGCGGAATCGGCTTTGCTTTTTCCGGCTGAAACGCGGCAGCTTTTGGAACAGCAAATTTCCATTAAAGAAACTCGCGCCGTCGCGCTGATCGGCGATCCAACTTATCAGGGTTTAACTCTTTTGGAAACAAGCCGTGAAAAATCGCAGCCGCTCGATGTCGTTTTTCCGTGTTTGCACGGAACTTACGGTGAAGACGGAACAATTCAGGGGCTTTTTGAGATGGCTGGCATTCCGTACATCGGTTCGGGCGTTCTGGCATCGTCGTGCGGGATGGACAAAGTGACGATGAAGGTTCTTTTTAGAGACGCCGGATTGCCGATGTGCCGTTACACCTGGTTTTTGCGTCGCGATTTTGAAGCCGCGCCCGAAGCTTGCGTTGAAAGAATCAAAAACGAAGTCGGTTTTCCAGTGTTCGTCAAACCAGCAAATCTCGGCTCGTCCGTTGGAGTTTCGCGGGCGGATGATGATGAAAGTTTGAAAAAAGCGATTGAATTGGCGGCGCGTTTCGACCGCAAAATCATTGTCGA
Source organism: Pyrinomonadaceae bacterium (assembly GCA_036388995.1). Lineage (GTDB taxonomy): Bacteria > Acidobacteriota > Blastocatellia > Pyrinomonadales > Pyrinomonadaceae > JALZCH01. Next base: position 32,995 of record DASVQU010000129.1, on the reverse strand, counting down.
AGAAGGATTGGACGCACGCGAAATCGAAGTCGCCGTGATGGGCAACGACGACCCGCAAGCCAGCTTGCCGGGCGAATATATTATTTTTGACGAAAACGCCAAATTCCTCGATTACGAAGAAAAATACAAAGGCACGGGACACAACGAATTCGTCGTTCCCGCGCCGCTCGACGCGGAAATGATCGAGCAAATCCGCGATTTGGCGAAAATCGCTTTCAAAGCCATTGACGGTTCGGGCTTATCGCGGGTTGATTTCTTTTTGCGCCGCGACAACGGGGAATTGCTGATTAACGAAATCAACACGCTGCCCGGTTTAACCGAAGTTTCCGGCTTTCCCAAAATGTGGGCGTCGTCGGGCAAACCTTTTTCGCAGGTGATTGACGAATTGGTCGCGCTTGCATTTGAACGATTCGAGGATAAATCACGCAATCAAACTAGTCTTTAAATGACATTGCTTATGAAAATTGATTATAGCCAGATGCTGCAAACGGCGATTGAAGAAGCCCGACAAGGTTTGGCGGAAGGCGGAATCCCAATCGGCGCGGCTTTGTTTGACGAAAACGGTAATTTGTTAGGACGTGGGCATAATCGCCGCGTGCAGGAAAACGATCCGTCGGTTCACGGCGAAACCGACGCTTTTCGCAAAGCCGGGCGGCAGCGCAGCTATCGCGACAAAATTATGGTCACGACGCTTGCGCCGTGCTGGTATTGCAGTGGTCTTGTCAGGCAGTTTCAAATCGGCACAGTCGTTGTCGGCGAATCGGTAAATTTCAGCGGCGGCGTTGAATGGCTGCGAGAAAACGGCGTCAAAGTCGTTGACCTCGAATCGAAAGAGTGCATCGAAATGCTGGCAAATTATATCGCCGCCAACCCGGAAATTTGGAACGAGGACATCGGCGAAGAATAATTAAAATAAAGTTTGAAGAAATGTCTTATGCTTTGAGTTTTCTATTAACGCCTTTTCATTCTTTCTTTCAGAAACGGTCGCAGAAAGAAATCGTCGAACAAATCGCCGAATTAGAAGAAGAGAATGATTTCAGCCGGATTCGCTGCCCTTTGTGCAAATGGCAGCCGACAAAAGCGAGCCGCTGGTGCTGCGCCGATTGCGGATTTCCTGAATTTTATTTCGGCGGCTGCTACACATTTTGGAATACGTTTGAAACCGGCGGCGCGTGTCCCGGCTGCGGTCATCTCTGGCGCTGGACATCGTGTTTGCGCTGCGAAGGCTGGTCTCTGCACGCAGATTGGTACGCAAGCGAAACGGACAAATTATAATGAAAATCCTTGAAACCGAGCGGCTCGTTCTTCGTCAGATTTCGGTTGAAGACGCCGACTTTATTCTTGATTTATTAAACCAGCCTTCGTTCGTCAAATACATCGGCGACCGAAACCTGAGAACGATTGACGACGCGCGCCAATATATTTTGACTCGATTCGTCGCTTCTTACGAGCAATTCGGCTATGGATTTTATTTGGTCGAACTAAAGCAAAACGAAGCTCCGATTGGAATTTGCGGGCTGGTCAAACGCGAGACATTGCCGGATGCCGACATCGGTTTTGCATTTTTGCCCGATTACTGGTCGCAAGGCTATGCTTTTGAATCTGCGCAAGCCGTCTTTGATTACGCCAAAAATGTTTTAAAGCTCAAACGCATTTTGGCGATTACCACAAAAGACAATGAAAGCTCCGGGAAGCTGCTCAATAAAATCGGACTCAAATTTGAGCGTTTAATTCATTTGAATGAAGAGGAACTTAAACTGTTTTCAGTAGATTTATAAAAAGCCCCAAAATTCGGAGATTTAACCCTAAAGCTCGCTTTATAAATTAGGATTTGGATTTACTTTTTTCCGTTATCTAAAATTGCTGATTAATACAACATCATTTGTTTCTATGCCGCGCGAGAATGTTAGCTGCTTGCCGTCGGGTGACGGGGCGAAACGAAATATCCTTTCAGTTTTAAAGTCGGTCAATTGTTTCGGCGAGCCGCCTTCCAGGGGTTGAAGCCAAATATTACCAATTCCGCCTATAGTATCTATATAGGTCAATGCCCGCCCATCCGATGTCCAATGAATATCAGCCCAGGTTTTCGCAGTGGGTGAAGTGTTGAAAGATTTAATCGGGTTGCCGCCTTCGATAGGAACGACTATCAGTTTGATTGTTCCGGTTTCTTCATTTCCGTGCCAAGCCGCTATCATGTTTCCGTCCGGTGAAACGGCTCCCCAGGTTGAATCGTAATCTGTTAGCTGTATGGGCAAGCTGTTTTCTTCAAGCGACATTTTCCACAAATTTACTTTTCTTGTGTCGCTTGATGTGTAAACCACCGCTCGCCCGTCCGGCGTGTGATAAGGAAGGTAATCGGATGTGCCGCCATAGGTTAATTGTTTGAGATTTTCACCGTTTATGTCCATCCGCCATATTTTGGTATTACCGGAACGTTCTGAAGCAAATATGATGTGGCGACCGTCCGGTGAAACGGAGGGATCAAAATCTGAATGCTCGCCGAATGTAAGCTGCTTCTGGTCGGTGCCGTCCGAGTTCATGATCCAAATATCGTGATTACCGCCGGCAGTCGAAACATATACTATTTTCCCGTCGGGAGTCCAGGAGAATCCCCAGTAATCATTACGCGTTCCGGGGCTTGAAGTGATCTGTTTTGCTTTAGCAGTTTGCGTTCCCGGTATGACCCAAACAAAGGGGCGAATGTCGGATTGAACTGAAACCAGATTTTTGGAGTCGGACGTTAAACTGATATTGCCGTAGTTGCTTAAATCATTCGTTACTTGTCTTACTTTTCCCTCCGGGTATGAAACGTGCCATATCTGGTAAGGTCCGAACGAATAATCCGAAACTGTTGTCAGTATGCCGCTGCCATCCGGCAGAAATGCAACCTTCCCGATAAACTTCCATCTCTCGGAGGTAATCGTTCTTTCAGTTTTGTCTGCGAGCCGCACCTCTATCAAATTAACTTGACGCCCTTTATCGCCGATGTTTCCGGCAGCACACACGATTGTCTTGCCGTCAGGCGACCAGGCGGGGCTATGCAGAAAACCCGATTGTTTGCGTGCAATTAATCTTTGCTCTCCGCTTTCGCCGGAAGCGTCTGCCACCGACAGAGTCATTTCTCCATCCGCTGACTGACGGATAAAAGCAAATTGCTTACCGTCCGGCGAAAGCGCCGGGCTTGGAACATCTTCAATCAGTTTTCTTGGAGTGCCTCCCAATACGGGGATTTGGTATAGTGCCGGGGCGCTATCAATATCGGCTTTGAAGTAGTTGATATAATTGCCGTCAGAAGAGAAAACAATATCCAGATATTTCACGTCATCGGGCGAAATGAGCTGCGTATCGCTGTTGGTTGTGATTTGTCTGAGCCATAAGCTTCGCTTTCTCGCCTCATCTATGACATAAACTACATACCTGCCATCCGGTGAAATAGCAGCGTTCGTGGCGTTGCGAGCCGTGGTTAGCCTCGTGACTTTCATCGGTTGGGAAACAGTGCTTGGAGTTGACTCTAAAGGCTGGCGGGAAAATTTATATATTCCGAAAGCTATGGCTGCGGCAACGATGAAAACGGCTGCCAGAGCCATAATTATCAAGTAATTAGCCTGAGTAATCCGTGACTTTGATTTAGTCTCGGAAAATGATTTTGGCTCTCCCAGAGCCTCATCAATGGATTTAACGTCGCTTTTTATCCCGGCGGCTGAACTGCTGAAATCTGATTTTTGAACTTCATTTATTTCGGTTTCATTAAAAAATTGCGTTTTCCCATTTTCTTGAAGAGTTTCGACTGCTGCTACTCTGATAATTTCCTGCTCATCAACAATTTCCTGCTCGACAATTCTCACATCCGCTATGAAACGATAACCGCGTTTCGGCACGGTCTCGATATATTGACGCTGTTTCGGGTCTTCGCCCAGAGCTTTTCTCAATGTGGAAATGTTAAAGGATAAATTACTTTCTTCGACAAAACTATCCTGCCAGAGCGCCTGCATCAAATCTTCCTTTTCAAGCAGCCGCCCTTTGTTTTCGATGAGCAGCAGAAGCAAGTCGAACATTTTTGGCGTCAGGGCGACAGGTTTCTCATCCCGCAATAAAAGCCTTTCGTCCGGATCTAAACGGAAGGAAGCAAATTCATATAACTGCTTTAATTGGTTAACCATAGCCGTTCTAAAAAAAATCTAAGAAAACTCTTAGCGACATCAAACGAATTTCTAAGGACATTGTTGCCTCTCTCAGGATATGTTCCGTTTTGTCGAAAGACGTTGCATCGTGTTTGCCCTTTGAAATCCAGGTGCCGGGAAAATTGTAAGTACCAACCGGCAACCGGGCAAATCAATATTGGAATACGTTTTCAAGCAAAAAGGAGTTCTTTATGAAACGAATAAACATTTTCTGGTTGGCTTGTCTTTTATTTACCATAAACATTTTCCCTATATCGGCTCAACAAATCATTTCACGGGAATCAAGTGAAGCCGCAGGCTTTTACGATAAAGCCGTTAGTTTTCATAGTCGCGGCGAGTATCGAGAGGCTATCGAGTCTTACAAAAAAGCAATCCGCTCCAAACCTGATTACGCCGAAGCATACAATAATCTGGGCAATGTATATGCCGAACTTAATCGCGACGATGAAGCGATTGAATCTCTCAGGCAAGCCGTTCGCCTAAAACCGGATTATCCCGAAGCCTTTAATAATATCGGCGTGATTTTTACGGATATGAACCGTTATCAAAAGGCAGTGGAGGTTTTCAAACAGGCGATAAAGCTGCGACCCGATTACGCTTTAGCTTACAATAATATGGGCAAAGCTTATATTAACTTGAATCTTTATAACGAAGCTGCCGGGGCTTTCCTGAACGCCGCCAAAATCAAGCCTGATGATGCCGGAATACGGCACAATTTAGGGGTCGCCTATCTCAAACTGGGGCGCTATAAAGAAGCAATCGAGCCTCTCAAGTTAGCAATCAGTTTTAAAACAGATTTTGTTGCTGCATACAATGACTTAGGCGTTGCATATTCGAAGCTGGGTCTTTATCAGAAAGCAGTCGAGTCTCTTCGGCGGGCGATTTCCCTAAATTCAAATTGCCATGAGGCAAGGCTAAATCTAGGGATGATCCATCTGGCTCTTAACAGGAACAATGAAGCGCAAGAACAATACTCAATTTTAAAGAGCTTGAATCCCGATAGTGCAAACATTCTCTTTAAAGCAATAAATGATAAGACATTAGTTGCCAAAGAGCGTTAGAAATTTGAAAAAAAGGAAGCGGCATAATCAAAAATGATGAAAGCCGCTTCCTCTAAAGATTTTAAAGACTAATCTATTGCACCGATTTTAAATATTTCTCCGGTATCGGACTTTCCGGCGTTTCCTGACTCCATGCAATGTTTAAAACCCACCAGCGCGTGCCGTCGTTGATAAGCTGAATGCTGTTGATTCCGCGCATAAACGGCTTTTCATCCGTCAGTTTGTGTTTCGAATGGTAAGTCGTAAAAACGTGGGCGATATTTCCAAATTGTTCGACACGCTGGGCGATGCCGACTTCGTGGAAACCTTCTTTTTCCAAAAACGGTCCGCTGCGCTCGATGTATTCCTCCGGCGTCAGAAAACGTCCGGCAATTTTACCCGTGTTCTGAATTTTGAAGGTCGGAACCATTTTGGCATTCGGATAAAACAGCGAGCGGAAACGATTCCAATCGCGTTTGACACCGGGGTCGCCCGAAATCACTTCGTAAAGCGCTTTGACAATGCTGTCAATTGAAGCAACGTCTTCCGGCTTTGCGGGCGGAATATTGGCAAACGGATTGGGCGCGGGTGATGCAGCAGGCGCGGGCTGAGCTGCCGGAGTCGCGGGTTTTGGTGTCGGCGCGGGTGCCGGTTTGGTTTCTTGCGCCATATTTACGGTTGAAAAACAGAAAAACGCGATTGGCAAAATTGCCGCGCGTTTTAATTTAAAGTTCATTTCGATTTTCTCCTTTGAAATAAATTGCGGGATTTAGTTACGCCCGAAAAACGCTTTTGTTTCAGGCTTGAGCCAATTAATGAGCAGCGGAATTGAAAACGGCAGCAGACAGCAGCTTGTCATTCCGATGCAAATCAAAACGATGTGATAAATCCACGTCCAGGGTTTCCGGGGCAAAAAGAGCGCGACCGCGAAAATCAGAAAAAAACCGCCGCCGAGAATCGCATAAAATGCTCCTCCGAAAACCGCCCCGGCAGCGTCTTTGTCATTCGATTGCGAACCGAAAACAATCATAAAAACGCCCAGAGCGACAAGCATCGCGTACATTGCAGCCATCAAACCGGCGTAAACGCGATACCAGAAAAACACTCTTCGCCCACGCTCGGCGTCAACAAACATCGCGCCCGGATTCATTCCAAAAGCGCGTGCATGTTGTTCGGGCGATAACGAAACCTGCGCTGACGACGGCAGACCAGCGCCGCATTGCAAACAAAAATTTTCGCCTAAAGCATTAAGATTTCCGCAGCTTGGACATTTAACGGCATTCATAAAAGGATTAAACCATAAAGGCACAGAGAATTTAACTTTCTCTGTGCCTTTGCGTCTATGTGATAAAAATAGGTTTTATTTAGGAGAAACTTTGCTCGCACCCGACTCGTCTTCGCGAACGGTTTTCGGATTGCCGGCGTAATAGATTTTGCTTGCGCCCGATGCATCGGCGTTTAAATCTTCGGAAACGAAAATATCCGCCTTGCTTGCGCCCGATGCTTCGACAATCGCTTTGACGGTTTTAAAATTTTCAGCGTTAAGAGTGCTTGCGCCGCTCATATCGCCGATAAACGTGACGGCTTCCCCTTCGATGTTGATTTTCGACGCGCCGCTCAAATCCAAATCAAATTTGTCGGCTCTGACGCCTTTTACATCGGCTTTGCTTGCGCCCGAAAGATTCAGGCGGTTTAAATGCGGGACTGTGATGCGAACACGCAGAGGCGATTTCGTCCAGATGTTTCCGCGGCGCTCGATGTGAAGCGTGTCGTTTTTGACATAAGCCTTGGTCAATTCGAGCAGATTGTCGTCGGTTTCGATTTCGACCGATTGCTCGCCGCCGACGTTGATTTCGAGGTTTGCCGCGCCGCCGACTTTGACTGCTGAAAAGGCGGGGACTTCGCGGCGCTCGGTTTGCAGATTACCCGAACCTTTGATTCTCACAAAAATTTTCGGCAAGCTCGGCAATAGAGAATTGCCTGTGACCAATGAAACAATCAATAAACTGCTGACAAGTGCTGCTATAAAAATTAATAAGCCTATTTTTTTCATATTTCCTCCTGATTTCACCGCGAGAACTTCGCTGTCTGAAAAAACGCAGTTTCGACAAAGAAAGTTTCAAAATTTAAATTTTCAATGCATCTTTCCAGTCCAATAAACAAAAAACGCCTGCCCGACGCCGAGGAAAAAACCGATAAACAACCCGAACAATTCGATTTTCCGCAAATGCTGTCCGGCGACCGACAGAACGAGTTGTTCAAGCTTTTCGACCGGATAATTGTTGACCTTTTCTTTGACCAGACCAGCGATGTCAAATTCTTTGATTGCGACGGGCAGTTTTTCCTGCGCTGCGCCGATGATTCGGTCGGTTAACATCGTCGAGGCGCGCTGGATTGAATCCGCGCCGATGCGTTCAGCGACGTTACCGATTGGCGTCACCAAAAGACGCTCGACTTGCGACGCGATCACGGCTTTGACCGTGTTTTCGGTTTCCTGATGATTGAGAATGTTGACCAGAGTTTTGGTCAGCACGCTTTTCAAACGCGGCTCGATGTCGGTGTGCGTGCGTTTTAAAATCGCGCCGAGCGAATGCGGGCGCAGATTATGCAGAGTGTCGAACAAATAAACCGAAACCGAGTTAGAAACTTGCTCGCTTTTAAGCAATTTGACGATGTTTGCCGTGATTTGCGTTTTTAATGTTTCGAGCTTGTCGGGAGCGATTTGCCCGATAATTTCCGGCAGAGGCTTTTGCAGCAGATTATCAATCGAGCCGAACAGAAACGCTTCAGCTTCGGCGGCAAAAGTTTCGCCTTTCAGAGTTTCTTCGATTTTTCTGGGCAGAGTTGTGTTGACCAGATCGTCAACTTCGCGAAAGAGCTTGTCGCGCGAAACGAAAAACTTTTGATAAAACGGAAGCTGCTGATAATAATCGTTAATTTCGTGTTTAATCAGCGAGCTGATTTGTTTGCGCGTGCGTTCCTGCGACGCGATTTCGGCGATTTGGTGAACAATCGGCTGCACCTGTTCGCCCAAGCGGTCTTTGACGAGATGAACGGCGTCTTCCGTAAGCATTTCTCCTAGCGGAACTTGCGTCTGCGTTAAATCGTCGAGGCGATTGCCGATAAAATCTCGAATCTGTTTTTCGAGCGCTCGTTCCTGCAAAACGCCTTTGATTCGTGTTTCGAGAAAACCCAAAACCTTCCCGAAAGTTTCTTCATCAGCGACTTCCGATACTTTTTTCGAGAGAAAATCGTCAACGCGCCGTTCGACAAAATCGCTCACGCCCTGCGCGGTTTCTTCGCTTCGCAGAGTTTGCACGATGTATTCGCCCAAACGATTCTGCAAAGTCGTAATTCCGTCAAGCACCGCAGGGCGAGCGGAAGGCGGAAGCGCTTCGAGCAGCGACGGGTAGCTTTTTGATAAATATTCGTCGGAGTAAGAATTTACCAACGTTTCTACTTTTTGCCGCAGAAAATCTTTTTCAAAAAGCGCGTTGACAATCGTGTCGTGCGACATCAATTCGTTGCCGACAGCGTTGCCGATTGCTTCCGCCAGACGGTCGCGGTGACGCGGAATCATTCCCTGCGGAAAAATCGTGATGCCCAAAAATTTGACAGCTCTTCTGGGGCGAAACAGCATCCGCACGGCGAGCCACGCCGCCGCATAGCCGTGAACCGTCGCGAACAGAATCATAAATGACATCTGAAACCAGAGACTACCGACAATTTGTTGAAATTGTTCCATCAAATAAAAATGCTAAACGCGAATTACGAATCGCGTCAATAATTTGTTTATAATTACCACAAGATGAGCGAATCTATATCATATTCCGACGCGGGCGTTTCGATTGACGCCGCAAATCAAACCACGGCGAAAATCAAAGAACTCGCCAAACGCACTTTTAACAATCGCGTTTTGTCGGAAATCGGCAGTTTCGGCGGAATGTTCAGCGCCGCTTTTCCCGAAATGAAAGAGCCGATTCTGGTCGCTTCGGCGGACGGCGTCGGGACAAAACTGAAAGTAGCGTTTCTGGCAAATGTCCACAACACGGTCGGTCAGGATTTGGTCAATCACTGCGTCAACGACATTCTCGTGCAGGGCGCCCGCCCGCTGTTTTTTCTCGATTATTTTGCCACCGGAAAGCTCGAACCGGAAGTCGCAACCGCCGTTATCGCCGGATTTGCCAAAGCGTGTCAGGAAAACGGCTGCGTCCTGCTCGGCGGCGAAACGGCGGAAATGCCTGGAATGTACACGGCGGGCGAATACGATCTGGCGGGTTTTATCGTCGGCGTTGTGGACAAAGAAAAAGCGATAGACGGGAAGGGAATTGAAGCCGGAGATGTTGTTTTGGCTCTGCCTTCAAGCGGTTTGCATACAAACGGTTATTCGCTCGCCCGCAAATTGCTGTTTGAAACCGGAGCTTACAGCGTTTCGTCAGTTTTACCCGAACTTCATTCGACGCTCGACGACATTTTGCTCGAACCTCACAAAAGCTATTTGCGCTCGCTCGAAGGTTTGTTAAATTCCGGCGTCATCAAAGGCTTGGCGCACATCACCGGCGGCGGGCTTTTAGAAAACATTCCGCGCATTTTGCCCGCAAACGTTTCGGTTGAAATCAAACGTGGAACGTGGAACGAATTGCCGATTTTCGCAATTATGCAAAAACTCGGCAACGTCGCCGACCGCGAAATGTTTCGCACTTTCAATATGGGCGTCGGAATGGTAATAATTTGCTCGGAAAACGACAAAGAACAAATCAAATCTCATCTCGAATCGCAAGGCGAAATTTGCAGTGAAATCGGGCGTGTTGCGACAGGCGAAAGAAGCGTTTTGATTAATTAACTCAAATGCAAATGCATTTTATGCAGCTTAACGGCATTACTAAAACCGAACGTTTTGAAATGCTCGACCGATTAAAAAAGGCAATTGCCGCAAGCAATGGCTGGATAACGGATTTTCATCAATTCTCAAATTTTTCGGTCTGTATAAATTTTGAAATAGAACTCAAACATGTGTCGGAGCTGCGTTCTTTATTGCTTGAGACAAAATTGAATTTAGATGAGAAAAGCCTGCTTTTGTTGGACGAGCTTTCAAATCAAGCGGCGGAAAAGAATGGAACTGCAAATAAAGAGATTTTGGGAACGCTCCAAATCTCCTTTATCCACAATGAACCGGATTTGCGAATCGAAGTTCCGCCGATACCCGGATAAAACATTATTTAATTTTCTCGCCAATTAAATAAATCACGTTTTCTTCTTCGCTCACAACGCGCGCTTTGTGCCACGTATCTGCTTCTATAAAATCACGGTCGCCGGCGTTGAGAACGTAGGTTGCGCCGCCGACTGTAAATTCAATCGAGCCGCTAATAACCCAATGCGATTGCGCTTCCGGGTGTTTGTGCAAAGCGTAAACCAATCCCGGATGATCCGACCACTGAGTCACGCGATAGCCATCTGCCGCTAGCTTCATCCGCAAAACCGCCGTATTCGGCGCGTAAACTTCGCGCCATCGTTCAACCCGAAATTTGGGTTTATTTATCATAAAACAAACGCCTCGATTTATTTTTATTCCGTAACGGCGACCCGCGCAAGAATCCGGTCAATCGCATCCAGAGTATCTTCCGAAAGCCTGACGCCGGAAGCCGCAGAATTTGCCTCGACTTGTTCCGGTCGGCTCGCGCCGATGATTGCAGATGAAACACGCTCGTCCCGCAAAATCCAGGCGAGAGCTAAATTCGGCAGGGAAAGTCCAACCTGGTCAGCCACCGTTTTTAATTCCTGGACTGCCGATAAAACGCGGTTGTTGAGAAATCTGTCAATAAAACCGCCCATTTCATTGCTCGCCGCGCGTGAATCTTTTGGCGGGGGCTGACCCGGTTGATATTTTCCGGTCAAAACGCCCTGCGCGAGCGGCGACCACACGATTTGTCCGATGCCGTTGCGTTCGCAGAACGGGAAAATCTCGCGTTCCCATTTTCGGTAAAGCATTGAATATTGCGGCTGGCTCGAAACGAATTTTTTTACGCCCGACATCGAAAGCGCCGCTTCTATTTGTTCTTTATTCCATTCGCTAAAACCGATATAACGCGCTTTACCGGCTTCGACAACTTCGGTCAAAGCTTGCATCGTTTCTTCGAGCGGCGTGTCCTCGTCATAGCGATGGCATTGATAAAGATCAACGTAATCGGTTCTGAGGCGGCGGAGCGAATCGTCAATTTGTTTGAAAATCTGCTGACGCGATAAACCTTTGTCGGTGTCGGACATCGGAAAATACAATTTCGTCGCCAGAACGTAGGAATCGCGCGGGCGCGACTGCAAAACTTCGCCGAGAAAAATTTCGGCAATCCCGCGCCCGTAAACGTTTGCAGTGTCAATAAAATTAATCCCGACTTCAAACGCTTTATTGACGCACGCTTCCGCACGCTCGCGTTCGACTCCGCCCGAATACGTCAGCCACGAACCGAGACTTATTTCCGAAACCTCCAAATCGCTGTCGCCCAAACGTCTGTATTTCATATAAAACCCTTTGCCCGATAAATTTGATGTTTCAATTATTTATTCAAATTCAGCCGCGTTTAGCAAGAAAAATGCGACAAAAAAGCAGAGCGGGAAATTTGATAATTCAAATTTCCCGCTCTGCGATGAAAGCACGTTAAAAAGTTTAATCAATCATCGTTTTCGACAACAACGATATAATAAATCAAAAAAATGATGACAGCCGCCGCGATGCCTGCGCCAATCGCAATTTTGGCTCCTGTTGAAAGGTTTCGACCTTTGGCGCTTTTAACGTTGGAATAAGCGACAATTGTTGGCGCACCGGTTTTCAGATTCGTAACGGTAAACGAATCTTTGTCAGCCGCGCTGATAAAACCTTCTAATTTGGTTTTATCGCGCAGCTTGATTTTTACGCGCGCAGCTTCCCCGATGCCTAATTTTTCAATATTCGCTTTTACTTTTTGAGTAAAACGCGCCTGTTTGTCTTCCTTTGAATCTGCAAAAGCGAATTGCAGCCCGATTGTGTTAATCATCAATGCGACGAGCATTAATGACAGAAGTTGTTTGAACATAAATTGTCCTTTTTGTTTGAAATGGGAACGAATCGCAAAATAACCCGAAATTATATTTACGGTCAAAGCGCAAATATGTTTTCGGGTTATTTTAGAGATTCAAATTTTACGTTCCAAATCTTAGAAAACGTTTTTGTTTGCCGAAATCAGCACCTCGGCGATGCGCTGCCGCGCGGCAATCGTGTTAACCGGAGTTTGATTTTTGGTGAAACGACGCAGAGCCGCGAGCATCGTGCGCGCTTCGTCGCCTTCGCTCATTGCGGCGAGCGTGTTTTTGGCTTTGGCTTCGACTCGCTGAATCGCGTCGTTGCAATAAACGGCAGCCATATCAACATAACGGTCGGCGTTCGCGCTTCCCGACGCGGCGAGTTTTTGCGCGCGCAAAACGGCGGTTTCCATCGCGTAGGCTTCGATGATAATGTCGGCGGCGTTGAGTAAGATTTCCTGCTGTTCCGAGAGCGCCATCATATATTTTTGCCCGGCGGTTCCCAAAATCATCAGCGCGACTTTTTTGGCGTTGGCGGCGAGTTTTGATTCGGCAGCCAAAACCGCTTCGTCTTCGTCAAATGACGGCATCGCCGGGTTCATCACTTCGTCCATCAATGCTTTCGCGGCTGGAATCAAACCGAGTTGCCCTTTCATCGCGCGTTTCATCAGCATTCCGGGAATCAGCATTCGATTGATTTCGTTTGTGCCTTCAAAAATGCGGTTGATGCGCGAATCGCGATACGCTTTTTCCGCCGGATAATCAGCCGAATAACCGTAACCGCCGTAAATCTGCACCATTTCATCAACTACATAATCGAGCGCTTCGGAACAGGCGACTTTATTAATCGAAGATTCGACCGCGTATTCTTCAATCGAGCGCAGTTTCTTTTCCGAATCCGCGCCGTCGCCGATAAGCTGGTCAATCATTCCGACCGTGCGGTAAGTGATTGATTCCGCAATAAACGTTTTGATAGCCATTTCCGCGAGCTTGTGTTTGATTGCGCCGAAACTGGAAATCGGTTTGTTGAATTGATGCCGCTCGTTGGCGTAGCGGATTGATTCGTGCAGAGCCAGTTTCATTCCGCCCGTGCAGCTTGCGCCGAGTTTAAAACGCCCGACGTTTAAAATATTAAAAGCGATTTTCGCTCCGTCGCCGACTTTTCCGATCAAATTTTCGACCGGAACGCGCGCATCCGACAAAATCAAAGGCGTGGTCGAAGACGATTTGATTCCCATTTTGTGTTCTTCCGCGCCGGGACGACAATTTTCCGAGCGTTCGACGACAAACGCGGAAAATTTATCTTTTTCGCCGTCAACTTTGGCGAAAACGATAAACATATCGGCAAAACCGCCGTTTGAAATCCACATTTTCTCGCCGTTTAGGATGTAGTGCGTTCCGTCTTCGGAAAGTCTGGCGTTGGCTTTCGCGCCCAATGCGTCGGAACCCGAACCGGCTTCGGACAAGCAATAAGCCGTCACTTTTTCGCCCGACACAATCGGCGGAATGTATTTTTGTTTTAATTCTTCCGTCCCGAAATAAAGAATCGGCAGCAGCCCGATTGATGTCTGCGAGCCGAATGTGACGCCGAAACCCGAAGCGCGTCCCATATTTTCGGCGACCACAACGCCCGAAGTCTGGTCGAGCGCCAGACCTCCGTATTCTTCGGGGATATTTGCCCCCAAAAGACCCAAATCGCCTGCTTGTTTAACTAATTGCCGCGCCAGTTCCCAAGCATGCTGCTCCATCGCCGGAATCTGCGGGCGCACTTCGTTGTCAATAAATTCGCGGCAGGTTTCGCCGATCATTCTTTGTTCTTCGGTCAAATCTTCCGGTGTGAAAATTCCTTCCGGCGCATTCTGTTCAATCAAAAAGCTGCCGCCGATAATCTCTTTTTTCGCCATCGTTGCATCCATCGTTTTGTCTCCTTAGCTGTTTAAATTTTCGCTTTCAATGCCGAGCGCGTGATTAAAACGCGCCCGGTAATTTTCAGCGGCGATGCTCGCCGTTAATTCCACAATTTGGTCTTCGTTAAAATATTTCTTGAGCCTTTCAAACAATTCATCCGACACGCGAACCGGCGTTTTCGACATTTCTTCTGCATATTCGATTGCCGTTTTCTCGCGCTCGCCTAAAATGCGGCTGTGCTGCCAATTGGCGACTTCGCCAATCTCTTCCGCCGTCACAGCTCCGCGTTTCCTGCCGACCGCAGGAACAGCGTCCATTCAGAAAGGGCATTCGATAATCTGCGCCGCGCGAAGCTGCGCCAAAACGTGAATGCGCATCTCGACTTTGCCGGATTTTTCAATCGCCAAACTGAGCAAATTGCCGAACCATGCGATTCCGGGACGCCGAGCCTGCACTTTAACCGGCTCGATCACCTTTCCGACAATTTTGCGAGAGCCGATATAGAGCGGTTTCGCCAAAATCGAAGCCTCATTTTCTTCCAACCCGCGAATTCTTTGTTTCTTAGCCATAAATTTTACGGAATGCGTTCGATAATTCCCGCCGCGCCCATTCCGCCCCCGACACACATCGTCACCATTCCGTAACGAGCGTTGCGGCGAATCAATTCCTGAATAATCGTCGCCGTCAATTTTGCCCCGGTGCAGCCCAAAGGATGACCGAGCGCGACCGCGCCGCCGTTGACGTTGACCTTTTCGGGATTCATTTCGAGCAGCTTCATCACCGTTAAGCCTTGGGCTGCAAACGCTTCGTTGAGTTCAATAATGTCAATATCGTCGAGCGTCAAACCGGCGAGCTTCAAAGCTTTCGGAATCGCATAAACCGGACCCACGCCCATTTCTTCGGGCAAACAACCGGCAGTTGCGAATGAAACGAAACGCGCGAGCGGTTTGATTCCAAGCTGTTTCGCCCGTTCGTCAGACATTACGACAGCCGCAGCAGCGCCGTCCGACATTTGCGAAGCGTTTCCCGCCGTGACGGTTCCTTTAACGTGAAAAACCGGCTTCAATTTCGCCAAGCCTTCCATCGAAGCGTCATAACGCACGCCTTCGTCGGTGTCAAAAGTGATCGTTTGCGTTTGTTTACGCCCGCGCTCGTCGAATTCTTCGATTTCCACAGTCAAAGGCACAATCTCATCTTTAAATTTTCCACTTTTAATTGCCTCAGCCGCATTTTGGTGTGAGCGCAGCGAAAATTCGTCAGCCTGCTCGCGCGAGATTTCGTACTTTTTGGCGAGATTTTCTGCCGTCAAACCCATATTCAAATAATAATCCGGGTAAGTATCAACGATTTTCGGATTCGGGCGCACGACGTTTCCGCCCATTGGAATCATTGACATCGTTTCCAAACCGCCGGCGATAATTACATCCGCCGCGCCCGTGCGAATTCGGTCTGCCGCAAGCGCAATCGTCTGCAAACCCGACGAGCAATAACGATTCACGGTCATCGCCGAAGTCTCAACCGGAAGACCTGCGGCAATCATTGCCGTGCGCGCAACGTTCATTCCTTGCTCGGCTTCGGGAAACGCGCAGCCCATAATCACGTCTTCGACTTCCGCCGCCTGCAAATTTTCCACTCGCGCGACGGCTTCTCGAATGACCGTCGCGCCCATATCGTCAGGTCTGGTGTTTTTCAAAGTGCCTTTGGGCGCTTTTCCGACAGCCGTTCGCACGGCTGAAACAATTACTGCATCTCTCATTTTCGATTTACCTTTCAAAAAATCCAATATTCAATTTGTTCACTTATTTTGTTTAAAAACCTTGCCGTTTTTCATTACAAAGGCGACCGTTTTCAGCGTCTCGATTTTATCCAGAGGATTATCATTAACCGCTATAATGTCGGCTCTCATTCCGGCGCGAAGCGCTCCGCGAGTTTTTTCGACGCCCAGCAACTTTGCCGCATTCGTCGTTAAAGCCTGTAAAATCGTGCGCGACGGGATTCCCGCAGAAACCCAATTATCAATCGTCTCAATTGACAATCTGCCGCGCGGATATTCTTTGGTATTGAAAATCACATCAGGACCAAAAACGAGCGTGACGCCGTTTTGATATGCGCGTTTCACTGGGTCTGCAAACCAACGTTTGTCAAATTCTTTGTTGCGACCGGGATTTCCGCCTGCCTGGGCGTCCGTTTCAGTGAACGGCGTCGGAACGAGCGCGACATTGTTACGTTTGGCGATTGCAAGAATTTCATCAGTCATTTCAACGCCGTGTTCTATTGAATCAACGCCCGCTTCCGCTGCATTTCGCGCACCGTTTTGCGTCCAGCAATGTGCCGCGACTTTCACACCTGCAAGTCTTGCTTCTTCGATCACAAAGCGAATATCGTCAACCGAATAAATGTATCTCTGGTCGTCAACTACGATTTTGATAACTCGCGCCCCGAAATGAATGTTTTCGCGGATGGCTTTTTTCAATTCGTCGCGTGTGTCGGCGTAAAGATATTCGGGATTTCCGAGATCACGTCTTTCCGGTTGAAGTTGAAACTGTCCGCCGTAAGGCGCAATAATCCGCCCGGCGTTGATAATGGTCGGACCCGGAACTATTTCCTGCTCAATAGCTCGCCGCAAATCCGTATCGGCATAATTGGCTGCGTTTCCAATGTCTCTGACGGTCGTAAAACCGTATTCAAGCATCGAACGGGCGTTTGCGACGCCTTGAATAGCGCGAAATCCGGTCGTATCCCGCAGCGTCGTGACAAAATAATCGCCTGCATCTCTCTTGTGTTGCAGATTCCAGCACAAATGGGTATGCGCATCAAACAAACCGGGCAGCACGGTGTATTTGGACAAATCAATCACGGTCGAACCCGTCGGTATCCTCTCGTTTGCGCCGATAGATTTGATGTTTTGTCCTTCGACCAAAATGATTTGATTGCTCAAAACCGTCGCCGTTTCCGGGTCAACAATTTTTCCCGCCCGAATCGCCGTCACTTGAGCCTGAACAATCAATGACACCGATAACATAAGCAAAAGAGCAAAAAATGTTTTTGAAGCGACAGTTTTAAATTTCATTTTTTTTCTCCCGAACTAACCCCGTTTTCTTCGTTTTTCAGATTCAATTCTTTCCAGCACATCGGCGATTCTTGGATTTCTAGCCTGTAAAATGAAACTTTGAATATAGGCTTTGCTTTCCTCCGAATGAAATTTGTAACCATTATCAGCTAAGATTTTCATCACTTCCCAGCGTTTCTTACTTAATCGGCGCGGAGCAGCAAAATATTTACCCATATCAATCATTTCTTTCCGACAATCAGGGCAAACTCTCGCTCTCTCATCAGCGTTCACTGGCTCTTTGGCGAAGCTCTTGCGACAATCAAAACAAGCCCAATGCGTGAACAAAGACATTTCTATTTTTCTCCCGACCGGCGTTCAGCTTCTCTTTTTATAAGCTTCAAAATCTCATTGCGAATCATCGCGCTCGGCGTCTTTAGCATTCCCCAAAAGTTTTTGACCTTCGCCACGCTCGCCGAATCCGTTCCGTGAATTCTAATTTCCGTTATCACGCGAGTTTTTCCATTTCCAATGTCTGACACCGCGAAATTCCAACACGCTTTGATAAAGCCCGGATTATTGAACGCGCGAAACTGTTCGGGCGAAAGATTGAGCAAACCGCCCATCAAAGTCTTAAATTCACCAGCCAGACCGAGCACCAGTTCTTCATTTTGCTTTTCGCCCAAAACTTTGAAATTCACCCGTTCCAAATCCGGCAAAGTCAGATTGTTTGTCGGAATTCCGCGCATTTTAAAGAGCCAGCGAATTGTGGTTGATTCAGCCATATCAAAAGTTTTGACGGCGCGAAAAGCGGCTTCGGGCGAGGCTTTAACGTCTGTTTTTTGCGAGTCGCCGAACTCGAAATTCGGCATAAAATCGTCAATCAGCATTTATCTTCATTCGCTTTTTCAGCGTGTTTTTTGATAGTTCTCAACATTTCTTTTCTAATCCAGCCGCTAAAAGGCTGAATCAGAGTCCAATAAAAACCAAAGTCTTTGCGGCTTTTTTCATCCAGACATTGAACCCGCGTTTCGGTTATTAATCGAGTCGCGCCGCCGGCTTCACTCAGTGAAAAATTCCAGGCGGCTTTGGCAAAGCCTTTTTCATTAAACTCTCGAAAATTCTCCGAATTTATTTGCCTGATATCGCCTTTGATTTTCCAGAATTTGCCGGTCAAACCGAGAACGATTTCCTGATTTTCGTTTTCTCCCAAAATCTCGAAACAAAGCTTTCGCATTTCGCGCAAAGTCATTTTGCGGGCAGGCATTCCTCGAAGCCGAAAAAGCAGGCGAATTACGGGCGATTCGCACAAATCAACTTCATTGAGAGCGCGAAAAACGTCGCCGGCTTTCGCACGAATCTTAATGTCGTGCGTTTCGCTGAAATCGTATCGGGGCATAAAATTGTCAATCAGCATTTTGTTTGACCTCGACTTCTTCGATCTGCAAAACCTCTTTCAAAACTCGCGGCTCAAGCTCAACCAAAAATCCGCGTTTCCCGCCGTTAATGTAAATTCGTGAAAGCTCGAAAATCGTTTTTTCGGCGTAAATCGGCATCTGTGTTTTGATGCCGAAAGGCGAAGTCCCGCCGACCAGATAACCCGTCAATTTGTTTGCCCGCTCCGGCGCAGCCGCCGCAACTGTTTTCACATTCAAAAATCTAGCCAGATTTTTAGTCGAGACTTGCGCGTCGCCATGCATCAATACAAGAACAGGCTTTTTCGCATCGGTTTCAAAAACCAGAGTTTTGATAACCGTATGTTCATCAACGCCTAAAACTTCCGCCGAATGTTTTGTCCCGCCCTTTTCGACGTATTCAAAAACGTGCGGATGAAACTCAATTTTCTTCTCGCGCAAGACGCGAATTGCCGGCGTTACGGGAAAATCCATAATCTAAATTTCGTCATATCGAAAACACGAAACCAGATGGTCGTTGACCATTCCGGTCGCCTGCATAAAGGCGTACAAAATCGTCGAACCCACGAAATTAAAACCGCGTTTGCGTAAATCCTTGCTCATCGCGTCGGAAACAGCAGTTTTCGCCGGAACTTCTTTCATTGTTTCCCAGGCGTTCCGAATGGGTTTTCCGCCGACAAACTGCCAAATGAAACTGTCAAAACTGCCGAATTCTTCGACTGCTGTGAGATACGCTTTCGCGTTTTGAACCGCCGAAGCGATTTTTAAACGATTGCGGATGATTCCGGCGTTGTTCATCAACTCATTTAACTTTCGTTCGTCGTATTCGGCGATTTTCGCAGCGTCAAAATCATCAAAAGCCGCTCTGTAGTTTTCGCGCTTTGCCAGAATCGTGTCCCAACTTAAGCCAGCCTGCGCACCTTCGAGAATCAAAAATTCAAACAGTCTCCGGTCGTTGTGAAGCGGCACGCCCCATTCTTTGTCGTGGTATTCAACCGCTAAATCGTTTTTCGCCCACGCACAGCGAGTTTTTATTCGGTTCTCGATTTCAGACGCGGTCATAAATTTTCAAGGAAATAAAAATTTTTGTAAAAATTATTTAGTCGGTTTCATCCGTTCAAACATTGCCAGAAGCTGTTCGCGCGGTTGTTCGACGAATAAATTAAATTGTCCGGTGCTGGTCAAATAAGCGCCGCCGTCCAGATAAATAACTTCTCCGGTCAAATACGAGCTTAAATCGCTCAACAAAAACACGGCGAGATTCGTCAATTCTTCAAATTCGCCGACGCGCCTGAGCGGAATCAGATTGACAAACTTTTCGCTAATATCGCCGCCGGGCGAAAGTCTGTCCCAAGCGCCTTTGGTCGGAAACGGTCCGGGCGCAATCGCGTTCAGGCGAATTCCGTAAGTTCCCCATTCCGCCGCGAGCGATTTGGTCAAAGCGACGACACCGGCTTTTGAAACCGCCGAGGGAACGAGAAACGCGCTCCCGAACTCGGCGTAAGCCGTAACGATTGATAAAACGTTTCCGCGCGTTTTCCGTTCAATCCAGCGCCGTCCGCAAGCCTGCGTCGCGTAAAACGAGCCGTAAAGATTGGTTTTGACAATAGCGTCAAAACCGTTCGGCGTTAATTTGTCGGTCGGTGCGAGAAAATTCCCGGCGGCGTTGTTAACCAAGCCGGTGATATTTCCCAAACGATTTTCGGCTTCAGCGACAAAAGCTTCGACCGATTCGATTTCGCGGATGTTGCATTGAATTCCTTCCGCAGTGCCGCCTGCGGCGCGAATGTCTGCGACGGTTTGTTCGAGCGGCTCGGCTTTGCGCCCGCAAATCGAAACTTTTGCGCTCAGCGACGCAAAACGCAGAGCCATCTCGCGCCCCAAACCAGTTCCGCCGCCCGTGACGACGATGTGTTCGTCTTTTAAAATATCGGTCTGAAATTTATTTGCCATTTTTATTTAGTGATCTCTCGGTGAACTCTGTGTTTTCTTCGTGCGCTCTTTGTTAAATCTTTTTCTCACCACAGAGAACACAGAGAAGTCACAGAGGAAACACAGAGTAAAATTCTTTATTTTATTCCTTCGGAAACTCAGGCAATTCCATCACGTTTTGCGCCTGCCGGAAATGCCGCCGCTCGTGAGTGACGACGATTTTATAAGCGTTAAAAAGCGAATAAGTGACAAACGAAGCGGCGGGCGAAGTGATAATTGTTTTCTCCAAATCGAGCTTATCGCTCGCCCGCATCAACTCAATTATTCGCTCTTGATTTGCGACGAATCTTTCAACAACGTCTGCGGCGACGCTGCTTGCCGCCGGTTGAAAAGCTTTCGGTGCTTTCAATTTGCTTTTGTTTTCCGGCTGAACGGCTTTTAAAACGTAATTTCCGAAAAAGCTTGATCCCAAAGCCAGTCTTTCAAAAACTGTTTTTTTATGAATACCCGTGATATGCGATTCGACCGCGCCGAGCATTTCATCGTTCGTTTTTATTAAATGCTCCAGACAAAGCCCGACGCTCCAGCTTTCGGTGTTTGGCTGCCAATTTAACTGCCGTTCACTCAAACCGCCGAAAAGCGTTTTGGCATCGTAGGCGATTGATTTTGCCGCGGTAATAAAACCGTTTAGCTCCGTGTTCATTGATTTCCGGCAGCCTCCTTTTGCCGATTTTGATTGTTTGTCAATTCAGCATAAAGCCGTTCATAATTCGGAACCGGTACGTTTAATTTCCGAGATTCTTTGACGACATAGCCGACGAGAGATTCAATTTCGGCGTTTTTCCCCTGCGCATAATCTCTGTGCATCGAAGTCGTCGCTTCAAACGGTAAATCGCTCAAAGCACCGATCTTTTGATGAATTGCTGTTTCAGAAACATTGATATTTTTTGCTTCGGCAAGACGTGTTATTTCGGCAGCCAATTCAAGCAGCAGATGTTTGTTTTCCGCATTGTTCAAAAGCGCGCCGAAAGGCACATCAAGATACGAAGTCGCCGTGGCAATGCTTGAAAGAAAAACGAATTTCTCCCAAATGGCGGCGGAAATGTCTTCAACCAAACGGGCATTAACTCCTGCTTCCATGAAGATATTTTCGACGCGCGGCAGCTTTTCGTTTTTCCAGTTTTCGCTGCCGAAATTAATCAGGCAAACATCGCCTGTTTTCTCGATTACGCCGGGCGCAGCCAATTTAGAAACAATATAAATACAGCCTTGCCAAATTTCCGTTTCGGGCAGAATTTTGGCGATTCGCTCGGCGGCATCAACTCCGTTCAGCAAAGGCAGAATCGCGGTTTGTTCGCCGACAGAATCTTTAAGAGCCGAAACGGTTTCTTCCAAATCGTATTCTTTCGTGCAGAGAAGAATTAAATCCGCATCGCCGATTTCCGAAACTGTCATTAAATTCGGTCTGACAATCTGCTCGCTTTCGCTCGTGATAAGTTTTAAGCCTTTTGCCTTGATTGCCTTTTCGTTTTCGCCGCGCGCAATCAAACCGATCTCGACATCAGCCGAATTTTCAAAATGCGCCGCCAGCTTGCCGCCGATGTAGCCGCCGACGCCGCCGATTCCGATAACCGCAATTTTGAATTTGGACTGGCTGTTCACTTGATAAATTTCAGCGCCCGGTGAAATTTCCGGCGCGTCGTTCAATAAATGATTGCACACCTTCGCGTGCGTCTTCGGTTTTGAAAAGTTCAAGAACCTGGGGCAAAAGCGCATCAGCAGCCGCCTGAAAACCTTCGCTTTGCGCCTGTCGCGCCGAACGAATCGTCGCCTGCACGCCGAGCGGCGCTTGCGCCGCGATTGTTTCGGCAATCTCGATTGCGCGCTCAATGTGTTTGCCGTGCGGGACGACTTCCTGCACCAGTCCGATGCGAAACGCTTCGGCGGCGTCGAATTCGTCGCCCGTTAATAGCCAGCGCATCGCGTTTCCCCAACCGGCGATTTCGGGAAAACGAATTGTCGCGCCGCCGAACGGGAAAATTCCGCGCTTGATTTCGATTTGCGCGAAAGTCGCGTTTTCCGAAGCGATGCGAACATCAGTCGCCAAAAGAAGCTCGATTCCGATGGTCAAAGCTTTGCCGTGAACAGCGGCAACGAGCGGTTTCGTCCTCTGTCGTTTGCCGCCGAGTCCGAGCGGGTCGAGCGAATTTTCGGGATACGCGAGCTTGCCGCCCGCCGCAATTGCCGGAGCGATGTTGGCGAGATCAAGCCCCGCCGTAAACATCTCGCCTTCGGCATAAATCACGCCGCATCGCACATCCGCTTCGTCTTCAAGTCTGGTGACGGCAAGCGCCAATTCATCAAGCATTTGCTGGTCAAAAGCGTTTCGCTTCAATGGGCGATTTAAACCGATCAACAGCAAATGCCCGCGTTTCTCGACTTTGATTTTTGCTTCTTCTGTTTGTGTCATAAAACAAAGACTTAACCGCAAAGAGCGCAAAGGTTTCGCAAAGAGCGCGAAGGTTGTTTATAGTTTATTAACGACACGCCGGATTCCTTCCTTCAATTTTACGACGTTAAAGTTTATTAATAAGCCGAGTTTGCAGCCGGAAAGTTTTAAATATGTCAATACTTGCGCTAAATGAACATCGGTAATTCCGTCAACAGCTTTAATTTCAATTATCAACTTGCTTTCAACAAACAAATCAACTCGATAACCGCATTCAAGTTTGACTTCCTCATAAACCAACGGTAATGCTTTCTCTTTTTCAACTTTCAAACCGGCTTTCTGCAATTCAAAAAACAGACATTCTTTGTATGCCGATTCGAGCAAACCCGCGCTAAGCGCAGTATGAACTTTTATCGCCCGGTTTATAACCAAATTTGAAAGCGAATTTTCATCCATCTTTGCGTCCTTTGCGAAAAAACTTTGCGCTCTTTGTGGTTAAATCTTCTCTTAATTTCGTAAAGGCTTCCCATTTTTGAGCATATAAGCAATTCGTTCCTGCGTTTTGCGCTCGCCGCAGAGCGACAAAAAGGCTTCGCGTTCCAAATCGAGGAGGCGTTGTTCGGAGACGTAAGTTTGATGATTCAAATCGCCGCCGCACAGGATTTTCGCCAGCTTTGTGCCGATTAGCTGGTCGTGGTCGGAAATATAGCCGCCGCGTTTCATCATATGCAGAGCGAGCTTGAACGCAGCAATTCCTTGTTCACCTAAAGCCAAAATGTCGGTTCGCGGAACGGGCTGAACATAGCCGGTTGAGGCGAGCGCCAAAACGTCTGCTTTCGCGTCCGCAATCAAACGGTCGTTGTTAAAAGTGATTGAATCGGACGGGCGCAAAAATCCCCAACTTTGCGCTTCCTGCGCGCTCGTGGCGACTTTGCCCATTCCGAGCGTCTCGAAAACTTTCCGCAGGAAAGCAAACGGATCGGCGTCGGGCGTTCGTTTCGCCAAATCCGTCGAGCGCAAAACCATTTCTTTCGTTCCGCCGCCGCCCGGAATCAGACCGACTCCGACCTCGACCAAACCCATATAAGTTTCCGCCGCCGCGCGCACTTTGTCGGCGTGGAGCGGAATCTCGCAGCCGCCGCCCAAACTTAAACCGTAAGGCGCGGCGACGACGGGTTTTGACGAATAACGCAAACGCATATTCGCGTTTTGAAACGCGCGAATCATCAAATCAATGTCGTCCCACTCTTCTTCCTGCGCGGTCAGCAAAACGAGCATAATATTTGCGCCCGCCGAGAAATTGCCGCCCTGATTGCCGATAACCAAGCCCTCGAAATTCTTTTCGACTTCCGAGACGGCGAAATTCATCATTTGCACTGTATCGCCGCCGATTGAGTTCATTTTCGAGTGGAATTCGAGACAAGCCACGCCGTCGCCGATGTCGACGAGAGACGCGCCCGCATTTTTCTTCACGACGCCGGTGCGGTCTTTGATTGATTTCAAAATGATGACGCCGGGTTTGTCTTCGACGGGTTTATAAGTATTCGTGGCGAAATCGAAATAAGATTTATGCCCGTTTTCGGTTTTGTAAAACGAAGTCGCGCCGCTTTCGAGCATTTTTTCGATGTTTGCGGGAATCGGCTGCCCTTCGGCGCGCATTCTTTCGATTGATTCTTTGACGCCGATTGCGTCCCAAGCCTCGAAAACGCCGATTTCCCATCCAAAACCCCATTTGATCGCGTTGTCAATTTCGACAATCGTATCGGCGATTTCAGGCAGGCGGTTTGCCGCATAACGCATAGTTCTGGAAGTCGTTTTCCACAAAAACTCTCCGACTCGATCTTTTCCCCACAGCAGCGTTTTAACGCGCGTCGGCAAATCCTCGATTCCTTTGGCGGCGTCAATTGAGGGAAATTTTGTTTTCGATTGCGGTTTGTATTCAAAAGTCTGCAAATCCAATTCGAGAATCTCGGTTTTGCCTTCGGGTGATTTCGTCTTTTTGTAAAAACCGCCTTTGGTTTTGTCGCCCAAAATTTTATTTTCGAGCATTTTGTTCAGGAAATCTGGAATCTGAAAAGCATCGCGGTCTTCGTCGTCAGGCACTGCGGGATACAGATTTTTATTGACGTGCGCCAAAACGTCCAAACCGACTAAATCCGCCGTGCGAAACGTTGCTGAAGAAGCGTGACCGATTGCTTTGCCGGTCATCTGGTCAACTTCGGTCGGGGTAAATCCCATTTCGAGCATCGCGTGAACCGTCGCCATCATTCCGAAAGTGCCGATGCGGTTGGCGATAAAATTCGGTCGGTCTTTTGCCAAAACGACGCCTTTGCCCAAACGGATGTCGAGAAAGTCCTGTGTCTCGCGCAAAACTTCCGCGTCCGTCCATTCGGTTGGAATCGTTTCGACCAGCTTCATATAACGCGGCGGGTTGAAAAAATGGATTCCGAAAAAGTTTTTGCGGAAATCTTCGGAAAAGCCTTCGGCGATTGAGCGAATCGGAATGCCCGAAGTGTTTGAAGCGATGACCGAACCGGGTTTTCTATACTTTTCGACCTGCTCGTAGAGCTTGCGTTTTAGTTCGAGATTTTCCACGACCGCTTCGATCACGAAATCGCAATCTTTAATTTTTGATAAATCATCTTCAAAATTTCCGACTGAAAGCAGATTCGCGTTGTCGTTATT
This sequence comes from Pyrinomonadaceae bacterium, assembly GCA_036388995.1. Taxonomy (GTDB): domain Bacteria; phylum Acidobacteriota; class Blastocatellia; order Pyrinomonadales; family Pyrinomonadaceae; genus JALZCH01. The sequence goes on along the minus strand of DASVQU010000129.1, from coordinate 7,283 downwards.
CATATAAGCGGCGGGGCGCGCTTTTTTCAATCCTTCATAGCCCGCGCGGACGATTTTATTTTTGTCCGCTTCGCCTTGCGGCGCGATGTCGAGCAAAATTGTCGGCACGCCAGCGTTTGCCAGATGCGCCGCGATTGCCGCGCCCATTGTTCCCGCGCCTAAAACGGCGGCTTTTCCGATTTGCAGCATAAAATTATCTCCTGAGTGATTTGAACAAAGATGCAGTGTCGAAATAATACTGAATGAGCGTTCATTCAGCAAGTCCGAAATTAGTTTGCGATAAAATTAATTCATCAGCCAAATTCAACATTCAAGCATCTTTCGTTATAGAATAAATCGGAGCCTCGGTTTTTGGCTAAACAGATGAGCATTTATTTTTTATTTTTGGAATCGCTCGGCACGCCCGAACTAATGTTGATAATGCTGGTGGCGTTGATCGTCTTCGGACCGCGAAAGCTGCCGAGCCTGGGGCGAACAATCGGAAAATACACATCCGAATTTAAACGAGCCTCGCGCGATTTCCGCGAAACGTGGGAGCGAGAGGTGCAGGAAGCCGAATCAGGTGTGAAAAGCGGCGAAGCGTCAGCAACAACCGGAAATAGTCCGGAGCTGCTCGAAGCCGATTTTATGCCGCAGCCGAACGGGGCGGAAAACACGATTGGTCGCGGCGCTCCGTGGCTTCAAACGGACGAACCGGAAACTTTTACTGCCGCCACAAGCGAAAACAATTCGATTGCTCTGCCGGAAGTCCGCGCAGTTGACAGCAATGATTTTCACGCGCTGCAAAACGGCAACTCCGCCGAAGAAATCGCCGAACCCGTTGAAGTCGCCGAAAGCGCGCCGCCCCAGCGCAAACGCGATTGGCTCTGAATCAATTACGAATTTCAAATTACGAATTACGAATGTCGGAATTTGATTTAAGTATAAGATTCCACAATTCGTAATTTGAAATTCGTAATTCGTAATTGATTTGTTGTGTCAGCAGTTTTAAGAAGAAAAATTGAAGCGGGAGACGCCGAGCCGGAAGTCGGCGGGCAGATGTCGTTTCTCGAACATTTGGACGAGGTGCGAAAGCGTTTGATGCGGTCAGCCGCATTTGTCGCAGTTGCATTCATCGGGTGTTTATTCGTCTCTCAGTCAATCTATAATTTTCTGGCGCGTCCGGCTCAAGAGGCGTTGGCGGCTCAAACTCAGACGAGAGTCGAAGTGCGCGGAATTGACGGCGACATTCAAACTTTTTCACTCAATACTTTGAAGGAAGGCGACGCCGGGCGCTTGATTTTAGACCGCGAAACGAAAATCGGAAAAAGCGTGATTCCGGCGGGCGGCAGCGTCAACGCCCGTGTCGCCCGCGATTACGAGGGACAAATCGGACTTTTTACGGACGAACCGATGTTTACGGGCAATACGATTTTGCCGAAGGGCGTCCGGTTGCCGTTTGATTTCAACGCGCAGCCGGGCGATCAATACAGCGCCAGCCAGCGAATGGTCGTCACGACGGCGATGGAACCGTTTACGCTTTATATGACGGTTTCGTTTTACGCGGCGATTGCGCTCAGTCTGCCGTTTTTGCTGTTGCAGATTTGGGGATTCGTTTCGCCCGGTCTCTATCCGCACGAGCGCAGGTACGTGACGCCGTTTATCGGGCTTTCGACCATTTCGTTCGCTATCGGCGCGGCATTTGCTTATTACGTTTTGCTGCCGCCCGCGCTCGTTTATTTGATCGGACTCGGAGAAGATTTTCGGGTGCTGCTCAGAGCCAGCGATTATCTGGATTTTATTACGATTTTAATCCTTGCAATGGGTTTGGTTTTCCAAATGCCTGCAATTACTTATGTACTGGCGCGAATCGGTGTGGTGACAGCCGGTTATCTGATTCGCAGTTGGCGGATTGCGCTGATCGCCATCTTAGTTGTCGCCGCCGTCGCCTCGCCAACGCCGGATGTTATCAATATGATGTTTTTCGCCGCGCCGATGGTCGGGCTTTATATTATATCAATTTTTATTGCGTGGCTCTTCGGTAAAAAACGAACCACGCACGCTGAAGCGTGAAGTAAAAAGTAAAAAGGCAAGGTTCGGAATATTTTTAAAGATTTAATTACTGACTTTTGCCTTTTTACTTTTTACTTTTGCCTTCGCTTGCAGGCAACTACGAGCAAAGCGCGCCGCATCTTGACTATTGATAAATAGGGATTCTAAAATTTTACTTTCGGTTCCGAAAGATTTTCCAACAAAATGTTTGCCGGAAAGCATTTCGCGCTTTCGAGGATTTAAATAAAAAAGGAGTTTTACGAACAATGTCTGGAAAGATGTTGATAAAAAATATTACGGTCGCAGCTTTGGTTTGCGTCGTCGGCGCGTCAGCGGCTTTTGGTCAAAAGGACAAAAATAGAACAAACCAAGACCCAAATGATAAGGCACGCAACTTCAAAAAAGAAACACACCGAGCTTATAAAGAATGGCTCGAAAAAGACGTGGCTTACATTATTACCAATGAAGAGAGAAAGGCTTTCAAGCAATTAGCCACCGACGAAGAGCGCGAAAAGTTTATCGAAAATTTCTGGCTGCGCCGCGATCCTGATCCGGACACCGAAGAAAACGAATACCGCGAAGAATATTACGAGCGAATCGCTTACGCCAACGAGCATTTTACCTCGGGCATACCCGGCTGGAAAACCGACCGCGGCAGAACGTATATCGCCTGGGGCAAGCCCGATTCAATTGAATCGCATCCTTCGGGCGGCAGCTATGACCGACCGAGTTATGAGGGCGGCGGCTCGACTTCGACTTATCCGTTTGAAGTCTGGTTTTATCGCCATCTCGACGGCATCGGCGACGGCATCGAAATCGAATTCGTTGACCCGACCGGAACCGGCGAATATCGAATTGCCCGAAGTCCCAATGATAAAGATGCTTTGGCGATGGTTCCCGGCGGCGGTTTAACGCTTGCCGAGCAGCTCGGAATGTCGGATAAATCCGACCGCGTCGCCGGTTTAGGGTATCAAACCGCGAACGGTTATTTTATGGGACGCGAACAGGATTCGCCTTTCCGCCGGATGGAAATTATCACCGGTTTGCAGCGACCGCCGCAGGTTAAGTTTAAAGATTTGGAAACCGCGCTCGGTTTGTCCGATACGCCGATTTTAGCCGACGATCCGCTCAAATTCGATATGCGCGTTGATTTCTTCCGCCAATCTGACGAGCGCGTGGTCACGACTTTCACGGTGCAAACCGACAATACAGACCTTTCGTTTGAAGATGTCAGCGGCATTCAAACCGCACGTTTAAATATTTTCGGACGCATCACGGCTGTCAACGGCAAGCGTTCGGGCATTTTTGAAGACCCGGTGACGACGACCGCGACGGTCGAAGAATTATCCGAAGCCAAGCTGCGCAAATCAGCGTATCAAAAAGCCATTGCGCTTCAACCCGGAACTTACAGAGTTGACGTTATCGTCCGCGACGTGAAATCCGGCAAAAAAGGCGTTCAGCGTTTAGGATTTACCGTGCCGAAATACAACCCGGAAAAGCTCTCGGCGTCAACCCTGATTCTGGCGAGCAGACTTTACACGGCTTCGGACGCCGAAATCGGTTCGCAGTTTACCATCGGCGATAAAAAAGTTCTTCCGAATGTTTCGGGCGAGTATAAAAAAGGTCAGGAAGTCGGAATTTATATGCAGGTTTACAACGCCGGCATTGATCAAACGACTCTGCGCCCGTCAATTGATGTCGAATACGTTTTGATGAAAGACGGCAAACAAGTCGGCGTTCAAAAAGAAGACTGGCAAGGCTTGAGCGACGCCGGACAGCGTTTGACGCTGGCTCGAATGCTTCACACCGAAAAGCTCGGCACCGGCGAATACGAGCTGAAAATAAACATCAAAGACAGAGTTAATAGCCAACAACTGGCTCCGACCGCGAAATTTGTCATCAAAGATTAAATTCGCGCGAAACTCAAAATAAAAAGCCGCTGTTAATCGAAACAGCGGCTTTTTATTTATCCAAAATTCTCCGTCCAAAGCTGGAAAACAATCAGCGTCCAGAGCGTTTTGTAATGATTCGCTTTGCCTTGCTCGTGTTCGACGAGCAGTTTTTCAACGAAAGCCGGATTGAAAAGACCTTGTTTTTTCAAACGTTCGGCAGAGAGCAAATCGCGGGCGAGCGGATTTAATTTTGTTTTCAACCATTCGGCGACCGGAATTCCGAAACCTTTTTTCGGGCGTTTTAAAATCGTTTCCGGCAGCAAAGGCGCGACCGCTTTTTTCAAAATAAACTTGGTTTTGCCGCCGTTTAATTTGTAGTTTTCGGGCAGCGAAGCGGCAAATTCGGCGACTCGATAATCAAGAAAAGGCGCGCGTGTTTCGAGCGAAACCACCATCGCAGCGCGGTCAACTTTGGTCAAAATGTCTTCCGCCAGATAAAATTTCTGGTCGAGAAACTGCATTTTTTCGGTTAGATTATCCGCGTCGCAAACGTCAAACCAATATCTCGCTTCTTTGTAAACATCCGCGCCGTTTTGCGCTTTAACCGCATCGGTTAATAAATTTTCCTGCTCTTTTGCCGTAAACGAACCGAAAAACGAATGGTGCCGCTCGACCAAATCCTGTTCGGCGACCGAATTGACAAAGCGTTTGGCTTTAAAATCAAACGACATATTGCCGGTTCCCGTCGGCAAATTCCTGACCACCGTTTCAATTAGATTTTTTCTCAAAAAGCCGGGGATGCGCTCGTATTTCGCGGCTAATTTATGCGCGCGATACATCGGATAACCCGCAAAAATCTCGTCGCCGCCGTCGCCGCCGAGCGCGACCGTGACGTGCTGACGAACAAAACGCGCGAGCAAAAACGTAGGCAAAATCGAAGCGTCCGACATCGGTTCGTCAAGCCACCGGGCAATTTCGGGCAGCAAATCAGCCGCTTTTTCGACGCTCAAACGATCTTCGTAATGCTCGGTTCCGAGATGCTTTGCAACTTGCCGCGCATAAACGGATTCGTCGAATGACGCTTCGTCAAAACCGATGGAAAAAGTTTTTACGGGCTTTCCGGCGAATTTTTGGGCAAAAGCGGCGATTGACGATGAATCAACGCCGCCCGATAAAAGCACGCCGAGCGGAACATCGGAAACGAGCTGCGATTTGACCGCATCAGCCAGCAAATCGCGCAATTCTTCAGCGGCTTCTTCGACGGAAGGCGCGGGCGTTCGTTTTTTAAAAGATAAATTCCAATATCTTTCAATCTTGATTTCCCCGTTTTCAAGCGTTAATGAATGCGCGGCGGGCAGTTTGTAAATGTTTTCGTAAATCGAATTCGGGGCGGGAACATAATCAAATGCCAAAAACTGCCGCAAGGCGTTCAGATTTAATCTCGTTTCAACCGCCGGATGCGCCGCGAGGGCTTTTAATTCCGAAGCGAAAATCAGCTTGCCGTCAAAAACACCGTAATAAAGCGGCTTTTCGCCGAAACGGTCGCGCGCCAGAAAGAGTTTTTTGCGGCGCGCGTCCCAAAGCGCAAACGCAAACATCCCGCGCAGTTTTTCTACAAACGCCGCGCCGTTTTCTTCGTACAAATGCGGCAAAGTTTCGGTGTCCGAATGTCCGCGAAACTTGTGCCCGCGTTTTTCCAAATCTCGCCTGAGTTCCTGAAAATTATAAATCTCGCCGTTCATCACGACCGCGACGGATTCGTCTTCATTAAAAACCGGCTGCTCGCCTTCCGGGGACAAATCAATAATCGCCAAACGCCGCATTCCGAGCGCGATTGATTCAGATGCCAAAACGCCTTCCGCATCAGGTCCGCGATGCCGAATTTCGGCACACATCTGCCGCAAAAGCGTTTCGTCAGCTTCATTCGGCGAAAAACTGGAATTTAGATTTGCCCAACCGACAATGCCGCACATTATTTATTTTTGAAGATTAAAAGATAACTAATTTAGTAATTTCTTCATCCAAGATAACGCTAAAAAATAGATTTTAGTATACCAAGAGAATTCTATTTTGGGAGGAAAGCCAGATGAAACGCAAACTTAATAAGATGTGTGGTTTATTAGCATTAGCTTGTTTGTTTTTATTTGCAGTAACTTTTACGGCAAGCGGTCAAACTGCGTCGAGTCTCCAACCTAATATTGTTTTGAGAGCATATTGGGGAGCCGTAGAACCAGTAACGATTTTAGGAGATAAGTCTTGTAATCAAAGCAATGGAACGCTAACAAATATATTTATTCACCATACTCAGGATGATGGGAGTTCTCTTCAAGACGCAAGCTTTGGACAAGAATGGCTTTGGGTTAACAACATTCAAACATATCATCAGCTTAGAAAACAATACTGTGACATAAGCTACCACTATCTAATAGGACCTTCCGGAACAATTTATGAAGGGCGTAAAGGTGGAGTTCGCACTAAGGGCGGTCATATTGAAGATATGAATACAGGAACCGTTGGAATCGCTATGCTAGGTAATTTCCATAATAATCTACCAACAGCGGAAGCGATGGAGAGTTTAAATAAGCTTCTAATTTGGTTATTACTCGATAATAATCTTGAGCCTGAAGGGTTAGGTCATATGACTACAGGACTATTTTTCTCTCCGACTATTAGCGGACATCGGCACATAAACTGGTCAGAAAGATTCGAAAATCATACTTCCTGCCCTGGAGATGCACTCTTTAATCATCTTGCAACTTTGAGACGAGAGGTTAACGAAAGAATAAGAAATCTTGAATCTAAGTATCTTTTTAGAGCAAGTAACAGCCAAACCGTTTATCGTATAAGAAATGGAAGAAAACAGGCTTTTACTTCCAGCTATGTGTTTAATTCGTATTACGGTCAGAATTGGAATTACATAAAAGTTGTTAGTCCTCGGTTCTTGATTAACTATCCTGAAGGAAGCCCTATACCCTTTCGAGATGGAACTTTAATAGCTTATTCTGACCGTCCAAGAAATAGCACTGTCTTTGTTGTTTACAACGGTAAAAAGCGCGCTTTTAGAAGTTGGAATTACTTCCTTGAACTCGGTGGGCGCTATCAATTAGGGTATTCGGCGGATAAAATAATGAGAGTACCAGGAGCAATAATTGACCAAATCCCAAGTGATGTGGATATGGTTAATATTGTACATTGTAGTGATTGCCGCAACACTTAGGTTGTTGTACTTATTAGTTAAAAGACCGCAAAAAAAATGCGGTCTTTTTTATTTTTCAAACCCTATTTTTTCACGCACGGCGTAAATCGGCTTGGCTTGCGATTCGTGGTAAGTGCGAACGAGCATTTCCGCCAGCAAGCCCA
>DASVQU010000128.1:0-1558 GCA_036388995.1 Pyrinomonadaceae bacterium | reverse complement strand
ATTCAATTCAACCCTTACATCGAGACTTTCCGGCGAAGTATTTCCTTTGCCGAGAACAGTGATTCTGATTTGACTTGCAGCGTCATAAAAGCTTTGTCCGACGAGAAGCGGAGCGTCTCCGGTCGTTGAGGTTGAAGGAGTCATATCCAATAACTGAGTTTGCGGATAACTCTGACTTCCAAAATCCCAGCGAACAAGAGCGCCGTTTAAAGCGTTTCCAGCCGTTAGCTGACGAAATTCCACCCAATAGTTTTTCGTTCCGTCTTTATTAATCTTTAATGTGCGAATGCCGCTTGAAGCTAAATCCTGCGCGTAAATTCTGTAGTTTCCCGTGCCGGTGACGGTTTGAACATCAGCTTCGGTCAGCCAATCCATTTGTCTTTTGTATCGAGCGTTGAAATGACGATTGATGTTTCCGCCGCTGCATGCGCCCATCGTATCGTAACAATCTCCGTATTCGACGTTGCTGCCCGCGCCAATCGGAGTTCCATCCGTTGAGCGCCAGAGATTGGCGTGCGACAGCCCGTAATTATGTCCGACTTCGTGGGCGGTTTCGGTCAGATAAAAAGCACCGTTAAGCCAAGCCGATTTTGCTCCTACACCGGCAAGCCCCGCCCAGCCGATGCTCGGCGTGTAACTGAACGCCACAACGTCCAGATTATAATTATTAGTTTCATATCCGGCTTCTCGCGCCGCAACGCGAGCGTCATCGAGTATCTGATAGTAGTTATAGCCCTGCACGTAATAGCTTAACGGCTGCGGAAGGCGGAAAACGGGCGTGGCGACAGTCGCCTGTAAAGAGGTTTTGTTGTAAGAATTGGCTTGATAAAAATTATTTACTGTGGTGTTAAATAAAGTTTGAGCGCGAGAAACCGTGAGCGGCTGATTGGAATGATCAACCGGCTCGCCCGGTCTATCAGAAAAGTCAACTCTCATCACGAGAATCGTTTTCGCTCCGGTCGTCCAAGCGGATTGCGCCGAATCCGGCGCGGCTAGTGAATTGTCGCCGACACGAACAGGTCCGATTGTGGCTTCCCATTCGATTTGTTGACGAACCCAATCGTCGAGAGCAGCCTGGCTGTCTAAACGAATTGTTTTGCCCCCGATTTCCGCCGCCACTTCATTGCCATTTAATGCCGATTCACCACCGTTCGACTGCGCGCCCGTTTCTGCGGCTAAACGTTCGGCGTATTCTGTCGGGCTAATCGGTCGCGCCGGGTTTTCATCAACAATAATCGTATCGCCGAAGACGACGCCGGAAAGCGGAATATCCATTTTCGTCGTCATCGTCAAACGTCTGCCGTAAACCAAAGCGCGATATCTGGCGTTGTCGAAAGAAACCAGGCGCACTGTCTCAGAATGATGAATTCCCGATTCGGATGTTTTTTTGCTGAAAGAGATTGGTTCGTCAATTGTATAAACCAGGAAATCGCCGTAAAAACTGACAGGTTTTTCAAGATGTTGAGTAATTGAATCGGGAAGTCGGCGAAAAGTTTCGTTGGAAACGGCTTTTGAAAGAGCGATTTCGGGAGAAACGGCGGCAAGCTGTTTGAATTGC
>DASVQU010000127.1:0-34411 GCA_036388995.1 Pyrinomonadaceae bacterium | reverse complement strand
TTTCGCCAGCCGGATAGCCTTCGGCGTGAATGTAAGAAATTTCCTTTAATTTCAAAGCGCCTTCCAGCGCGACCGGGAAATTAATTCCGCGTCCCAAATAAAGAAAATCCGTGCAGCGGAAAAACTCTTTTGATAATTCTTCGATGTCGTCCGAATCGTTTAAGAGATTTTCGATCTTGACGGGCAGTTCAGCCAATTGCTGCGCGTGATATTTCGCTTGTTCCGAGTCGAGCTTGCCGCGCAGTTGCCCGAGATAAAGCGCAAACAAATAAAGCGCGACCATTTGCGAAGTAAACGCTTTGGTCGAGGCGACTCCGATTTCCGGTCCGGCGTGCGTTAAAATCGTGCCGTCGGATTCGCGCGTAATCATCGAGCCTTGCACGTTGCAAACTGCCAGAATTTTGCAGCCCTGCTGTTTAGCTTCTCGCAAAGCGGCAATTGTGTCGGCGGTTTCGCCCGACTGCGAAATGACAATTAATAAAGTATTTTCGTCCAGAACCGGCGAGCGATAGCGAAATTCCGATGCATAATCAACTTCGACGGGAACGCGCGCCAATTGTTCAATCATATATTTTCCGGCAAGTCCTGCGTGCCACGAAGTGCCGCAGGCGGCGATTTTGATTGAAGTAACCTGTCGAAAATCTTCATCCGTAATCTGCATCGGATCGAGATACACTTTGCCCGTGTCCAAAGAAATTCTGCCCTGAACCGTATCGCGGACGGCGCGCGGCTGCTCGTAGATTTCTTTGAGCATAAAATGCTTGAAGCCGCCTTTTTCCGCCGCAATCGGGTCCCACGTGATTCGCTGCTGTACGGGTTCGACAATGTTGCCGTCAAAATCGGTGACGCGAACAGAATCACGAGTTAAAACCGCAATCTCGCGGTCTCCCAAAAAGAAAACGTCGCGCGTGTGCTGTAAAATAGGCGGAACATCCGACGCGACGAAAAATTCGCCGTCGCCTAAACCGATAACGACCGGCGGACCTTCGCGGACGGCGATAATCGTATCGGGTTCGTCTGATGAAATAATCGAAAGCGCGAAAATTCCGCGCAGTTCTTTGACGGTTTGGCGCACCGCAAGTTCAAGATTTTGTGCGCCTTCGTGCAGTTTTTCTTCGATTAAATGCGCGACAACTTCCGTGTCGGTTTCGGTTACGAAACGATGGTCGGAGGCGCGCAGCCGATCTTTTAACTGCGAATAATTTTCGATAATTCCGTTATGCACGACGACAATGCGCCCGGTGCAGTCGCGGTGCGGGTGCGCGTTTTCTTCCGTAGGGCGTCCGTGTGTCGCCCAGCGCGTGTGACCGATGCCGTAGTTTCCGTCCAAAGGATTGAGCCTGATACATTCTTCGAGATTGCGCAATTTGCCTTCGGCGCGGCGAATCTCCAATTTGTGATGGTCGTCAACGACGGCGATTCCAGCCGAATCGTATCCGCGATATTCCAATTTTCGCAGCCCGTCAATAATGACCGGCACGACTTGTTTATTTCCAACGTAACCAACTATTCCGCACATTTTGGTAAAGGATGAAGGATGAAGGATGAAGGACGAAAAATCCTTATCAAATCACGCTTCGTTTGTGTTTGTTTCTTCTTCAGTATTTAGAGATTTGATGATTTTGGCAGGCGCGCCGACCGCCAGTTTGTTTGGCGGGATGTCTTTTGTGACGACCGAACCTGCGCCGGTTATAGCGCCGTCGCCGACATTGACAGGAGCGACGAGCATTGTATCCGAACCGATTTTGACGTTTGAGCCGATTGTCGTTCGATTTTTGTTTTTGCCGTCGTAATTGCAGGTGATTGTTCCTGCGCCGATGTTTGTGTTTTCGCCGATTTGGGCGTCGCCGAGATAAGTTAAATGGCTCGCTTTGGTTTTTCTGCCGACGATTGATTTTTTGACTTCGACGAAATTCCCGATTTTCGCGTCCTGTTCGATTTGCGCGTTGTTGCGAATGTGCGCGAACGGTCCGATTGTGCAGTTTTCGCCGATTGAAGAAGTGTCAACGACGCAGTTTTCCAAAATCGTGACCGATTTTCCGACGTAAGCGTTTGTCAGGCGCGAGCCGGAACGAATCTCGCAGCCGTCGCCGATATGCGTTTTGCCTTCAATTGTGACGTTTGGATGAATTATGGTGTCGCGCCCGATTTCCGCATCTTCGGAGACGTAGGTGTGTTTCGGGTCAATCAAAGTCACGCCGTAATCGCGCATTAAACGCGAATTAATTCGGCGGCGCAGGATTTTTTCCATCTCGGCAAGCTCTTCGCGGTTGTTAATGCCGGAAACTTCACGGAAATCATTGTGCGAATAAAGCGAAACCGGCTCGCCCGCTTCGGATAAAATTAGCGGAGCGTCGGTTAAATAATATTCGTTTTGTTTATTGTCGTTTCGCACTTTAGTAAGAGAATCGAAAAGCAATCGGGAATTAAAACAATAAATTCCTGAGTTGATTTCACGTATTTTTCTTTCTTCTTCCGAAGCGTCTTTTTGTTCGACAATTTTTTGGAAAAGCCCGAACTGATCGCGCACAACACGCCCATAACCGGTCGGTTCGTCAAGTTTGACGGTTAAAATCGTGCAAGCCGCGCCGCGTCCGCGATGGGCGCGATGCTGCTGGACGAGCTTGGCGAGCGTTTCGACTCGAATCATCGGCACGTCGCCCGATAAAATCAGCAGCGTCGAGTTTTCATTTTCAAAAAACCGGCGGGCGGACAAAACAGCGTGTCCGGTTCCGAGCTGCTCCTCCTGCAAAGCGAAAGAAACCCGGTCATCGTTGATTTCGGTTTTGACCGATTGTTCGACGGCTTCCGCCTGATGTCCGACAACGACGACGATTCTGCGCGGATCGAGCGCAGCAGCCGTGCGAATGACGTGCGCTATTACGGGTCTGCCGCCCAATTTGTGTAAAACCTTCGCCGTTTCCGATTTCATTCTCGTTCCCAAACCAGCGGCGAGAATGAGAATGTCTAACTGCGGCTGCGACGTTTCTTGTGTTGAACCTTCCATTTGCTCGTTCTTTAAAAAATTAGAATGCCGCAAGCTGTTCAAATTGTGCTTTTACGGCACAATCCAGGACAACTTGCGCCAGCTTTTCAGGATTGTGACGCACTTTTTCACCTGCGTCCAATAAATCGGCGCGAATCAATTCGACCGACCGCCCGCGCAAAACGGGCGAAAGCGAATCGCCCAGCCCGATTTGATGCGCGCCTTCAGCGGCGTAAGCGGCGGTTTGCTCTGCGGAAATCTCGCGGTTATTGACTACAACGTAATCAAAATCAATTACCGGAGCATATTCTTTGACTTTTTCGAGATGCTGCGCCGAAGTAAAATTGTCGGTTTCGCCCGGCTGAGTCATTAAATTGCAGATAAAAATTCTCGTCGCGCTCGAAACGGCAATCGCTTCCGCCATTCCCTCAACCAGCAGTGGCGGCAGTAAACTCGTAAAAAGCGAACCCGGTCCGAGCGTAATCACATCAGCCGACGCAATTGCTTCGAGCGATTCCGGCAGCGGTGAGCAGCGTTCGGGTTCGAGCCACATATTTTTGACGATTGAATTTGCCGCAGTGATGTTCGATTCACCGCGCACCAGCGAGCCGTCAACCATTTCCGCCACGAGCCGCACATCGCAATCGGTGGCGGGAAAAATCTCGCCTTTGATTGCCAGAACTTCCGAAGCGTGACGCACGGCTTCGGCAAAATCGCCGCCCGAAATTTCGGTTAAAGCGGCGAGGAAAAGATTGCCGAAACTGTGTCCGCCAAGCTCGCCTTCGCCCCGAAAACGATATTTGAAAAGTCTGGAAAGCAGCGTCGAATCTTCCGACAAAGCGACCATACAGTTGCGAATGTCGCCCGGAGGCAGCATTTGCAATTCGTCGCGCAAACGCCCGGAGCTTCCGCCGTCGTCCGTCACGGCGACGATTGCCGACAGCGATTGAATCTCAGGGAAATCGTCGCGAGAATCTCCGACAAAATGTTTTAAGCCGCTCAAGAGCGTTGCCAAACCTGTTCCGCCGCCGATGGAAACGACGTTTAAGCGATTGTTAGTGGTTGGGAAATTTCGGTAAATCATTGCTGCATTAAAAGGCGCGGGAGAGCGACAGCGCAATGGGCAAATAATACCAAAATTCTTTTGTGCTGTCGTTCTTTATAAACATTATTCGTGTGAGCTACAAGAAAAATTTATCAACCGGCAATCGGTTGATCGCATTATTAATCTAATATTGGTAAAAAATGTTAAATTTCATAAAACACTTGAAGTCAAAAATTATAATGTGCTAGATTTGAACGTGGGCGGAGTTCCGCACCGCCGTTATTCTTCTTTGAGGACGGCTGCAAAAATCCCAGCGAATATTTTTGCTTCCGACGCGCCCGCACGCTACACTGCATAAAGCAAGCATTTTTCGCATTTCTATCAAAAAAGAGAGCTTTTTCCGATGAAGGAAACTCAAATTATCTTACACGAACAGCAGTTTCAACGGCTGAAAACTGTGATCGCGCGATTGAGCCTTGAAACGGCTGCCAGAATGGTTTTGCTGATTCACCGCGACGGGCAGCCGATTGCTTTTCACGGCGACTTTCAAGCGGTTGACACCACGAGCTTTTCTTCGCTGGCGGCGGGAAACGTGGCGGCGACATCAAGTATGGCGCGGCTGATCGGCGAAAACGCTTTTCCGGCTCTGTCGCACGAAGGCGAGCGCGAAAGCATTTATATTTCCGTCGTCGGACAAACTCTGCTGGTCGTCGTTTTCGACGAACGCTCGACGCTCGGCTTAGTCAAATTGCGCGTCAAACGCGCCACACAGGAAATCGGTTTGATTCTCGAAGAAGTTAAGAAACACACCGAAGAACAGCGCGCGCAGGAAGTCGCTCTGTTCGCCGAAATCACCGACGAAGACATTGACAGCCTTTTCAGTTAACAGTTATCAGTCAACAGTGAACAAAAAGACTGATAACTGATAACTGATAACTGATAACTGAAATTATGACTTTCATTAATTACGCATCGCGCGAAATCAACTGCAAAATCGTTTATTACGGTCCCGGCTTGTGCGGCAAGACGACGAATTTGCAATATATTTACGATACGACCGCCCCGCAATCAAAAGGCAAGCTCATCTCACTGGCGACCGAAACCGAACGCACTCTGTTTTTCGATTTTATGCCGCTCGAACTCGGTACGGTGCGCGGTTTTAAAACCCGTTTTCACCTTTACACCGTTCCGGGACAGGTTTTTTACGACGCTTCGCGCAAGCTGATTTTAAAAGGCGTTGACGGCGTGGTTTTCGTCGCCGATTCGCAGGACGAGCGAATGGACGCCAACATCGAATCGCTTTATAACCTTGAAGAAAATTTGCAGGCGCAGGGCTATGACTTGATGCAGATTCCTTACGTCTTACAGCTCAACAAACGCGATTTGCCGAACGTAACGCCGGTCGAAGAATTAACTTACGAATTGCAGCGCAAAGGCGAGCCGGTTTTTGAAGCTGTCGCTGCCAAAGGCGATGGAGTTTTCGACACTTTGAAGGCAGTTGCAAAACAAGTTTTGACAGAGCTTAGAAAGAGTTGAAGGAAATTGAATTTAAAAATAAAGCGGCTAAGGTTGAATTCAACCTTAGCCGCTTTATTTTGCTTTGCAAATCCTACGGCTGATCAAATCATACAGGACTTGTTTAAGTAAACTTATTCAACGATAATTCGGATTGCTACATCAAATAGTTACTCTTGAGAAAAAAAGAGATAAAAAAAGAAAATGAACACATATTACGAAAACGCAAACGGATTAACAGTTGCCGAATCTGCTCCGGCAGACCGCGCGGCATTTATTCGTCGCACTTACATTCATCTGGCAGGAGCGATTCTGGCATTTGTCGGATTAGAATTCTTTTTGATCGCTTCGGGCGTCGGAGCGGTGATTGCCCAAACGATGATGAGCTTTTCATGGCTTCTGGTTTTGGGCGCATTTATGGGCATTTCGTTTTTGGCAAACTGGTGGGCAAATTCATCGGCTTCCCGTCCGATGCAGTATCTCGGATTGGGGCTTTACATTGTTGCCAACGCAGTTATCTTTTTGCCGCTGCTTTATATCGCTAATTATTCCGCCGGAGGCGGCGTAATACTGGAAGCCGGAATCTACACGATGGCACTCTTTGCCGCTTTGACGGCAATCGTCTTTCTCTCGCGAAGAGATTTTTCGTTTTTAGGTCCGATTTTGATGATCGGCGGATTTCTGGCGCTCGGTTTTATCGCAACAAGCCTGCTTTTCGGATTTAGTTTGGGTTCGGTATTCGCATTGGTGATGGTAGCTTTTGCGGCGGGCGCGATTCTGTACGATACGTCCAACATTCTGCATCATTATCGCACCGATCAACACGTCGCGGCATCGCTTTCTCTGTTTGCCAGCGTGGCATTGCTGTTCTGGTATATTTTGCGAATTTTTACTTCGTCCAGAGATTGATAATTTTGCCGGAATGGCTCAAAGGTTTTGAATTCAAAGTTAAAAACAAAAAAGCGGGTGCGACATCCGCTTTTTTGTTTTTCCTTGCAGCATTTTGGGTAATTATCGAAACTAAAGGTAAATAATTATCCTGATAAAGAGAATCATCTTGAGTTTATGGCTGTCTGCAAAAACAATATTGTTTTTAAATTTTTATTTCTGACCTTTATATTCTCAGTAACTGTTTTAGATAGTTACAGTCAAGCTAAGTGTCTTTCAGAGGAAGAAGTTAAAAAGATTATTGGCGGGATAAGCTCTCAACAAAGCGCGTCTTTTAATAAGAAATTGCAGCTTGATTTGTTACAAATCAAGCAGAACACAGCGCAGATTTATGAAGAGTTGTCTAAGTCTACATCCGCAAAATCATTTGACGAACGTTTAAAACGACAACAGGCTGCAAATGCCGCTCAATTCTGCCAAATCCTAAAAGAACACGGTTGGACGAGCAAAGCTCTGGTCGGCGCAGAAGCGGCTGAAGTCGCGCCCGTAATCTTTACGGACGGTCTTTCTTTAGAATTTCAGCAACAGTTAATTCCAATTATGCAGGCGGCTTTCGAGGCTGGTGAAATCTCGAAAGGCAATTATGCGAAAATCGTGGATCAACTTCGCGTTCGTTCCGGTAAAAAACAGATATTCGGAACGCTGGTCGGAATATCGAGGGATTTGCTTGTTTTGTACCCGATTGAAAACGAAGCAAAGCTCGAAGAGCTTCGTCGCGAATATGAATTACCGCCGCTGGTTGACCAAATCCGTAAGCTTGAACAAAAGTATAAAGCCGTAGTTATCAAATCGCGGTCTTCGCCGCAGCTTTCGGCTCAACAAAATCAAGAAGAAATCAAAACTGCGCCAAAAGCGTCAAGCGGCGAAAAAGATGATGTTTTGCGGGTCGAAACCAATTTGGTCAATTTAAATGTGACGGTGATGCCAGAAAAACCGGGTGCGATTTTGCCGTCTCTCAATAAAGATGATTTCACGGTTGTTGAAGACGGACGCGAGCAAGCCATTGATTGGTTTGCGGCAACGCAGGTTCCTTTTGATATTACTCTGTTAATCGATATTTCCGGTTCGACTTCAAACAAAATCAAATTGATTCGGAAAACAACGCGAAATTTCATCAAAGCCGCACGACCTTCGGATCGTATTTCAATCATTGTTTTTGACGAAGAAGTCACTGTTATCTCGCCGCTCACGCAAGATCGGAATAAACTGCTCGACAGCGTTGACAAAATCAAAAGCAGAGGCGGCTCCAAAGTCTGGGACGCCCTTGCTTTCGCGCTTAACCAAAACGCAGAAACTCAAAATGCGAATCAACAAAACCGCGAGCGGCGAAGCGCGATTGTTTTTATGACCGACGGCGAAGACAATACGTTTATCGAACAAAACAATATTGAGCCTTCCAACATAATTTTCGCCGACTTGCTTGAAAAAGTCCGGCACAGCTCTGCATTGATTGTCCCGATTCACCTCGATACGCGCGAAAGCTACGGACTCAGCGAAAAACTTTATACCGGCGCGAGACGAGCTTTGAATCTGCTGGCTGAGGAAAGCGGCGGTTTATTTTATGAAGCCGAAGACATTGACGACCTTGAGGGCATTTACCCGCAAGTCGTTAATGATTTAAGCAAGGTTTACAGCATCGGTTATTCGCCGTCGAACGCCGAGCGCGACGGCGGTTGGCGCACGGTCAAAGTTAATATAAAAAAATACCCGAATCTAGCGGTTCGTGCGCGAAAAGGATATTACGCTCAATAGCAATATCTTCTCATTGAAATAGGAAAAAATCTTTTAACTTTTCGGTTGCAGAATAATGGAGAGTATATTAAATAGCAGGGAGCGCGGATGTTTAAATCCGCGCTCCCTGCTTAATCGTTCTTTTTATTTAGTCCGATTACTTAAATGGGCAAAACAAGCGGAATGACAATAGTAAAACGTTCAAAAACCGGTCTCGGCTTGTTTGCCGCCGCAGACATTCCCAAAGGAGCGAGAATCATTCAATACACCGGAAAATTAATCTCCAATGAAGAAGCCGACCGACATCGCGGAAGATATTTATTTACGCTTGATTCCGAGCAGACAATTAACGGCAGCAGCCGGGAAAACCTGGCTCGATATATCAATCATTCCTGCCGCCCGAATGCCGATTCGGATGTCATAGAAAAAGAAATCTGGATCGTCGCCAAACGCAAAATAAAGGCTTTCGAAGAGATTACAATCAATTACGGAAAAAGCTATTTTAACCAATTCATAAAACCAAAAGGCTGTAAGTGTGTTAAATGCAGCCCTGATGACAAAACCTGATTCAGGCTTTTATCTAATATCTCTAAACGAAGTTTTCGCGTTAAAATATTCATATTCAGCGACGGATGTTTAAGATATGCTTTTGAAACACAGCGCCTTTTATGAATAACGAACCGCGTCAAGCTCTCCGAGAAATCGTCGCCAAATACGGCAAGGAAATTTCCAGCGACAGCAGGCGCTGCGAAGGATTGCTCAAGGATAACTGTGGTTCATATCGCCGGGAAATCAGCATTTTAATCAATGCGCTCGACGAGCGCGTGCCTTTGGATTTAATGGCTGGCGGAAATGCCGTCCCGCGCGAATTGCTTTTAAACCGTCTCGCAAAACGTCTCGAAGATAATCTGGCTGTAACCCAAAACGCCGCCGTTTGGGCTGTCGAGTCGTGGGCTTTGGCGCTCAATCTGATTACCGAACGCGAAGTCGCTGAAAGAGAAAACGAACGAGCTAAAAATCAGACTAAAGATTCGGATTTCGATTCTGAAAATCGAGTTCGGGAAATTGACCACAGAAACTTTCCTCCCAAACCCGCACCGCAGAAACAGCCGCCGCCAAGAACGAATCAACCCCCGCCGTTCGCGCCGCCTCCGAATCCGTCGCCGCGAATAAACATTCCAAACCAGACTCAGCCCGCGCAAGTGCCGACACATCCAGCACCGAGGGGACAAACATCGCCGCAACCGAATCAGGCTCAAACGCCGACTGCGCAAACTTTCCCGAAAAAGCGCGGGCGGAAACTTCGCGGGTGTTTTATGGGTTGTATTTTGCTGCTGATTCTTTTGAGCATTCTGGCAGTCGGCGTTCCATATACTTTCCGGGTTATGCGCGAAGCTCAGGAATCAATTCCGCCGTCGCGCGTGCCGCAGCAATAAATTTTGCTGCTTTTTAAAAGAACAGTTTTCATATCGAATTCATACACGCCGCTTCCGACTTGATTTTTAAAACCCTTATTTTATCGAAAAAACGCATCTGGCAAAGCTATTGCTTGATTACAAGCTTCGATTAAATTTTTGTTTCAAAAGGAGAGATTTTTATGATTAAAAGACCGGGCGGCGAGCTGGCTTCGAGACCGCTGCATTTTATCTGGATTGCCGATTCATCGGGTTCGATGGAACAGGATGGGAAAATTCAATCGCTCAATACGGCGATTCGGGAAGCGATCCCGCATATGAAAAAAGTCGCCGAAGATAATCCGAACGCTCAGGTTCTGGTTCGCGCCGTCAAATTTTCCAACGGCGCGCAATGGCATATTTCGCAGCCGACGCCCGTTGCGGATTTCGCCTGGACGGATTTGACCGCCGAAGGCGAAACCGATATGGGGAAGGCTTTGCAGCTTGTCGCCGAACAACTGAAAATGCCGCCAATGTCTGACCGCGCTCTGCCGCCGGTTCTGGTTCTGGTTTCCGACGGTCAGCCGACTGACGATTTTGAGGCAGGTTTGAAGGCTTTGATGGACGAGCCGTGGGGCAAAAAAGCCGTTCGCATTGCGATTTCAATCGGGCGCGACGCTGATAACGACGTGCTGCAAAAGTATATCGGACATTCCGAATTAAAGCCGCTCAACGCGAACAGCCCGGAAGCTCTCGTCAAACATATCAAATGGGCTTCGACCGCAGTTTTGAAAGCCGCTTCGTCGCCTGCCGCCGCCGCTGACGCGCCGAAATCCGACGAACCCGCGGCAGTCGTCCCGATTCCGACCGCAGCGCCCGCGACAAACGCGCAAACCGCCGGAGGCACCGCGCCGCAAACTGGGACGCCGAACATGGCTTTACCTGCCGACAGCCAGGGCGAGATTGACGACGTTTGGTAAAAAGCATCTATGGCGAATGATAAACTAAGCGCCGAATGGCGTGTAATCGGCGAAACCGTTCCCGGCGCGACGCATTTGCGCGCCGGGATTCCGAATCAGGATGCGATTCTTTTTCTGCGCGAATCGAGCCGCAGCCTGCCGATTGTAATGTCAATGTCCGACGGTCACGGCAGCCCGAAATGTTTTCGCAGCCATCGCGGCTCCAATTACGCGGTCAAAAAAGCCGCCGTTTTGTTCGGGGAATTTCTTGGCGAACGACGCGGCAAATTCGATTTGTCGGAAATCGAATCAAACAAAGATTATCTGGCTGGCGAATTTCTCAAACGCTGGCGCGAAGCGGTCGAAGCCGATTTGAAAAAAGAGCCGTTTTCGGAAGACGAATTTAAAAATCTCGAAAAAAAAGCAGATGCGAAAGCCAGAAAGCTGGTCGAAGAAAATCCGCTGCTCGCTTATGGCGCAACGTCTTTGACCATTGCTTTGGAAGAAGATTTTGCGATTTATATGCAGCTCGGCGACGGCGATATTTTGAACGTTTCCTCTGCGGGCGAAGTGACGAAACCTTTGCCCGAAGACGACCGGCTCTTGGCGAACGAAACGACTTCGCTGTGTTTGCCGAAAGCAGAAAAAGATATGCGATTTCTGGTGCAGAAATTCGACGGAAAAGAAATTCCGGCGATGATTTTGCTTTCGACCGACGGTTATCTCAATTCGTTTTCGAGCGAAGCCGGATTTTTCCAGGCAGGAACCGACATTCTGCAAATGCTCGCGGAGGAAAAAGGCTTTGAAGCGGTAAACGACAATCTCAAAGCGTGGCTCGAAGAAGCGACGCAAATGGGTAGCGGCGACGATTGCACGGTCGGAATTATTTATCGTCCCGACGCGCTGAAAAAACCGGAAAGCGCCGCACAATCGGAAACCGTCAGCGCCGAATCAATTTCGACCGACCCGCAAACGGGCGAGAAAACGGTGGAAATCCCCGAAGCACTTTTGCCTTCTTTAACTGAAAATCAACCGGAAGACCCGGAAGATGTGACGGTCACAATCACAATTAAAAAAGATAAAAGTAAATCTTCCAATAAGCCCGTCGTAACGGTCAAAAAAAACGAGCAGGAAAAAGCAAAAAACGCGGACGGCAATTCTGATAATCAGAAAACCAAATGAACGATTTAGCGCGCCAAAAATTAATCGAAATCGTCGGGCGACACGGGAAATCAATTGTTGATGACACGCGCCGCGCCGAAGGGCTTTTTCGCGATAATTTCGGCGGTTTCAACCGCGAAATCGCGGTTTTGACAATGGCGCTCGAAGAAGGCGTGCCGCGTGATTTGGCAGCCGCACAGCAAAATGCGCCGTCCGCAAGTCTGCTGGCGCGTTTGACGCAAAGGCTGGTTGACAACCTCGCTTTGTCTGAAGACGCGGCAAAATGGGCGGTTGATTCGTGGGCGCTGGCTTTGGGCGTCGTTTCAAACAACGATTTGAAAACGACCGAAACGCAAAATGCGGAAAAAGCTCAGACTAGTATTGTTCCCGCCGCCGTTCAAAATCCGTCTGTCGTACAAAATCAAACTGCACAAAGGAAACAAACTTCAAACGGCGCATTTGTAGTTTCCGCTGATAATTCCGGTGATTTTGTTTCGATTGGTGAAGCGATCAAAGCCGCCCCGGACGGCGCGCAAATTTTAGTTCGTCCGGGTTTGTATGAAGAAAATTTGACGATCAACAAACAAATCGAAATCATCGGCGATGGCGGCGCAGTGAAAGACATTGTTGTCAGAAGCCCGAATTCCAGTTGCCTTTCGATGCAGGCGGAAAAGGCTGCGGTGAGAAATCTGACTTTGCAGTGCGCGGCGGGAAAATCAGGCGAACAGGTTTTCGGAATTGACATACAAAGCGGGGAACTGCTTCTGGAAAACTGCGACGTGACTTCTGATTCGCTCGCTTGTATTGCCGTTCGCGGGGCGGATACAAATCCTTTAATTCAAAACTGCCGCATCGCAGACGGCGCGGACGGCGGAATTTATTTTTTCGACTCGGCGGGCGGTACGGTTGAAGAATGCGAGATTCTTCAAAATCGAAATGCGAGTGTAGTCATCGCGCAAAACGCAAATCCGCATTTTAAAAAATGCCGCGTCTCGGCGGGCGGAAACGCGGGCTTTTGGGTTTACGAAAACGGTTTGGGGACGATTGACAATTCGGACATTTTCGGACATCGCGCGGGCGAAATAGTTGCGTCGGGCGGCAGTCCGGTTTTGCGCGGCTGCAAGATTCATAACTCAAACGAATCCGGCGTTTTTGTGCAAAACAACGGCAGCGCTTTGCTCGAAAATTGCAGCGTTTATGAAAACGCGGACGCCGGAATCAGCGTTGACGGCAGAAGCATAGCCTCCGCGAGCAACTGCCAAATTAACCGAAACGGAAGCGTCGCCGTCAGAGTCAAAGGCGATAGCTCGGTTCGCGTCGAAAACTCGGATTTAACCGGCAATGAATTGGCTACCTGGGAAACCGAAACCGGAGTTTTTGTCGAAAATAAGAATAATCGAGAATATTAAAGCGAAAGAGAAAAAGCGCGAATGGATGAAATTTTAAAACCCGGTCAAGTTATCCGCTGCGAGCCTTCGGGAATGAATTGCACGATTGAAGAGCTGCTCGGCGCGGGCGGACAGGGCGAAGTTTATAAAGCAGAGCTTGGCGGCGAAAAAGTCGCCGTGAAATGGTTTTTCCCGCAAATGGCGACGCCCGAACAGCGCGCTTCGATGGAGCTTTTAGTCAGAAAAGGCGCGCCGAGCGAGCATTTTCTTTATCCGCTCGAAATAACGACCGCGCCTGGCGTTCCGGGTTTCGGTTATGTGATGCCGCTCAGACCGAAGCGTTTTAAAAACATTGTGGATTTGATGACGCGGCGGATTGAGCCGAGTTTTCGCGCTCTGGCGACCGCTTCGTTTAATCTTGCTCACAACTATTTGCTGCTTCACGCGCAAGGTTTGTGTTACCGCGATATTTCGTTCGGGAACGCTTTTTTCGATCCTGACAACGGTGACATTTTGATTGCAGACAACGACAATGTTTCGGTTGACGGCGCGCCGGTTTTGGGCGTTTTGGGAACACCGCGTTTTATGGCGCCTGAAGTCGTACGAGGCGAAGCGATGCCTAGCACGCAGACCGATTTGTTTTCGCTGTCGGTTTTGATTTTTTATATGCTAATGGTCGCCCACCCGCTCGAAGGCAAAAAAGAAGCTGCCATCAAAGCTCTGGATTTACCGGCGATGACCAAGCTTTACGGAAAAGAGCCGGTTTTTATCTATGATCCGAACGACGAATCGAATCGCCCGGTCGCGGGAATCCACGATAATGCGCTCGCGTTTTGGCGAATTTACCCGCAATTTTTACGCGATATTTTTATACGGACGTTTACCGCAGGCTTAAACGATCCGCACGCGCGAGTGCGCGAAAGCGAATGGCGCGGGACAATGGTGCGTCTGCGCGACACGATTTTTTATTGCCCGCATTGCTCGCTCGAAAATTTTTATGACGGAGAAGCATTAAAAGCGGCGGGCGGAAATCCGGGTTTGTGTTGGGCGTGCGCTGCCGCATTACGTTTGCCGCCGCGAATCCGCATTGGAAAATCCGTTGTGATGCTCAACCACGATTCACAGCTTTTTCCGCATCACGTTGACGATACGCGGCTTTATGATTTCTCCGCGCCGGTTGCTGCCGTTGCTGTTCATCCGACGAATCCCAACATTTGGGGGCTGAAAAACGTTTCGCAAAACAAATGGGTGATTGTCGCCGACGGTTCAATCAAAGATGTCGAACCGAATCGCAGCGTCACGCTCGCGGTCGGAACCAAAATTCAGTTCGGCAAAATGGAAGGGGAAATCCGCGTTTAATCTCCAATTTCTTATGTAATCCTCCAAATGGAAAAGCCGGGCGCTCTGGATGATACACAGATACCCGGTTTTTCTTTTGCTCGCTATTCAGACAAAAAAAGAGCCGCTGTTTCAACGCGGCTTTCGGATAGGAGCAATATGAATTACTAGCTAAATGTGAGACTGAGTATTTCAGTTTATTTGCGAAAAAGAGCCTCACATTTTCGACGCGGCTTTTGATTAATTTGCATTTCGCCTCAATCTGTGACAAATAAATAGCGAGAATTTTAGCAGCCGCTGTTTGTCTGCAACTAAGAAAACCATTACATCGGGAGAAACAAATGAAACTGAAACTACAATTTCTGATTGCAGCCGTTTTTGTGTTGGCATTTTACATTCCGGCTGTGAAGGCACAAGCCAATCTGATATTTGAGGGCGGCAACAACTCTCCGCTCAAAATCACTCTTCAACAATCCGTCACCTACACAATAAACAATTCAAATTGTGCAGCTAACGGTCCTCTTTTTGTCTTTGATGACGCGGGCGACCCTTTCCAGGGTCTTTTTCAGCCTGTTACCGGAACGATTACCTTTTTCATCAATGGCGGAACTGCGCAACCTATCACTACTGCGGCTTCGGGCAGTACTACCGGTATCATTTCCCCTGATGACATTTTCATATCTGGCGGTCAAAATACTGTCTCCAACGGTAATATGATTGTTCTCAATGCGGGCACAGTTATGACCATCAACAACATTACCGCTGCTGCGCCTGCAAATGGCAGTTACACTACTTTCATCACTGACGGTAATGGCACTCTATGTAGTAATAACGGAATAGCAACGGTGGTAACTGCCGCATCTGTTTCCGTTAGCGGCAGAGTTTTAACAAACGGGAAACGCAGCTTATCAAATGCTGTTGTTTACCTAACAGACTCACAAGGAAACACTCGCACTGCTAGAACAAACTCTTTGGGGTATTATCGTTTCAATGACATTGCGGCAGGTCAATCTGTAACAATTACAGTTGTCTCGAAACGCTTTCAGTTTGCTCCGCAAGTAGTAAATGTTAACGAAGAAATGAGCGGATTAAACTTTCTTGCCGAACAGTAAAGAAGTTGTTTTTCAAATTGAATCAACAAAGATTAAATTCAGAAAAAGGCTCAAGGTTTTGCCCCGAGCCTTTTGATTTTACAGAGCAGCAGTTTTAGTTTATTATCCCTATGCCTGCAAAAGCATATTCAAAATCCAAGTTCTTTTAGTTTAAGGTCGGGAGAAATTTATGAAGTCTTCGATAGTATTGTTGTTTTGTTTATTTGTATTTCTTAGTTTTAATGCTAGCGCACAATCGAATTGTACTTATACCGTTGTTCCAGAAGTCGGCATAGGTCACGGCGGTGCCTTTTCCTCCAGTTTTAACGTTACAACTCAACCGGGATGTGCGTGGGTTGCCATTAGCAACGACTCCTGGATAACGGTAACATCCGGTGCCAGCGGCATCGGGAGCGGAACCGTTAATTATTCACTGATTCCTAATCCAAACCGTAACGAGGCTCGCTGGGGACAAATCAAAGTAGAAAACAAGATTTTTAACGTTAAGCAAGAACCTTATTGCAGCCAAGGCACACTTTCACCGGGCGGCTTGATAAGCGCAGCCGGGGCAACAAATTTTCTAAATCTCTACTACCGTTGTTCTTACCAAGTAGTAAGTAATAATTCCTGGATAAAAGTAGATTTCACCGGTACGGGCTATGAGTCAAGCCGTGTAAGGTATGAAATTGAACCAAACACGGGCGCGGCGAGGGTAGGCTCGGTTACTATTGATATTTTGGATACTCCACCGGAACAAGACCCGAAAATTATTTTTGAGCAATATGGAACGGTTGCTTGCACTTACACCATAGATCCAACAAGCAATCAATTCCCACCCGTAGGCGTAAGCGCGAACTTCAAAATCAACACGCAATACCTATGTAATTGGAGAGCTACGAGCAATGTTAACTGGATAACCGTTCAAACTCCGTCTGGAAGCGGATCAATGAGAATCAACTACATAATTCAGCCAAACACCGGAGCCGCAAGAGAAGGAACTATTACCGTTGAAGGACAGGTTTTCACAATTTTCCAAGCTGGCAACGCTCCGCAGCAAGTCGAATATAGAAAAGTGAGCGGACAGGTTGTAACGGCTAATAACAAACCCGTTAGCGGCGCGCGGGTTGCGTTTTTGGGAGGGGAAGAAGCTATTACTGTAACATCAAATCAATTCGGATATTTTCACTTAACGGTTAAAAGTAATCAGGATTACACGGTAAATATCACCCACAAGAAATATAAATTCTCAAGCGTTAATGTTCTTAGCCACAACTTCGACAACTTAGGCAAATCACTGCAAGTATTTACGGCAGATAATGAATAGACAAGTTTGGCTAGAGCGTAAAGGCATGCGGCATCGGCAACAGCTTCAAGCACTGCGAATTCGTAATTATTAACGATGTGCGAGCTTGAAACAGAAAGGAGAAAAGGCTCAAGGTTATGCACTGAGCCTTTTCTTTTTATTGTTAATCTTGATTAACGTTCTAGTTATCAGCTAGGAAGTTTAAATCATCATCTGTGGTGTCATCTGTGAGTAAATCAGCGCAAATTTTAACAATTGATAAAAGCACTTTAAATGGATTTTTACAAAAGACTCGCCGAAAAAAATAAGAAAGAGCCGCCGTCTCTGAATGTTTGACAATTAAATATTGCTTTTTGGCTCTAATCTGTACCTTTACCAGATACAGATTAGAGCAATCTTTTTCTTTGTAGAAGTTAGCAATATTTAATAGTCTTGAACTCTACAATTATCAATTTCGTCAGGAAGCCGCATTTCTCAAAACGACAAATGCTAATGCCGTCCCGCAACTTAGTAATCGTTGCTAGAAGAGTTTGACGAAGGCGTCGCACTGCCGCCGCGATCCTGGTCGCCCCTCGGTGCGGGCGTTTCGTTGTGTTCCTGCTGGTTCGGTATCAAGGAAGCGTTTTCTTCCTTTGCTTTTGCCGCTTGCGCATATTGCTGTTTATTGACTTCGTGCAAAATGTTCTCGCCATTATGCCCGGTTCCGCCGACCTTCCAATGATCGCTCGTAATGTGATTATTTTTAGCCATTTTTCTTCCCCGTCTTTTACAAAAATAAAATTCTGACTCAAAATACGCTTTTAGCCGTCGCTTGTGCGTTTGTCATTAAATGAATTTTAAACGACCATACTTTTCCTGTTTGTGCGGTAACAGACAAATATAGAAGCACTGAGAGCAGTGAACCTTGAAAATAAAGAATATAGTTATTGATTATTAAAGAGTTTTTGCCGCGAATCTTGGAAATTACGCTCGCCAAAAGATTATCTTTAGCTTAAATCTTAATAGATTTAGAAAATATTTTTGAGATAGCTTTTATATCAACGGTTAATGGGCGATCTCAAAAAATTAACGAATTCAGTGCTGTTTCTGGTAAGCCCCGGAAAAGAAGCAACCGGTTTTCCCGTTGAATCAAAAATCGCATAAAAAGGCAGCGCAACAGTGCCGAAAAGCTGTTGTTCCATCTGTTGTTGACGCTCGTAGATTTCACCTTCTCCGTCGGTAAAAAGCTTGACGCGGACGAATTTGGCAAGCTCCGCCTCGACTTCCTTTTTCGGGAAAACGTTCGCCTCCATCCAGCGACAGTTCGTGCAGGTGTAGCCGGTGAAATCTACAAATATCAATTTGTTTTCCGCTTTTGCCTGTTTGAGCGCGCCTTCAAAATCATTGGTCAACCATTTTAGCTCTTCGGATTTTGAATTATTGCTGTTAAAAATTGCCGCCGCTTCGGTTTCGGGCGGCAAAAACGATTCAAGCTCGCCTAATCTCGCGCCGAACAACCCGGTCAAAAGATAGAAACTCATCGCCAGACTGAAAATTGCTGCCGATAATCTGACCGCGCTGATTCTTTCCGGTTTTGTGTCGTGGGAAAGCTGATATTTTCCCAATAAATACAGCGATAGAAGAACTCCGGCAGCAATCCAAACAGCCAGCACGACCGGGCGCGTGAAAATTCCCCAATGCCAGACTAAATCCACATTGGACAGAAACTTCATCGCCGCCGCGACTTCCAAAAAAGCCATTGAAACTTTAATTGAATTCATCCAACCGCCTGCTCTTGGAAGCTGCGCGACCATTTGCGGCATTAAAGCCAGCGCGAAAAACGGCAAAGCGAAAACGGTGGAAAATGCGAGCATTCCGAGAAGCGGCAATTGCCAGTCGCCTTGCGAAGCCGTCACCAGAATGGTCCCGACAAATGGAGATGTGCAGGTGAATGAAGTTAGAGTGAAAGTGAGTCCCATCAAGAGCGCGCCGACAACGCCGCTTCCTTCGCCTTCTTTGCTTCTGGTTAAATTGTCGAGCGAAGTCAAAATGCGGGTCGGAACGGGGATCTCATACGCGCCGAAAAGATTAAAGGCAAAAAACAGAAAAACGCCGGCAATTAAAAGATTTATCCACGGGTTGGCGGCAAAAAGATTGATTCCAGCCGCGCCGACGAAAACGGCTAAAAGCATTCCGAGCAAGCTGAATGTCAGAATAATTCCCAGAGAATAAATTGACGCGAGTTTTACCGCTTTAGCCCGATTTCCCGCCGAATGATTGGTAAAATACGAAACCGTAATCGGTATCATCGGAAACACGCACGGCGTCAATAATGAAAGCGCTCCGAGCGTGACCGCTATCCACAAAAAAGATAAAAGCGATTGGTTGGCGTCCAGGCTCTTACTCTTAATAAGAGATTGATTGCTTTCGCTTTTGCCTTCATCTTTTAAGAAAGATTCGCGCGCGCCGCTCTTTTCTTCAACTTTATTCTCGACAGTTGTGCCGCTGTTATCGGCTGGCTGCTCAGCCCTTGCTTGCTTAGTCTCTGTCGTCGCAGCAGTTTGAGGCGAAGGCGCGGGATTTGGTGTCGGAGTTTGACTGATTGTCGGCGACGGCTTAACGGCGGGCGAAACATTCGCATCCTTGACTATTGTTGTTGAGGCGAAAGCGATCTCGACCGAAGTCTCCACTTTTACGGTGCGCGGCGGCAGACAAGTCGTCTCGTTGCACACCTGAAAGCGTGCGTTGA
Organism: Pyrinomonadaceae bacterium; assembly: GCA_036388995.1. GTDB lineage: Bacteria > Acidobacteriota > Blastocatellia > Pyrinomonadales > Pyrinomonadaceae > JALZCH01. The sequence continues at coordinate 14,824 of DASVQU010000127.1, read as the reverse complement.
CGGCAAGCGTCTGTTTTCCCGTTTGCGCTTCCGGCGAAACATGCAAAGGGATTGTGAAATTTACGTTTCCGGCATAGCTTTCCGTGTTGATCCTGAAATTTTCATCGAATTTAATTTTCGGCGGAGGAGCTTTGATTGTTCCCGCTAATTTGAAGGTTGGTTCCGAAGCGACGGTAATGCGCGTGGCGTTTGGACCGCCGGATGGTTGGGTCAAAGAATAAAGATACCAGCCGCCGCCGATATTGGCTGAAAGCCGCGCTTCCAGTTTAGCTCCGGCTTTCACAGATTTTGCAGTATTAAGAGTCCACGAAACAGGATTCTGTGCGAAAGCTGCGGCGCCGAGCGCGAGACAAAAAAATATTAACGCGGCGAGCTTAGCGACTTTTCCCGATAGTGTTAGAGATTTGGTCTTGTTTGCCATAATTGTTTCCGCTATCTCGCTTAGTTATCTTTCATCAGCTCTTCAATTACAGTTTCAAGCTCGCGTTCGGCGTTTGCGACGTGAAGCCCCTTATTTTGATAACGGATGTTGCCTTGCTTGCCGATAAAGAAAGTTGTCGGATATGAATTCACCCCATAAAGTTTGGCAATGCTTTCATCGTAGAGAACCGGAAAATTGATTTTGCGCTGATTGGCAAAAGTGACGACTTTCGGGCGGTCTTCGATGTCATCAACAGTGATTGCCAAAATCTCGAACCCATTGTTTTTATATTTATTGTAAGCTTTGACAAACATTGGCATTTCCTCGATACATGGTTTGCACCACGTCGCCCAGAAGTTGAGCATCACGACTTTGCCTTTCAAATCCGAGAGCTTTACTTTGCGCCCGTCAATTGTCGAAAGCTCAAAATCTTTGGCTGGCTCGTTTTTGAATTGACGCTTAATGCTCGCCGTATATTCATTTTTGGCTTCCAGTGCAAACTTTTCTGCTTCTTCGAGACGATTTAATCTGCGTAAAATCTCTGCCAGATGCGAAAGACTCTTTTCAGAACGACCGAGTTCCAAGGCTTCGCGCAGTTTAGGCTCGGCTTCGGCGTGTTGTCCCATCTGGGATAGAACCCAACCGTATGAATGGAGAACTCTCGCGCGCCGCGCTTTATATCTCTCTATTTGCCCTTTTTCCGAATAATATTCCTCTTCAAACTTATTTTGCGAGCCGCTCGAAACGTGTTTTATTGTGCGAAGCTCTCTTGTCAATTCCTCCGCGAGCCGGACGTAACCGAGCGCTTTTTCAAGTTTCTGCTTTTGATTGGCAAGGGACAAAGCAACCGTTGCTAAAATCATGGCATTTTTCGGGTCGAGCGCGATTAGCTCCTCTCCATACTTTACAATTGCCGCGTCTTTTTCGCCCTGTATTGCGAGTCCGAGGAGCCGATCATAAATATTCTGCTTCAATTCGGAATTAGGATTGAGCGTCAATAACTGCTCCAACTGGATTGTCTGTTCCTGAGTTTCGAGGAAATAATCAATTTTTCTAAGTTTATTAAGAATGGAAAGCTGGCGCCCCGAATAAACAATGCTGTATGTCCCGTTATTGCCGAGCGCCGTCGAAGCCTTGGCAGTGCCGCGCTCCGCGTACCATGTCGAATCTATTTCGCTAATCTTCCTCTCGATCAACTGCGCCGCCTCCGCTTCTTTGAGCAAATCACTGTAAGCCGTTCTCACGGCGGCAAGCAGTTGAATATTTTTGGAAGACGCGGCTATTTGCGATAATTCATGACGCAATTTCGCTTTTGCTTCTTCGGTCGCATCGGCTTTGAGCCGCAATCGCCATAGATTGCCGAGTCCCGACGCGCGAAGGTCTGGTTGGCTCGCCATTTTTTCTGCCGTCGCAATTGCATCGCTAATCTTTTTAAGTCGAAATTCTTGGATGAAAATCGCTTCCGTATAAGCCTCCGGCGAGGACGGATTTTTCTCTATCGCCCTGGAAAATTCAGCGACGGCTGTTTCGGGTTCTTTATCTTTTAAGAGATTCGCTTTAGCGTAATGACCCCAGGTCCAATCCGGCGCAAGTTTTGTAACCGTTTCAAACCAGCCGCGCCTTGCCTGCGAAGACTCGGCAAATAATGCTATGCCGAGTGCGGCGGGATAAATCGGATTGGCGGGATTTTTTGCCATTAAATTTTCGTATTCCGCTTTGACTTCCCATTGCTGTCCCATAAAATAAGCCTTGAGGCTGATATATTTAACGTGCGCCGGAAGAAGCTGCGGGGCGGCAGCAATAGTTTTTTTTAGTGCCGCTACAGATGCGGCGAATTTCTCCTGTTCGGCAAGCTGGTTTGCCAGCTTAAAAGTTTGGCGGGCGGAATCTGGAACGGGTTTATTCAATTCATTGCTCTGCGACACCGCATCGACAGCCGAAACTGTGACGACTAAAAAAAGCATACATAATTTTAATAAATACATTTTTCGCATTGAGGAAACTCCTTTTAAATTTGTAATTTTTATTCGGTTTTTAATAGCAACTCGGCAACCGTTTCGAGCATTCTGGGCGATTCCTCGCCGAAACCTGTGTCGCGATGCCGGATGTTTCCTTCGCGGTCAATAAAAATTGTGGTCGGAAAGACCTTCACGTTGTAGAGCGCTTTTGTACCTTCGTCGAGCAGCACGGGAAAGCCGAGCTTGTGGTCTTTAACAAACAGTGCGATTTTATAAAGGTCGGATTGTTCGTCAACCGAAACGTAAAGAATTTCAAAACCGCGCTCCTTATATTTTGCATACAGCTTGTTTAGAGTCGGCGTTGATTTAACGCACGGTCCGCACCACGTCGCCCAGAAATCAATCAGGACGACTTTGCCTTTCAAATCGGAAAGCTTTACTCGTCGCCCGTCTATCGCAGAAAGCTCGAAATCTTTGATCGGCTCTTTCTTGAATGTCTTTTTAATGGCTTCGGCGTAAGCATTTTTCGCTTCGATTGCGGCGCGTTCCGCTTCTTCATTGCGTCCCAGCTTTCCTAAAACTTCCGCCAGATGAAAAAGGTTTTGCTCGGTGCGGGCAGATTCGATTGATTGTTTGAGATACGGTTCAGCGTCAGCACAGCGTCCGGCTTGGCAAAGCGACCATCCAAGCGCATCGAGCGCGAGGGCGCGCAGATTCTTGTAAAATTGCTGCTGCCGCTCTACGGAAAATCGCTCTTTGCGCCACTCTTCGGCGGTCGCGCCGTTATTAGCGGGCGGCGTAACGGGACGGAAAACAGTCATCGCTTTTTCGGCAATGCGGGCAAAATGCAATGCTTTTGGCGCGTCTTTCCTGTTTGCTAAAGCGATTGATATTTTCGCGGGAACGGCTGCGTCGCTCGGATCAATCGCATATAACAAATCACCATACTTAATGAGAACATTGGTATTACCGGCTTTTTCGGCAACTTTGAAAATCTGTTCGTACAGATACCGCTTCATCTCTGCGGAAGGTTTGAGCAAAAGCAGTTTCTCAAGCCCGGCAATTTTTTCTACGGGTTCCATTTCGCCGTTGAATTCGCTCATTTTGTTCCATAAGGAGAATTGAGCGTTTGTCGCGACGACGATGCGGGGAACACCGCTCATATTTCTTGCCGAGATATATAAAATGCGACCTCGTTCGGGATACCAGGCAGGATCAATTTGAAGCATTTTAGCTTTAACTGATTTTGACTTTTCCTCATCTTTCAGCAAATCGGAATAAGCAAGACGAACGGCGTCGAGAATCTTCACGTCGCGCGATGTGGAAGCAATGCGTTCTAGCTCCGTTCTCAACGAGGCTTTGGCTTCTTCCGTTCCTCCGGCTTTTCCCAAACGCAATCCCCAAAGCGAAAGGAAATTCCAAGAGCGGGAATCGGGACGCGCCGCCGCTTTTTCCGTCGTCGCAATGGCGTCGTCAAGTTTTTTCAAAGTTTTTTCCTGAATCCATGCGAGCGTCGAATAAGCCGAAATCCATGAGCCGTCGGCTTCGATATATTTATTGAGTTCGACAGCCGCTGTTTCCGGCTCTTTTTCGGCGATTAACAAAGCGCGCGCATAATGAGACCAAGACCATTCGGGCGCAAGTTCGACGACTTTTTTGAGCCAGGCATTTTTACTTGTCTGAGATGTTTGATACTGAGCGATTGCCAGCGCCATCGGGTAAACCGGATTTTGGGGTTCTCTCATCATCAAATCTTCATATTCTTTGCGAACGACGTCGTAACGATTAAGAAAATTTGCTTTTAACTGAATATATTCGGCGTGAGCATTGACGTAATTCGGCGCTATCGCAATCGCCTTTTGCAAAGCGGCAACAGATTCCGTAAAGCGGTCGCGCTCGGCTAAAAATACGCTTTGCGCCGTTAATTCTCGCGCTTTTTGCGGTACGGGAGCGTTTAAATCTTTTTTGCCTGCTTCGGCGAAAACCTCAAATCCCGTCATCAAGACACACGTCAGACATAAAGCCGTTAAAAGCTTTTTCATAAAATTCTCCTCGTTTTGTTTTGCTTATTTTTTCTTTAGAAGAAACTCGATCCGGTCAGCCGCGCCAAGCTGATAACCGCCGGCGGTGAATAATTCGTTTTGCGGGGAATATTCCGCGTCGTGCAAAACCCATAAATTCCAGCTACCGCCACCGCCGAATACAGGTATCTCGGAAATCCACTCATAACGGTTAACGCCGATTTGGAAAGAAATTTTGTTGCCTTGAATTATTCCGATTTTCTGAAAATCGTATCCTTCGCGCGGCGTGAGCGAGAAAATAAAACGCCCTTGTCCCGGCAAATAAATCCAGATAATTGCTCCCGTAACTCCTCCGCGAACCGGATTTTCAGCGCCCAAAACGTTTTGTTCGTTAATCAAAAATTTGAAATTTTTTACAGACAATTCAACGGCGTCCGGTGTGAAATCACGCGGCGGCTGTGATTTTGCCGTATTGTTGCTGCCGGTTTGCTTTGCTCCCGAGGAAATTTTGATTACATCAATGATTTTGACGCCGGTTTGCGGATTGACGAGCACGTCGAGCGCAAACATTCCGCCGTCCTCTATCAGAAAAGCAGGAGGATATTTTGTCGGGTTTGAAATGCTGACGGGAACGGCATTTTCAATTTTGTTTTTATCAGAAACAATAGTGGCGCCGCCTCCAGAAGCTGCGGTTGGATTCCCGCTGCCTGCTGCTTTCGTTGCTTTTTGCACCATCCGCCCCTTAATTTCAGCGGGTAATTGCTCGACCGGAATTCCTTGAATCGAGAGCGGCGTAACCGGAGCGGCTTTTACCGTCAAAGGCTTAATGTTTAGTTTTTCGACGGAAAGCGGCTTAATCGTCAACATAAAATGGTTTGCTACAGTGGAAGGCTGAACCTCAAGATCGTAGCCGAATGTTGCGCCGCTTGTGTGGTCAACTAAAACACGATGGGTTATATTGCTTTCGCCTTTAACATGCGTAGTTCCGCTCACCTCAACAAATTGATTACCGCTTTGCGGCGGCTCGGTTTGGGTCTTAAACTCGACTAATATTCCGCTCTCATTAAATCTTACGGACGTTCCTCGCTTTTCCTGCTGTGCCGGAACAATGCCGGGATGACAAAAAAGACTGAATAGTATTAACACAGCGATAAGAGCTTTATTTTTCATCCCGTTTGCCCTCCTGAATAATTCTTGTTTTTAACTCTGTCGCCGGCTGAAATCCGGTCAGATTAGCGCGAGTGACATATCCGCCGTCTTCTACCGAACCGTTCATCGCCAGATTAGTATCGCCTTCCTTTAAAGTCCGCTTTTGCATATTTTCATCATTTCCATTTCGCGCCGACAATGCCTTTTGCGGCTTAATTGCCTCAGTATTCTGCCGTTCGACATAAACAACCCGCGTCACAACGCGCTCCTTAATAACAGGGACTTCAACAATCTTCGTTTTCTCAATTATTTCGGGCGGTAAAGGCGCAGAAACGATAGGCGATGATGCGGGAAGAGATGCGCCGATTTCAGAAGAAACGCTGCGATTTCTTTCAATCATAATCGCCGCCGTAATCGTTGCGATAATCGCAAGCAGGATTGCTGCAAAAGCCGGTTTCGGGACGCTCACCGAGCCGACGAATATTCGCTGCCACCACGCGGGAGATTTTAAGGCTTCCTTGTTATGACGCTCAAAAGCTTTCATTAACTTCCGGTCGAGCAGAGCGGAAGGCGGAGGAGGCGCGGGAGCTTTTTCCAATAATTGGTCTAACCTAAATATCCTATCGAACTCAGCGCTGCACGAAGGGCAGTCTGACAGATGCTCTTTTACACGAGCTTTCAAACGGAAATCTATTTCGTCGTCGTAAAGCTCTTCTATTAATAAACTAACTTCTTCGCATTTCATGACAATCGCCTCCTTTCAAATTTATATACGGCGCTAGATTTTTCGCCAGAGACTGACGCGCCCGGTGGAGCCGTGCTTTGACGACATTTAATTCCGTGCCTGTGATAATCGAAATTTCCTGATAAGACAGCTCTTGAAATTTCCGTAAGACGACGACTTCACGCTGCAATGGCGGAAGCAAAGCGATACATTCATCTACCTTTTCCGTTAGCTCCTGCTCAAGAAGCGACGAAAGCGGATTAGCTTCGTAATCGTCTCTTATTAAGCCTGACTCATCTTCGTCAAAATTGTCTTCAACCTCGTAACTGCGGCGACGAAACCGATTCAAAATATTATTTCTGGCTATTGAGCAAAGAAATGTCAGCATCGAGCCGCGCGCCGGTTGATATTTCTCCGGGTGCTGGATAATTACCAGAAATACCTCCTGCGTAACATCCTCGGCGGTTGATTGAACACCTAACATACGATATGCAAAGCCATATACCCGGTCTCGATACCTCTCATAAAGGTAAGTAAAAGATTCCGCATCACCTTTTTTAATGCGTTCGATTGCTATTAAATCTTCATTCTCATTCGTCATCAAATACCGCAGATAATATTAACTTTGCTGTTACTTATAAACGCCAATCTAAGAAAAGTTACGCTCGTTTCAGAATTTTTTGGTGATTTTTTTTGACTGCAAAAGATTTATCTAATACAAAAATAAAGAAGCAACGGCGCGTTTAACGGCGGGCTTGCCCGCGTTTCAACCTATCGCAAGTCGCTCAACGGAACATTCGTTTTTATTTTCGTATAAGAAAGACAAAAAAAGAGCCGCGCGGTTCCGGCGACTCTTTTGGGAGATTGAATTCCAGCCGAATCCGTTAATTATCAGCGACAAAGTTTATATCATCCGTTTCGCCGACAAGCGAAAGCGCTTGCGCGGACTGAGTGAATGTATATTTCTTAGCTGAAACGCTGATTGTATAACTTTGACCAGCCGGCGTATCTACAAATCTGTAATAACCTAATGAGTTGGTCAGAACTGTTCTGGTTTCTCCATTTTGATCTGTCAGAGAAACTTTCGCTTGAGAAATTCCCCTTCTTCCTTTCATCACACGCCCTGAAACTGTGACTGAGCTGGCAGTCGCTGCTAAATTGTTCACAGACTCGGAAAAGTTGTCTATATATCCAACAAGAGCGTTATTGGGTCCTGTTCTGCTCCAAAAATCAAAGCCGTTTACCGCTCTTGCGGTGTTTCCTCCACCGAAGTTACCTGTTTTATAAGCCGTTTCCCACGTTGATCCCGTAGCGGTGCCAAGCAAATTGTTGTTGAGATCATAAATTGAGAGCCTGAAAACATCATTAGGACTCGTGCCGTTTAATCCAGGGTAAAAAGTAATGTCGTAGTCGAGCCGGTACCATTCTCCCCAGTTCAGATTTTCTGCAACTGTGCTAACCATAAAAGTTTGATCGGCAAAAGTGTACCAGCCGATTTCAAATCTTAATTTGCCGGCTGCTGTATTAGTGTCGTTCACGACTCGAACCTGCGCATAACGATTTGGATAATCACCTGCTCCGGTTCCTTTGCTGCTTGGATTAAGCTCGGCAAAGCGACCGTTTGCCAATGTGGAGATGACAGGGGTCGAAGGCGCTTGATAATAAAATGAAGCAGCAAAATGGTTGTAAGGCGAAGCAACAACAGTTCCGCCGAGAGTGCTTCCCGGTTCGCCTGCCGGATCAACCGTTGCTGAATAGAGATGGTTTGCCACTCCGAAGAAATCTACATTATTTGTCCTTATGGCAAGCGATTGTGCTTCAAAAAAACTGGAGCTTCCAGCCGGCGCAGATTCAATAACGCCTTTGGTCGGACTGTTGGAAAAATATCCCCAGCCGTTTTGCCCGTTTACATCGCCGAGTGTAAATACAGGAGGTTCAAAGCCGGTTGAATAAGTTGTTTGTGCGGAAATTACTTTGCTCGAAGCAGTAAGTGTTATAAGAATGGTTATTGCGACAATCAGTTTCGTTAATTTAACAGTTTTCAAAATGTTCCCTCGTTAGTGCTCTTATAGTCTACGCTCAACCTTAGCAGAACCAGGTTAAATGTTCGTCAGTTCACGTAAGAAAAATAAAAAACTTACAAATCCGTCCCGGAAAAGGGCTGAACGAATTTGCAGAAACAAACGAAAAGGCGCAAGGGTTTGCCCTGAGCCTTTTGCTTTTTTATAACCCGTATCTAAAAATGTATCTATCATTGACTTACACTAAGGCATTTTGAGTGATAGAATGCATTGAGATTGCATCCGGCAATACTTGGCGGTACAGGGTAAGTATAGGAAAACAAAAACCTAAATGGTTGGAGCAAGCATCGGACGCGGGGCGAAGAGGATTTTAGACGCGCTGGTTTACTGGCTGGTGAACGGCGGCGTGCATCCGAACGTTTTGACCTGCATCGGAGTCGGCATCAATGTTTTGTGCGCTTTGCTGTTCGGACTCGGACATTTTTTCTGGGCTGGAATCGTGATGATTCTGGCGAATTTGTTCGATATGCTCGACGGGCGCGTCGCGCGGGAAACCGGACAGGTAACGAAATTCGGCGCATTTCTCGATTCTTCGCTCGACCGTTTGTCCGATATGGTCGTGTTTGTCGGGATTTTATTTTTTTACGCGACCAACACGCCGCAACGTTCGCTGACAAACGTATTTTTAGCCGCCGTCGGGCTGATGTTTTCCGTGATGGTCAGCTACACGAGCGCTCGCGCCGAAAGCCTGATTCCGAAAAACGATGTCGGATTTTTGCGCCGCCCGGAAAGAATCGTTTTGCTGATCATCGGCGCGCTGACGCACGTTCCGGGTTCAGACGGCTTTTTCGCCAATCGAATGCCCGCCGTGTTGTGGATTCTGGCAATCGGAAATTTGTGGACGTTTGTCCAGCGGATGATTTATACATATTCGGAACTGGAAAGAATCGAACGCGCTGCGTCGGGCGCAATCGAAGCCGAAGAAAAAACGTCCGAAGCAGCGGCGCGGCGCGAAAAAGGCAAAACCGAGCCGCAGCCCGCGCATTGAAGATTTTGAAAAAACAAGTGTTATTTCCCCCGATTTATGGCGCTTTTTAAATTTTCTCGAAAGAGAAAACCCGATTCTGAAATTGAGCGGCGCGAACGGCTCTTAAAAAACGGACGCATCACCGAAGGCAGAATTCTCGACTGCGACGATGAAAATACGCAGGTTTTTTACATTTACAGCATCAACGGCGCGGATTATGAATCTTCTGAATTATTAACCGCCGAACAGCGTTTGCGAACTCAAGATTACGCCCCCGGCGCAAAAGTTTCGATTCGCTACGACCCGCGCCAGCCGGGAAATTCAATAGTTGTTTAACGGCGGAGTTGATGTGAGGCGAAACCGTCAACACGCAACGTGAGAGAAAAGAGACAAGCTAAAAAACAAAGTCGCTGTTTCGCCCTCACGTACGATGATTTGTTCGACGGCGCGTTATTTAAAAGTCTCTTCAGTTTTTCGGTCAACAATACTTTTCGCCAAAATCGGAACGATCAAAGCTAAAGGAAAAAGGCAGATAAGATAGCTGAAATTGTCCAACATTTTGTCAGCTAAATCAAAAACGCTCGCCGTTGCTTTGACAACTGCTCCAATCATCGCGCCCGAAATCATTAACGAGACTGGGATGACGAAATGTTTTCTGTTTTTTATATCTCCCAATCCAAACCAGATCATCAAAATCCCTAACAAAATAATCAAGCCGATCAACGCAAACTGAAACGGAAAATCGTTTGGAAGCGTTTCAAACGCTCGCCGATAGACAACGATTTCCATAAAGATAATCGCCGCTCCGAAACTCATAAAAAATAAGAGAAATGTTCCCGGCAAAAATAAAAAGACTTGTTTCAAAGGATTTATGAATGATTTATGCTCGCCCATAAAACTGTTTTCTTTTTCAAGCTCCAATATCTTTGCGCCGTTTACGGAACTCAAAACCGCATTTTCGGGGGAGTTTTCACCGTCAACAAATGCGTCGGTGAATTTTTCGGCTTTAGAATCGAGCTTAACTTTTCTCATAATTTTCGCCCGTCGTTATATTATTATCATCGGAACAAAAGGAAGCCGTCGAACGCCCGGCATCACCCGTCCGCACTCAACTATGCTACACGCAAGTTTTCGATGAAAAGCACGCTAATTCGGGTCGGGTACATGCCATTGTTAAGCGCTACCGCGCGGCTAACACTACCGCTGTTGCAGCAGCCAAGATTAGCGATTACCCGGTTTCTACCTCCGTAGAAGATTCATCAAAGCGCGTAGACAATCCCTGAAGACCCCCGATTAACGCCTTGCCAGCTTTCCGCACCCTCCACCGTCTCTGACCATCTTCGTAAATCTTTGACCTAACTAATCCTCGCTGTTCCAACCCCTTCAAGACACTGCCGAGTTCTTCCCGCTGCCAATGTCCCAGAGCCAGAATATCCTCGAAACTAGGTCTGTGCACACGACTTGAATACACCGCCCGAAGTATTGCCTGCTCCAAGTCAGAGACAGGGTGCCAAGTTTCCTGTTGTGGCGTCACTCCTTCAATGCCTTCCTCAATCTCTTCTACCTCCTGACGAGTCTCGGTTGCCACTACGAGCGCTGCATTTGATTTATTCTTTGCATCTCTTAAATCTCGTAAAATCTTTTCAGATATTGTGCGAATGAATGCTTTGGATGAGATCGCAGCAATCAAACAGAACCCGGCAAATACGAACAGTTCAAGGGGTTTGGATACACCTTCCTGTAACAAGTTACTCGAACCCATCTGAAGAAACAGCGGCACCAAGAATGAGGCGGCTATTCCTACTACTAGTGATTCTCTAAGGCTTAACTGAGATGGGTTCTCCAATCGGGTTAAATAGTAGTTCACTAATCCGCCGAGGGAGCCGGAAGCCAACATTATAGCGATCAAAATCAAAATGTATTGGGCAGGAATATCACTCGACATATATTACTCGTGATTTTTGTTTCTCTTGCTTCAACAAGACACTGGAAGTCTCTAAGCGCCGAACTTTGAATTCTACTGAATTGTAGATTTCTTAAACGGAATTTTTATACATCTGCTTTAACTCGGAAGTCAAACAAAAAGTTGATTTTATCGGGATTTTGCCGTATCTTTACGGCTATCCAAAAATCCTTTGAAATTCTTCATAGGGATTATTCTGATTATGTCAAAACTCCTTGGTAATGCGCGGAATTTGATGCGAGTTCGCCATTACAGTTATGAAGCTGTAAAAGGTCATGTTTATTGGATCAGCAATATATTTTCTTTCACAATGTAAGACTCCGGCGGAGATAGACGCGGCGAAGGTAAGGCGATTCTTAACTTATTTGGCAGTCGAAAAGAACGTTTCAGCTTCGAATCAAAATCAGGGCTTATCGCTCTATTGTTTCTTTACAAGGGAGCTTTACAAAAAGGGCAAAAGTTTCCGTTCAACCCGCGTCAACCGGGAAACTCGATTGTTGTTTAAATGAGTATTTTTAGTGATGAAACGGAACGAACCGAAAAGGGCGGTCGCAAAAAAATGATTTTCTGGCTGCTTTTAGTTCTCGGTTTCTTTTTGTTTGTCATCGGCGTTTTCGTTTTTCTGGTTACGCAGCCGCTGATTTTCCCAGCCGGAAAACTGCAAACAGAAATTTCCGTTAATCCTGAAAAATTAAAAACGCACGTCGTAAAAATATCAAACGATTTTTCCCCGCGCAGTTTTCCGTTCATACAAAATCTCGATAAAACCGCAGCCTATATCAAACAGCATTTCGAGACCGCGGGCGGCAAAACTTCTGAGCAGGAATTTGAAGTCGGCGGCAAAACTTATCGCAATATAATTGCGCGTTTTGGAACTGAAACAGCGGAACGAATCGTCATTGGCGCGCATTACGATGCCGCGGGCGCTCTGCCGGCGGCTGATGACAATGCGAGCGGCGTCGCCGGACTCATTGAGCTGGCATATCTGCTCGGCAAAACAGAGCTTCACACGCAAATCGAGCTGGTCGCATATAGTTTGGAAGAACCGCCCTTTTTCGGCACAAATAAAATGGGCAGTTATGTCCACGCGAAATCTTTAAAAGATCAAAACGCTTTTGTCCGGTTGATGTTGTCGCTCGAAATGATTGGCTATTTCTCCGACGAGCCGAACAGTCAGGCGTTTCCGGTTTCGGTAATGAGTTCGTTGTATCCTTCACGCGGAAATTTTATCTGCGTCATAGGCAATTTTAATAATTTTCTAACTGTGCGGCGCATTAAAGCCGCAATGCTTGCCGCCTCGGATTTGCCGGTTTATTCGACTAATGCGCCGGTTTCGATTCCCGGAATTGATTTTTCCGACCACCGAAATTATTGGGCATTTGGTTACGACGCGGCGATGATTACCGATTCCGCTTTTTATCGAAACCCGAATTATCATACTGCCGCTGACACGGCGGAAAAACTCGATTACAATCGTATGGCAAAAGTTGTCGAAGGCGTTTATAACGCGGTTGTTCAAACAGCGAAGTGATTTATGTTCAAAAAAATCTTAATTGCCAATCGCGGTGAAATCGCAGTGCGCGTAATTCGCGCTTGCCGCGATATGCAGATTTCGCCCGTTGCGGTTTACTCGGAACCCGATGCCGCAGCATTGCACGTACGGATGGCTGACGAAGCGTATTTATTGGGTCCGGCGGCTTCGCGCGAAAGCTATCTGCGGATGGACAAAGTTATCGAAGCCGCCAAACAATCGGGCGCTGAGGCGATTCATCCGGGCTACGGTTTTTTGTCGGAAAATGCCGAATTCGTCCAAGCCGTGCAGGACGCGGGGCTGGTTTTCATCGGTCCCGAACCTTACGCAATGGAAGCGATGGGCAGCAAAACCGCCGCGCGCAAATTGATGCAGGACGCCGGAGTTCCTGTCGTGCCGGGAATGACCGAAGCCTTTTCGACATTTGAAGAAGCGCGTGACGTGGCGGCGGAAATCGGTTATCCCGTGATGCTCAAAGCGGCGGCGGGCGGCGGCGGGAAGGGAATGCGGCTTGTTTTTGAGGAAAGCGAATTAAAATCGGCGCTTGAAACCGCGCAATCCGAAGCAATCGCCGCTTTCGGCAACGGCGATGTTTATATCGAAAAAGCGGTCGTCCGCCCGCGTCACATCGAGATTCAGGTTTTTGCCGATAAACACGGAAACTGCGTTTATCTGGGCGAGCGCGAATGCTCGATTCAGCGACGCAATCAAAAAGTGATCGAAGAAGCGCCGTCGCCGATTAACGACGCCGAATTGCGACGCAAAATGGGCGAAACGGCAGTTAAAGCCGCGCTAGCCGTCAATTACGTCGGCGCGGGAACAATCGAATTTCTGGTCTCCGATGTTGACCGCTCGTTTTATTTTCTCGAAATGAACACGCGCTTGCAGGTCGAGCATCCGGTCACTGAATTGGTTACGGGAATTGATTTGGTCAGAGAGCAGATTCGCGTTGCCGCCGGTTACGAGCTTTCAGTTAAGCAAGAAGACGTTGTTTTGCGCGGACACGCAATTGAATGTCGCGTTTACGCCGAAGACCCGGCGAACAATTTTCTGCCTTCTCCGGGCAGGATTTCGCGTCTGCGCGTTCCGCACGGCGCTGGCGTGCGCGATGACGGCGGCGTCACCGACAACACGGAAGTTTCGATTTTCTACGACCCGATGATTTCCAAACTCGCTGTTTGGGGACGCGACCGCGCGGAGGCGATTGACCGGATGCGCCGCGCTCTGGACGAATACACAGTCGGCGGAATCCGCACGACGCTCCCGTTTTTTCGAGAAATCATCCGCGATTCGGAATTTATCGAAGGCAAATTGGACACCGGATTTATCTCACGCTGGTTCGAGCGCCGCGAACAAGTTTTAGCCGAACAATCCGGGGAAGACGACGAAATCAGACTCGATATGGCGCTGATCGCCGCCGCACTCGATTATCAAAATCAGACCAAAACAAATTCCGCCGCCGCGCAAACGGGCACAAACGGCGCGCCGGAAAGCCGTTGGAAAATTGTCGGTCGCGCGGCTTTGCATCGGAGCCGAATTTAATTAAACTTCTGGGAGCGTTTTTTATTGAAAGGGAGCTTTATGAAATCATTTTTGAATGGATTCGTGGGAAAAAAAGTTGATGTCGTCTGCGCCGGCGGCGTTTCCGTGAGTGGGCAAATCGAAGCAATCGAAGCGGACGTTTTGGTTTTAAAAGACGAAGAAGAAAAAATTTGCTACGTGGCGATTGATAAAATCACGATTGTTTGGGAAACCAAAGATAAACCGAGCCGCACCGGATTTATCGGCGGGTTTTCCAATCGCTAGTAGAAACACTTGACAATTTAAACTGGTAGGCGTAAAACAGTCAGCACCGTAGTACCTAAATAACCAACAGTAACGGTTTAAAACGGGCGGCAAAACATTTATTGGAGGTTTTGCCGGCGAGTCATTTTAATTATTTCCACAATGGAGGTCGCCTATCGTTCCGACTTTAAGAATTGCTGCATTTAACGTCAGAAATCTATTTT
>DASVQU010000126.1:0-26440 GCA_036388995.1 Pyrinomonadaceae bacterium | reverse complement strand
AATCTTCCTTTCTGTTAATCGTCGGCGTAGTCGTCGGCATCGTCGTCGCTTTGCTGATCGCGTTAATGCTTTTGAGCAAAAATTACATCAAAGTTTCGCCGAATCAGGCGGCGGTAATTTCCGGTCGCCGGCGCAAGCTCGCGGACGGTGCGACGGTCGGTTATCGGCTCGTGCGCGGCGGCGCGACGCTGGTTTTTCCGTTTCTCGAAAAAGTCGAATATCTCAGTCTGAATGTTTTGACAGTTCCGCTGGCAACTTCGCGCGCTTACACGGCGCAGGGTGTTCCGGTTTCGGTCAAAGCGACAGCCAACGTCAAAATTAAAGGCGATGACGAATCTCTGCGCGCCGCTTCCGAACGCTTTCTGGGAATGCCGCCTGAGGTTTTTCATCAACTGGTTTTCCAAACGCTCGAAGGTCACTTGCGCGCGATTCTCGGCACATTGACGGTCGAAGAAATCAATGCCGACCGTCAAAGCTTCGCTCAAAAACTGACGAGCGAAGCCGCCGGAGATTTGGAAAAAATGGGAATCGGTTTGGACGCGCTGACGATTCAGGAAATCTCGGACGACGAAGGTTATCTGGACGCGCTCGGCAAACGCCGCACGGCGGAAGTCAAACGCGACGCCGAAATCGGTCAGGCGGAAGCAAACCGCGATTCTAAAATCAGAGCGTCGCTCGCTTTGCAGGAAGGCGAAAAAGTTCGCTTGAATACGGAAGCGTTAATCGCGCAATCAAACCGCGAAACCGAAATTCAAAAAGCGCAGGTTGCCGCTGAAATTCAAAAGGAACGCGCCACCGCAGATCAAGCCGGACCGCTTGCCGAAGCCAAAGCGCGTCAGGAAGTTATCGCCGAAGAAGTCCGCATCGAGCGAATTCGCACGCAGGAACAAATCGCCGTGCAGGAACAGGAAGTTTTGCGTAAAGAGAAAGAGCTTGAAGCTACGGTCGTCAAACAAGCCGAAGCCGACCGACGCGCCGCAGTGCTTCGCGCGCAGGGCGAACAGGAGGCTTCAATTTTAGCCGCCGAAGGTCGCAAACAGGCGCAAATTGCACAAGCCGAAGCCGAAGCCGCAACGCTTCAACGCGAAGGTCAGGGACGCGCGGCGGCTGTTCAAGCCGAAGGACAAGCCGAAGCCGACCGTGTCCGCGCGCTTGGATTAGCCGAAGCCGAACGCATCAGAGCACAAGGTTTGGCGGAAGCCGAAAAACTCCAGGCGCAAGGTCTCGCGAACGCAAAAGCCACCGAAGCGCAGGGTTTGGCGGAAGCCGCCGCGATCAAAGAAAAAGCCGCCGCGTGGCGGGAGTTTAACGATTCCGCCCGTCTGCAAACGATTCTCGAAAAACTGCCTTCGATTATCGAAGCCACCGCGCCGGTCTTTAAAGCCGTCGCCGAACCGATGAGCAAGATTGATAAAGTCGTGATGATTGATCAGGGCGGTTCAAACGGCAACGGTAACGGCTCAAATGGAATCAACCGTTTCGCCCAAACCAGTCCGAGCATTATTTTCGGGTTGCTGCAACAGCTTCAATCGCTCGGTTTAACAGTGCCGGAAGTTTTATCGCAGCTTGGAATCAAGCAGCAGGAAGACGGCAAAATCGTTCTCGCGTCGGAAAAAGTTGTTGAAGTCACAACGAACGGCACAAGCGACGCGAAAAAAGACGGAGTCAGTTAATCGGTTTAAAATCTGATTCGGAAAAACGGCTGCTCTATTCCAGAGCAGCCGTTTTTCTTGAAAAGTGAATAAGTTCTTGTAATCATTATAAAAAAACTTTTGTTAGAAAATTTATGATTCCAGAGATTCCAAAAGGGTGGCGAGAGCGCCTTCAAAATGAGCGCGAAAAACCTTATTTTGCGAAATTAGAAGAATTTGTCACCGAGGAGCAACGCGAGCAAACAGTTTTTCCGCCCCCTGAAAAGATTTTTACGGCGCTTGAGCTGACGCCTTACGAAAACGTCAAAGTTGTGATTCTCGGACAAGACCCGTATATCAGAAAAGGTCAGGCTCACGGATTGAGCTTTTCGGTTGAAGACAAAAGCCAGACAATTCCGCCTTCGCTCAGGAATATTTACCGCGAATTAAAGGATGATTTGGGCGTCGAGCCGACCAATCACGCGAATTTAACCGCTTGGGCAAAACAGGGAGTTTTAATGCTCAATGTCGTTTTGACCGTGCGGGAAGGCGTTTCCAATTCGCACAAAAACAAAGGCTGGGAAAAGTTTACCGACGAAATTATCAGGCAAATCAATGAGAAAGATGAAACTGTGGTTTTCGTTTTGTGGGGAAAACCGGCTCAAAAGAAAATTGAGCTGATTGACGAAACAAAACACAAAATCGTGCAAGGCGCGCATCCGTCGCCGCTTGCCAAAGGCTTTTTGGGCAGCCGACCTTTTTCACAAATCAACGAAAATCTGAGAAAAGCCAAACGGGGAGAAATTGATTGGCAAATTCCCGAATAGTATTTATTCGTTTTCGGTCACAGGAACAGCGGTCGAATTTGAGTTTTTTGAACGATTTGCCAACCAGCCGCGAAAACGCCGGAAGGCTAGCGAAAGTCCGGTATAAACGAGCAAGCTTCCGCCCAAACACGCGATAAAAGCGATGATTTGCCCGACGATTCCAAACGATTCGCCCGTGTGCGTGAAACGCATCCACGAGCGAAGCTGCCGCCCTGAGTTTTGGTCTCCGTAAGATTCCCATTTGACGGTTTCAGCCGTGTTTGCATTTAGCGTCAGCGTCGAGCGCCCGAATTTGTTCAAATATTTGCCTTCGTCAATCGTGAAAATCGCGTTTTCGCCAATCGGAAAACGCAGCGCGATTGATTTCCAACCGGGCGACTGCTGTTCTGCGCGTGAAAACAGGGAAGAAACGTTTGCCGGAACTGCGAAAGGCGCATTGCCGTTTGATTGTTGCTGCGGCGCAGGCTGCTGAGGCGCGGGCGGCGTGTTGCCGGTTGCGTAATAAACCAGATTGCTCGCCCATTGATACGAAATAACAGCCGCCGTCGCCGTCAAAACAATTAAAACGAGCGATGTCCAGATTCCGGCGACATTGTGCCAGTTAAAATCGCGCGCTTTTCCTTTTTGATCGAAACGAAACGTGCCGACGGCTTTGACGTTTTTCCGGCTCCATTTGCGCGGCATCCAGAGATAAATTCCGGTAATCGCCAAAACCAGAAACGCCAGATTGCAAGCGCCCGTGATTCCTTTTCCAATCGCGCGATTTTCTCCCGAAGCTCCGAGCCAGCGATGCCAATCGGTGACGAATTGGAAAAACGCTCGCGCCGATTTTGAATTTTCGCCCGTAATCTCGCCGTTGTAAGGATTGACGTACAAAGTTCCTTCGCGTCCGAGCGCGAGCGCGGCGGCTTCATCGGGCGCGGATTTAATCGTCAGATTTGTCGGCTTGATTTCCGGTTTCACGGTTTGAATCCGCGAGAGAAGCGTGTTCGCATCGAGCCGCTCGGCGTTTTCGGAAATTTGAATTGTCCGCGCGTCGCGTTCGACAAACGCTTCGATTTGCGGCTGAAACGCCAGAAGCGCCCCGGTTATCGACATAATCAAAATGACAACGCCAGCAAAAACGCCCGATGTTAAATGAAGCCAGAAAATAATCTTGCGAAAGGTTTTCATCAGTTTTATAAATCCGTTTATGAAAAAACCTTTAGCAAATCAGCAGGCTAAAGGTTTTAAAATAAAATGAAAGTGAAAATCAGTTTCATTAAGACTATATTTGGCGATTTCTGTGATGTCAAACTTTTGATTGTAAAGAAATGTTAAAAAACTCTGATAATCGCGACGGTTTGCTTATTTGGCGGACGTTTTTCGGGCGTGTTACGATAAACGATTGCATTAATCGAATGAACGAAAACATAAAGAAAACAAGATTAGAAAACGGTCTCACAATTTTGACGGAAAAAATGCCGGGCGTGCGCTCGGCGACAATCGGATTCTGGGTAAAAAGCGGCTCGCGTCACGAACCGGAACATTTAAACGGAATCTGCCATTTCATCGAACACTCGGTTTTTAAAGGAACTGCGAAGCGTTCCGCTCTCGATATTGCGGTTGAATCCGACAAGCTCGGCGGAAATTTCGACGCTTTTACCTCCCACGAAATCACAGGTTTTACGATGAAAATCGTGGACAAATGCGTCCCGCAGGCTTTTGATCTTTTGGCGGATATGCTGGCAAATCCGCGTTTTGACGAAAAGGAATTAAAACGCGAGCAAAAGGTCATCATCGAAGAAATGAAAATGGTCGAAGACACGCCCGAAGAATACTTGGGCGAGCTTTTCAACCGGGCGTTTTTCCCCGCTCATCCTTTGGGCTTGCCGATTGAAGGCACGCGCGGAACAGTCAAGACTTTTAATCACGAAACAACAGCAGCTTTTCACGCCGAAGTTTTCTCGCCCGAAAACATCGTCATCGCCTCCGCCGGAAATATCGAACACAATGAAATCATTGATCTGGCTCAAAAATCTCTTGGATTTTCCAAAAACCGAAGACCGAAGACCGAAGACCTAAAACCAATTCCCGCATCTCCAATTTTGCTCAAGAAAAAACGCGAATTGGAACAAACGCATCTTATTATCGCAGCGCCTTTTGTTCCGTCAAACAGCCCGCAGCGTTATGCTGCAAATCTTTTGACAAATATTATGGGCGGCGGAACTTCCTCGCGTCTGTGGCAAGCCGTCCGCGAAGAACGCGGTCTGGCATATTCGGTCGGCGCGAGCGCGATTGCATTTCAGGATTGCGGCATTTTTTCGATTTATGCCGGGACTTCGCCGAAACATCTCGATCAGGTCGTTGATTTGTCAATTGCCGAAATGCGCCGCATCGTGCGCGATGGCGTTTCGCCAAAAGAACTCGAACTCGTCAAAGAACAAGGCGTGGCTTCAATCCTGCTCGGTTTGGAATCAACCAGCGTGCGGGCGGGAACTCTGGCGCGGCAGGAAATCGTTCATGGCAAAACGATTCCGATTGAGGAAACTCTGGCAAACATCGAAGCCGTCACGCCGGACGATATTCAAATCGTGGCAAGAGAATTTTTCCAAACCGAACTAATCGCGCTTGCCGCGCTTGGCAATCTGAATGGTTTTAAGGTAGAACGTTCTCGGTTAGAAGTTAGTTAGTGTTTAAGAGAAAAATGATTCCTAAAATTTTAATCGGTGGCGGCATTTTGGCTGTAATGTCAGGAACATTTTTTACTGTTTATGGAATTCATAGTGCTTTTGAAGGTATGAAAAATGCTGAATCAGCGGGAATTGCAGCAGTAACAACAGGAATAAATTTCTCAATTACCAGCATCACAATTTCAATAATCGGTTTTATCGCAATTATCATCGGTTTTGTCCTCGAATTTAGAAAAAAGCGATTGAATAAATGAAATTTACGGTTCTCGGCAGCGGTTCGACTGGAAATGCGGTTTTGATTTCTGCCGGAAAAACAAAAGTTCTGATTGACGCCGGTTTGAGCGCGAGAGAGATTGTGCGCCGCTGTGCCGAAGTCGGCGAAGACGTTGCAAAGCTCGACGCGGTTCTCGTCACTCATGAACATTCGGATCACGCGGGCGGTTTGCGCGTGTTGTTGAAAAGTCTGAATTGTCCGGTTTATATGTCGGGCGAGACGCTCGAAGCATATCTTTTCGAAAAGCGTCACGTTAAGCCGGACGAAGGCGTTAAACGAACCGACGCGATTAAAGGGAAAGTCGTGGAAATTCAATCAAGTCAGGATTTCCGCATCGGAGAAATTGAGTTTGAGCCTTTCAGCGTGCCGCACGACGCGGCTGATAATTTCGGTTTCATCGCCAAATATTGCGGAATCAGATTAGCGGCGGTGACGGATTTCGGGCAGATGACGACGTTGATTTCACAAAAACTGCGCGGCTGCGACGCGATTATTATCGAATCGAATCACAGCTTGCCGATGCTGCGCGCGTGTCCGATTTATTCATGGGATTTAAAACAAAGAATCGCGTCGCGCACCGGGCATCTTTCAAACGAAGATTTAGCCGTCTGGCTTTCCGCCGAATTTGACGGCGCGGCGCGTCACATCGTTCTCGCGCATCTCTCGCAAAAAGCAAACGAGCCGCATCTGGCTCGTTTAACCGCAGAACAAGCCATCGCAATGCGTTCGCCGCTTTTTAAAGCCGAGACAAAAATCACTCTCTCGCATCACAAAGAACCGACCGAGTGGATTGAGTTTTAAAAAACTCTCTGCGGCGTTGGTTTAGTTCCGAGCGCAAAAACTTTAATCAACAAAAATCCGGCAACAAAACCGCCGATGTGCGCCATATAAGCTACGCCGCCAGCTTCGGCGGATGAAAAATACCCGCGAAAAAGCTGCAATCCGATCCAGATGCCGAGCGCGATGAATGCCGGAATTTGGATGACGGTGAAAAAAATAATCGCAGTTATGCTTCGGCGCGGAAATAATAAAATATAACCGCCCAGAACGCCCGAAATCGCGCCCGAAGCGCCGAGCATCGGAATAATCGAATTCTGGTCGGTGAAAATCTGCGCCAGAGCCGCAAATGTTCCGCAGACGAGGTAAAAAACCGCAAAGCGAATGTGTCCCAAACGGTCTTCGAGATTGTCGCCGAAAATCCATAAATAAAGCATATTGCCGAAAATATGCATTAAACCGCCGTGCATAAACATTGAGGTCAGAATCGTTCCCCAAACCGGAATCGGCGTCGGCTGCAAAGGAATCACGGCGCGGTTGCCGAAAGAATCGCGGATTATCTGCGGCGCGGCAAGATCAACGCCGGTCGTAATCTCACGCGGGACGACCGAAAAAGCGTAGGTAAAAGCGTCGTTATAACCCGCGCCCTGAAACAAAATGTAAACCACGATGTTTGCCGCAATCAGCAAATAAGTTACATACGGAAATCGCAGCAGGTCGCTGTTGTCGTCGCCAATCGGAAAAAGCATTTTTGGTCAATTACGAATTATGAATTACGAATTACGAATTCCATTGCTTGATAGTTCGTTGTCATAATTTCAGTTTCGGCTTTTGATAATGTCGTTTTTCCGATTGTTTTTCAGTACGGTTTCCGACTATTTTTTTTAAAATCCGAATGTTTCGAGCGGTAAGTTTTTGACCGGGCGAACGGTTTGCTACACTTGAAACACAACGGAAGAGAGGCGAACAAACTCATAATTTAAAAATCGTTTTCGCCCGCGCACAACTGATGTTTTCGGACAAGCTCAATTTTACAGAACAGCCAAAATCGAACCGCGAGACGTTTGACGCAATCGTCATCGGCGGCGGCGTAATCGGTTTATCCATTGCGCGCGAACTGAAAAAACGCGGCGTCGGGCGCGTTCTGATTCTCGAAAAAAACGCGCATTTCGGACTGGAAGCGTCAAACGCAGCCGCCGGAATGCTCGCGCCGCAAGCGGAAGCCGATTCGGCGGATGATTTTTTCAATCTCTGCCGTCAAAGCCGCGATTTGTATCCGAATTTCGCCGCCGAACTGTTTGCCGAAACCAGCATTAATGTTCAGCTAGACCAAACCGGAATGCTTTATCTGGCTTTTGATGAAAAGGATTTGGAAGAAACGGAAAAACGCTTTGCCTGGCAGCGAGCGGCGGATTTGCCGGTGGAAAAAATCAGCCGCAAAGCGGTTTTAGAGCTTGAGTCTAACGTTTCCGAAAAGGTTTTGGGCGCGCTGCGATTTCCGCTCGATTGGCAAGTCGAAAATCGCGATTTGATTCGTGCGCTGGTTGAATCGGTGCAAAAGCAAAATGTTTTGCTTCGATGCTCAAATAAAGTCGAAAAGATTTTGTTTGAAAACGGCAAAGCCGTCGGCGTCGCCACGGATAAAGGCGAAATAGGGGCGCAAAACGTGATTGTCGCCGCCGGAGCGTGGACTTGCGCTTTTTCGGAAATGCCTTTTGATTTGCCGCTTGAATCGTTAATCAAGCCGATTCGCGGTCAAATGCTCAGTTTCGCATATCAAGAAAAACCTTTGCGCCACGTCGTTTATTCGGCGCGCGGTTATATCGTTCCGCGCGCCGATAATAGAGTTTTGGTTGGCGCGACGGTTGAAGATGTCGGTTTTGACAAAAGCATAACGGGCGGAGGTTTGCTTTCTTTGCTGCAAACGGCGGCGGAAATTTCTCCTAAACTCGGCAATTCGACGGTTTCCGAAATATGGGCTGGCTTGCGTCCGGCGAGCCGCGACGATTTGCCGATCATCGGCGAGTTTCCCGAAAATTCCAATTTGTATTTCGCAACCGGGCATTATCGCAACGGCATCCTACTTGCGCCTTTGACGGCGCGGCTGATTGCGGACAAAATCGTCGAGGGCAAAAATTCTCCGTTTTTACAAATTTTTAATTTATCTCGTTTTCAAAGCTAAATTTATGATTCGATTTTTCTCCGTCATTTTAATCTTGTGCGTTTCTACAATCGCTTTCGCTCAATCGCGCCGCGTTCCGCCGGTGCGGACAAATCCAGCCGCGACTGCGCCAAGCGCAACTGCGGAAAATCCGGTTTCTCCCGCTGCGAATGAAGCTGCAAAAAACGGAGCGGCGCTTTACGAGGACGCGAACGCTTATGCGAAGCGCAAGTTTGAAGATTACGAGCGTCGCAAACTTCCTTACAACGACGAATTGCGCCAGACGACTCAGCGCGAGCAGCGTCAGCTTGCTGCTAAATACGCCGCGCAGCTTGCCGCACAAACTCCGGCGGGCGACGATTTGTATTATCTCGGAATGCTGCAACTCTTGGCGACAAACACCGACGGCGCAGGCGAAACGATGAAAAAATATCTCGCTTTGCCGGAAAAAGACGGCGAAAAAGCGCAGACTGCACGCTCGATTGCAGCCATTACCGCCGCGCGCCGCAGGAATTTCGATGACGCCGAAACGCTCTTAAAAGAATATTTAAAAAACGCGCCCGTCAAAGTCGCGGAGCGCGTTTTGATTGAAAGCGAAATGGCGGAAAACTACATCGCCGCGAGACAAACCGAACGCGCCGCGTTTCACGCCGAATCCGCGCTGCTCGCCGCTAAACCATCGCTTTCCGATCCGGGTTCCAACAAACGGCTCGTCAAAGACGTTTACGAACTGGCGATGAAGCTGTTTGAAATTCACGCCGCAACGGGCGCGAATCAAAAAGCCGAAACGGTTTTGGAAAATCTGCGCGAAACCGGCTCGCACGTCAATCAGCCGGATTTATACTGGCTTGCGACCGACAAATTAGTTACGTTTTTGATTGAAACAGGGCGCAAACCGGAAGCTCTGCAAAAAGTGAAAGCTGCGAAAGATGCGCTCAACACCGCATTTCGAGACACCGGATCGCGCGCCCAAATTCTTACTTTCCTGCGAAAACGCGAGCCGCAATACAAATTGCTCGGCGAATCTGCGCCGGAACTCGCGGCAGATAAATGGCTCGGCGAAATCGGCGCGTCGTCGCTTGCCGGTTTGCGCGGCAAAGTCGTGCTTTTGGATTTTTGGGCGCATTGGTGCGAGCCTTGCTACGCGGCTTTCCCGAATCTTTCCGAATGGCACAAAACTTATTCCAATCAAGGCTTTGAAATCGTTGGCGTCACCCGTTATTACGGCTCGGCTGAAGGCTTCGGCGCAGACGTGGACACCGAATTCGCGTTTTTGCAAAAAATCAAACGCAACCAGCGTTTGCCTTACCCGTTCGCCGTCGCTAAAGGACTCGTCAATCACAACCGTTTTTCGGTTGAAAGCCTGCCGACCGGAATTTTAATTGATAAAAAAGGTATCATTCGCTACATCGGAACCGGCTCTAACCACGCCGGTGATGAAATGGAAAAAACGATTAAAAAACTGCTCTCCGAGTAACGGAGAACTGAGAATGAAGAACGGAGAACCGAAAGTCTCGAATTTTCTTATCGGTTCTCCGTTCTCAGTTTTCCGTTCTCAGTTTTCCGTTATTTTGTCGGTTTGGCGAATTTGGCGTCGTCAATCTCCACATTCGATTTGATTTCTTCGGTTTTAAAGGTAAAACCGCCGGAAGCCGTATCCACACGCATTGTGTACGGCATTAAAACTCCTTCAAATTTTCGATAGTCCGACAGAAAGGTCTGTACCGGAATTTTGCCCTCCGGCGTCACGGCGATTTGGTCAACGCGCACGAGCAGATTCGTTTTCTGATCGAAATAATAAGTTTGCGAAACGTCGCCCGCCGTCATCACAACGGCGTAAGCGTCACTGCCTTCAATTTTTTCGATGCCTTTGGTTTCGCGTTTCGGAAACAATTCTTTGAGTCGGGCGAATCTGTAAAAGTCCGAATCGAGCTTGGTTTGCACCAATTCTTCCGCAGTTTTTTCGCGCGTTCCCTGAATCGGATCACTCGCCCAGGCTCTGCTGCCGTCAAAAATCTCCGTCATCTCGCCCAAACCCGGAATTTTGATAAAAACTGCTGATTTATTCGGCGCTTTTTGAAAGCCCTCAAAAGTTCCTTTTACTCCCGCCGCCGGAATTTCCATTGTGCCTTTGACGTGATAACTGTTCGCTTTTTTGTAAGCGGCTTCGCCGCCGGTCGCTGCGACGAATTTGTCAATAATTTCGTCGGCTTTCGGTAGAGCCGCAGTTGTCGAAGGCGCTTTTGTTTCGGTTTTCGGCGCGGGCGTTGAAGATTTCGCAGGCGCGGCGGTTTGCTGCGCGCTCGCATTGACGGAGGCAAATAAAATCAATGCGAGAACGGCTGTTAAATTTTTAAAGTTTTTCATATCTGTAATTTCCCTTTGGTTTGTGTGTGGTTATATTAATATCTCGCGGACGGCGGCATCAATCTGCAAATCGCGTCCGGCGAGCAGGCTTTCGCGCGTCAATCGCACTTCGACATCCGGTTTGACTCCGCGACCTTCGATCAGAATATCACTGGGCGATTTGTAATCGGAAATCGCGTATTGAAAAATCGCGCCAGTGGGCAAACGGTCAAAAAGCGAAGCCAAAACCGCGCCCATCGTCGTTTCGCCGACAGTTTTCGCGCGCTTTGTCGCCTGCAAACCGGCGGCGAAAATCTCGCTCGTCGAAGCACTGCCGCCATCGGTTAAAACGACGACTTTGCCTTTGTACGAATCTGCTTGAGGATAGGCGATAAATTTTTGTTCCGCCGCGCGAAATTTGAGCGAGCCGAGCGAAGTTTGTTCGGCGACGAGGTTTCCGGTGATTCCGGCGGCTAAAGCTCCGAGTCCGCCAACGTTTCCGCGCACGTCGAAAACGATTCCGGGCGCGTCTTTCATTTCGCTAATCGCCGCCCTGATTTTAGCGAGCTGCGGCATCACCCAAATGTTAAAACGAATATAGCCGATGCCGTTTTCCAGTCGGCGCGTTTCAAATTCGACCGGCTGCGGCGGAAAGTTTCCGAGCGGCAGCGAATATTCAACCTTTTCCCGCGCGCGCTGAAGCGTTAACGTTTGGCAACCGTCTTTTTCGTTTAAAACTTCGATTTTTACTGTTGTACCGGGCGCGCCGTCAAGAAAACGTTCCAAAACTCGCTCGCGCGTAAACTGTTTTTGACCTTCGGTTTCACGTCGTTTTTCGAGAGCGGCGTTAATTGGCGCGAGGATTTCTTCCACAGTTTTGTCGCCGATTTTGAGAATCGCAAATCCCGGTTTGATGCCGTTTTTGGCGGCGGGCAAATCCGCGCGGACACGAAATACAACTGCTTTGCCGTCAATTCTTTTCAACTCAATACCGACGCTTCCGTTTCCGCCGTTTTCTTTATTTTCGGTTTCAATTTGCGCTTCGGGTGGGACAACATTGAAATGCGATTGACCAAGCTCGCCGAGCATCGTTTGCAAAACGCGGTAAAACTCGGCATCCGATTTGGCGGCGAGCGCTTTCGGCTCGTAAATCTCGCGCATTTTTTTCCAATCAACGCCTCCGAAAGTCGGATCGAAATGTTTTTCGTTGACGGTCGTCCAGACTTTTTCAAACGATTCACGCCGCAGCAGAGCGTTCTTGTCGGCGACAGACGACACGGTTTGCGCAACGGTTCGCGCAACGGCAAGCGCGCCGCTGAAATTTAAAAGCAAAATCAGTAGAAACAATTTTTTGAGCATCACAATTGTTTTGATGCTTATTATGAAAGATAGATTAGAGACTATAAAATGATTTTGGGTGTGTTGCCGCTTTCGAGCCACAAAAGTTAAAATCACGCACGGCAGGAATTTTACACGAAAAACGATTTAAAGGTTTCAACAATGAAGTATTACGAAAATGTTTTGGGTATTATCGGCAACACGCCGCTCGTCAAAATCACAAAGCTCACCGAACAATACGGAATCAAAGCGCAGATTTTCGCCAAAATGGAATCGCTCAATCCCGGTTATTCGGTGAAAGATAGGATCGGCGTGGCGATGATCGAAGCGGCGGAAAAAGACGGTTCGCTCAAATCTCGCGGGACGGTGATTGAAGCCACATCCGGCAATACGGGAATCGGTCTGGCTGTCGCGGCGGCGGTTAAAGGCTATAAATGTATTTTTATTATGACCGAAAAGGTTTCGACCGAAAAAGTAAAATATCTCAAAGCTCTCGGCGCGGATGTCGTAATTTGTCCCGTGACGGCGAAAAAAGGCTCGCCCGATCATTATTTGACCGTCGCGCGCCGCATCGCCGATGAAACGCCGAACTCGTTTTACCCGGATCAATTCAACAACATTCCGAACCGCGAAGCGCATTACAAAACCACCGGACCGGAAATCTGGCGCGACACGGACGGAAAAGTCACGCATTTCGTCGCTTCGGTCGGCACGGGCGGAACGATTTCGGGCGCGGGGCGTTTTTTAAAAGAACAAAATCCGAAAATCCGCATTGTTCAAGCCGATCCGGTCGGCTCGATTTTAAAAGCGGTCAAAGAAACCGGCAATATGCCCGAAGGCTCGCCGTTTCTGGTCGAAGGCATTGGGCAATCGGATATGCTTCCGACAACTTACGAACCGCGCGTGGTTGATGAAGTTCACAGCATCACAGATCGCGATTCGTTCGAGATGGCGCGGCAATTAACCAGAATCGAAGGCATTTTCTGCGGCGGCTCGACCGGGACGAATTTTGCCGCCGCGCTGCGCATTGCCAAAGATTTGGACGAAAACAGTTTGATAGTTTTTATCGTCTGCGACACGGGCGAGCATTATTTGACGAAACACCATTCGGATGAATGGCTCAAAGAAAAGCAGCTTCTCGAACCGCAGCGTTTGACCGCCGGGCTTTTGACCGAAACGAAAAACGGGAGCAGACCGCGTAAACTGGTTTTCGTCGCGCCGGCTCAAACCGTCGCCGAAGCTCTTAAAGTGATGGACGAAAACGGCATTACGCAGCTTCCGGTATTGGATGAAGGAAAATCCGTCGGCTCAATTCGCGAATCGAGAGTCTTGGCGAAACTGCTCGAAAACCGCGATCTGATGAATTCAAACATCGCCGAAGTGATGGAAAAAGGTTTTCCGGTCGTTGACGAATCAATCGGCTTAAACGAAGTCTCGCAAAAACTAATGAAATCGCCCGCCGTTCTGGTCGAGGAATACAAACGAATTATCGGAATCATTACGAGAACGGATGTTTTGGACGTGCCGCGCTAAAGTTTAGCTGAGAATTTCGGCGACTCTCAGTGCAGACTTAAGAACAGAAATTGCCAATCTTCAGCTATTGATTTAGCGACGATTCGGAGGCGGTGATTTCGCTTCTTCAACTGTGAGGAAATGCGGGCGCGCGAACGAAACTGTGCGTCCTTTAACATCCTGCCCTTTGAAAAAATCTACGACGACTGTTTGCACCTCCGAACCGGGCAACGTTTCGTGTCCGCCGTTTTCAACGATTAAATGCGTGCTGTTCGGAAATCCCCAGCGCACTTCTTCAGCCTGAAAAGGCGGCGTGTTGGTATCGAGCGTGCCGCTTATAAACAGAGTCGGAAGCGTACTCCAAAGACGGGATTGCGATGCAGAACCGCTTTCCGATACGCCAATCACCTTACAATTTTCTGCCGTCCATTGCAGATTTACGTTGCTGAATAACGCCTGCCGCGTTTCTTTTTGTGCTTGTGCGAGCCGTTCAGCCGACCAACCCACAGAACAATCCACAGCGTTCGCCATCGGCGACCTTCCCTGAAAGCCGTTATATAACGCCTCTATCCGGCGCGTAAAGAGAGAATAATCGCCCTGGTCTATGGTGTGAAACAACGCCGGAAGCCAGGCGTAGTTTCTCGCATCGGTCATGTTGTTACGCACCAGCCATTGCAGTCCGATTTTACCGACACGAATTTGCGCCGGACTCTTGGTTTGCGCGTCGTTGACGGTTAGTGTTACGGGATTTCGCTCCAGTTTATCCAACAAGCGCCGGTAAAGACTTTCCATATCCGGCACCAGTTTACCTACGGCAGAATCCTCTGCGGCGAAATATGAAAGTTTTTTTATGATTAAATCCCAAACGCTCGGCAGCGCGATTAGATTGTCGGCGGCGTCTGTCGCGGCGAAAACAACGCGGTCAATATTTTTGCCGTGCCGCCTGACCGCCGCCTGAGCCAGCACGGTTCCGTAAGAATGCCCGATGAGACTAATTCGTTCAGCGCCGAGCGCCTGTCGCAAATCGTCCAGATCGTCCGCGCTGGCGTTGTTAGTATAAGCTGATATTTCGACGCCTTGTTTGCGCCAGTGTTCCGCGCAAATGCGCGAATTATCGGTGAAGGCTCGCTGCCACTTTTCCGCACTCTCAAAAACATCTGTCGCAACGGGCGTTGCCGGACAATCCAAATTAGGTGATGACATTCCCAAACCGCGCTGGTCGAGAAGAATCACGTCAGCGACTTCGCGCAATTTATCAAACAAGCTGAAATACACGGGAACTCGTCCCATTCCGATGCCGGGAGCGCCCGGACCGCCTGCCAGAAAAACAATCGGCGAGCCGGGTTTTGCTACAGTGCTTTTAAGCCGCACAAATGCGAGCTGAATCAAACGCTTTGATTGATTATTGCGATTTTCGCGTACCCATAATTTGCCAAGCTCTGCTGAAATCTCTTTTCCGGCGTAAGTTTTGAAGGCGTAAGGCTCGATAACGAGCTTGCCGGCGCGCTCTTCTTCCTGTTGTCCCCGGATAACTGCGCTGGCGGCAACGCACAATAAGCAAACTACGAATAACTTAAATCGGCTCATAACTTAATTTCCTTTCCATTTTCTATGCAGAGTTTTGGCGGCAACTGCTGTTATAGACGTTAAAGAAAGAAAATTGTTAACGAATTTAAATCTTAAGCCGATTCACTTATTTATTTTTTATCCTCTAATTTTAGCGAACCACCAGCGCAGACCGACGAAAAGAAACCGCCAGTCTTTGAAAAATTCCGGCGGTTTGCCTTCAAAGGCGTGACCGATGAATTGGAAAATCCAGCCGATGACGAATAGCGCGGTCGGGACAATCCAAAAACCGCGAATGAAAAGCGCCACCAAAAACAGCGGCAATGACAAGGCAATCATCGGAATCCCGATTTTATGCGTGATTTGATTAACCGGATGTTGATGACTTTTTGAATATTCCGAAATCCATTCGTCCCAAGATTTTCCGCCGAGCATTGTTTCGAGTTCTCCTTTTTGCAACAAAATTTACAGCATTTTAAACGAAAATACGAGTTGAATTGGGAGATGTTAAATTTAACTCGCCGATTCAGCTTTGTTTTTTGATTTCGCTCAACAATTCTTCGTCCGAAAGCTTGCTTTCCCAATCGCTTGCAAGCTTTAAGCGGACGGTTTGCGCTCCGCCGCTCGGCGTGCAGACGATCTCAACCAAATCCGGCGCGCCTTCGACGCGCGCCGCTTCGCGCTTTTCGGAATTGTTTGACAAACCGGCGTAAGCCTGTATGCACGACCAGGTTGTTCCTTCACCGTCTTGAATTTCTCTGGGCATAAATTAACGAAAGTCCTCTTCTGTTTTATTTCCCACCGCGGCGGCAAAATCCGCATTTTTTCCGCTCGGTGATTAAAGTAAAAATTTGGCGGGCGCGAAATTGTGACGCTTTCAAAGAGCGAAGAAATACACAATGCAGTCATAAAACCAGATGTTTATCAACCGAATTCAAAGCATCATTAAATTTGAGACGCAACCGATTATCTGAGTTTATCTGAGTTCGTACATATTTCGCACATATTTTACGAATTAACCGGAACTAAATTATTTGGGAAATCCGGCTTTTCTCAACAACTCCTGAAACGAGCTTGTGCTACCCTGATACTTAACGATTTTTATAAAGGTCTTTTGCAGTCTCCCCGCGAAAGAAGTAATTCATGAAAAGTAAAAATTCATCTCTAGGACTCATGGAAGAACAGGGCAAGCGAATCGAAAAATCTGCCGGTCCGGGAATTACTCTGCTTGCCAGATTCGGGTATGCGGCAAAGGGAGTCGTTTACATAATTATCGGTGTCCTCGCCGCGTATGCGGCTTTTACAAGCGGCGGCAGAACAACTGACTCACACGGCGCCTTAGAAGAAATTATGATTCAGCCTTACGGTAAATATTTGTTAGGTGCCGTAGCGATTGGATTAGCCGGTTATGCTCTCTGGCGTTTTGTTCAGGCTTTAAAAGATACTGAGGACAAAGGCTCCGGGATAAAGGGAATAGCAATTCGGATCGGATATGCGGTTATCGGAGTTATTTATCTCGGTTTAGCTTTTTCAGCCGTTCAAATCATTCTTGGCTCCGGCGGAAACGGCAGCAGCGAGGATTCATCGAAAGAATGGACGGCAACTTTGCTCGCTCAACCGTTCGGTCAATGGCTGGTTGGTTTAGCGGGTTTAGGATTTATCGCTGCCGCTTTATCACATTTCTACAAGGCATTTACGGCTAAGTTCCGTGAAAAGCTGAAAACGAGTGAAATGAGCCAAGGCGTGCAAACTTTTGCGATTCGCACCGGTCGTTTCGGACTTGCCGCGCGAGGAGTGGTGTTTGGAATTATCGGAGCATTTTTGATTCAAGCCGCTCTACATTCAAATGCCGGAGAAGCGCGGGGTTTAAGTGGAGCCTTGAGTGCGCTGGGAGAACAAACATACGGACAAATTTTACTGGGCGTTGTTGCTCTCGGATTAGTCGCTTACGGATTTTATATGCTGGTGCTTTCGCGGTATCGGCGGATCATCTTATAGCGAATAAAACAAAGCGGTTTTAGTCATTGCAGGACGATAATGTTTATTTTTAAATAACTCTCGTTTCGGCTAAAAAAGGATGTCATCGAATCTATCAAAAAGAGATCGGACAAAAGCCCAGGTCAAAAACCTTTTTATTTGGCTTCAAACTTTAGTCGGCTCAATTTTGTTTTTCGGTTTGATGATTGCGGTTGGAGCGCTATTCTTCTTTGCCTGGCTGGCGGATGAGGTTCTTGAGGGCGGAACTCAGGCAATGGACGAAACGGTGCGTATTTTTGTTAACGGATTTGCCAGCCAACCGCTTACGCTCCTAATGAATTTTGTGACAGTGCTTGGTTCAACTTTGTTTCTAAGCACTGTTTTTGTTTGTGTTTTTATAATCTTCATTCGCAAAAACAGGAAGCGCCCCGCCATTTTAATAACAATAACGATGGCGGGAGCCGTATTTCTTAATTTTGTGCTAAAGACAAGTTTCGCCCGCGCCCGACCAGTCCCGTTTTTTGATACGCCGCTACCAAGTTCTTACAGCTTTCCAAGCGGACACGCACTTTTTGCACTGTGTTTTTACGGAGTTTTAGCCTGGATTTTTGCCTCAATGATACGCAAACACTGGTTGAAATCTTTAATTTGGGTTGCTGCTGTTTTTCTCGCTCTGTTGATTGGTATATCGCGCATTTATTTAGGCGTTCATTATCCGAGCGATGTGATAGCAGGATATGCAGCTTCGATTGTTTGGGTTATAACCGTTATATCGGCAGATTACGTACTCAAAAATAAGAATGATTTTCTCAGGAAAATGTCTTGATTTTTTTTAAGTAGGAGCAACTACATCTTGTCTAAATTAACTAAACACAAATTGTGCCGTTTTCAAGCTCAAATACTTTTCACTTTCTTAATAGTTTGCTTATTAGGCGTCGTTTCGTCCGGGCAATCACAGGTAAAAACTGTTGATTCGAGAACGGAAACACTATCAATTCCCTTGCGCGAGCAAGCTAAAATTCAACAGGAATGGCTGAAACTGCGGCTTGAACGTGTTTTGCCGCAGCTTATGCGGAAACACAAAGTCAAGATGTGGCTTATTATCTGCCGCGAATATAACGAAGACCCGGTTTTTTTCTCGCTCGTTTCGCCCACTACTTTTGCCGCGCGCCGACGCACGATTTACGTTTTTAATGATCGCGGCGAAAAAGAAGGCATCGAGCGTCTGGCTCTGGGCGGCGGCTCAAATGGCGGTCTTTACACTGTTTATCGCGATCCTGAAACCGAAAACCGCGAGCTTTATGGCGAAGGACAATGGGATTTGCTGAAAAAACTGGTAACAGAACGCAATCCCCAAAATATAGCCGTTAATATTTCTTCAACTCACGCTTTTTCCGATGGGCTTTCAGCAGGAGAGCGAGAAAAATTGGAAGCAGTTCTAGGAGCCGAATACACCGGGCGAATCGTTCGTGCCGAAGAGCTGCCGCTTGAATACGTTGAAACGAGATTGCCGGAAATGATGCCGACTTATAAAAGCATGATGGAAGTCGTTCACTCTTTAATAAGTCGCGCTTTTTCCAATGAAGTTATTAAACCGGGAACAACGACAAACGAAGACGTGGTGTGGTGGCTGCGACAACAACTCAGCAACAATCGGCTCGGCACCTGGTTTCAACCTTCGGTTCGCATACAACGTAAAGAAAAAGCCGGAGTTAATATTCTGGCTGAAAACGCACCGACAGCTATCCAGCGCGGAGATGTCTTGCACGTTGATTTCGGAATGACACTGATGCGGCTTAATACGGACACTCAGCATATGGGTTATGTTTTACGGGAAGGCGAAAAGGACGTTCCCGCAGGAATTAAACGCGCTTTGGCAAACTCCAATCGTTTGCAGGACATAGTAATGGAGCGAATGAAAGTTGGAAGAACCGGCAACGAAGTGTTGGCAGATTCGCTTTCGGCAATGAAAGCGGCAGGAATTAACGGCAGCGTTTATACACATCCAGTCGGCGACCACGGACACGGAGCAGGTCCGCTCGTCGGATTATGGGACAGACAACAAGGCGTTCCGGGTCGGGGTGATGTGAAATTGATTCCTAGCTCTTGGTTTGCGATTGAACTTGCGACAACAACGCCGGTGCCGGAATGGGACAATCAGGAATTATGGGTTGGACAAGAGGAAAATGCGGCGATAGATGAGCAAGGGCGCATAAGCTGGGTTCTAAAACGTCAAAATCAATATCACTTAATAAGATAGAAATAAAGGCGTAGAAAGCGATTGGATACTCGCTTTCAAGAAGTTAATTTTTAGCGGGATTCTTTCGCAATACCCAAGTGGACATACAGCGAAGGTTTTGCACATTCGTTGTTTTCAAAGGCTCCTGCCAGATACCGCCTAATTGATTTGTGACATTCGTTAGAAATTCTTCATCAACGAGAAACCGCTCCGAGCCGTCCGGTAATAAAAATCTTCGATTTTGAATCCGTTGAATTCTATCTTCTATTCCAATCGAAGAGGCGAGGCGCGCAAAAAACAAACCACCATTTTTTAACACCCTCCACATCTCTGTAAGCATTTCGTGAAAATGCTCTTCGTTTCCGGCAAAGTGCAAAACCGCGCTGCTGATAACCACATCAAAATGCTCAACCGGAAACGGCATCTTTTCTACCGATGAAACCTGGAAATTATTCCCGGATAAATTTGGAGCAAGGTTCGCTGCAAGACTCCGGACTTGTTCGATAGCTTGCCGATTTCGATCAACTCCGAAAACTTCGTATCCCTGGCGCAAAAAATAAACAAGATTGCGACCGCCGCCGCATCCGGCATCCAATATCTTCATATTGGGGCTGAATCTGCCTTTCAATATTTGATCGAACAGATAAATATCTATATCGCCAAATAACTCTCGTACAGTTATCATCATTCGAGCTTAGATTATTTTTAATTGGTAAGCTATATAAAAAGGAGTTTTAAAATGATAACCGTAGCAAATCGCATCTATGTAAAAGCTGAATACTCAGAAGCATTTGAAAGAGTATTTCGTGAAAGAGCAAGGTTGGTTGATGAAATGCCCGGATTTATTTCTAATCAGGTTTTACGCCCGGTCAATGAAGGCGATCCTTATATTGTGTTTACACTTTGGGATAGCCGTGAGGATTTTATGAATTGGGTGCGTTCAGATGCTTTCGTCAAAGGACACGCTCAATCGGGCACTCTGCCAAAAGAGGCATATTTTAAACCCAACGTTTTGGAAATGCATGAAGTGGTACAGGATTCTTCAAGACCGGAGCTAGAGCCGGAACCTAAAGGCGGAGCATTTAAAATGCATTAATATCGGTTTCCTGGGGTTTCTTTGTTTAGTTTTTATATTTATCTAATTGAGGAATAAGTAATATGAAGTTTTTATCCAAATTAACCTTACTGCTGATTGTTTTTGCCGGCGTCTCTTTGGCGCTGACAATAAACAGGAATGAGAAAGTTAATCCGCGTCTTCCTGATGATGCTGTAAATAATGAACAATCAAATCAAGCTAATTTAAAGAAACTAAAAAAAGAAATTGATCGTGAGATCGGAAAACCTAGGGCAAAACGTTTGAATCAATGCCGGGTTATTGCATTCGGGGCAAAGGCTTGCGGCGGACCTAAGACTTATTTGATTTATTCAACCTTACAAACCAATGAAAATAAATTAAAACGGTTGGTTGATCGGTACAATTCCATAGAAGAGAAAATCAACAAAGAAACGGATGCAATGTCTGATTGTATGTTTATTGAAGAACCGAAAGTAAGTTTGGTTAATGGAATGTGCAAAACTAAATAAAATTCCAAAAGAAGTATTGTTTGTATTGTTTTTAAAGATTTTATTTATAAGCTTCGTACTTGTTCGTTGAGCGCCATTTCCAATCTTTCCAAACCTTCTACCAATGTCGAATTGTCATTTCCTATTCCAATCCTGAGGTGTTGAGGCATTTCAAAAAATCTTCCCGGTACAATTGATGTTTCATATTTCTCCAGAAGTAATGTGGATAAAGCATCAACGCTTCCCTGCTTCAAACGCGGGAAAGAGACAGTGCCAAATTTATGTTCCGTCCATTCGAGACGGTCGCAAGATTTATAAAATGAATTGAGCGTTTTACTGTTAGTTTCAATAATGGTGCGGGCACGGTCTGCAATTCGATTAAGATTTGAAAGCGCAACGCAACTTAGCCTTTCAGCAGGGTGAGCGGGAATAACGCCGAAAAGATCATTTAATCGCCAAAGTTTTCCGGCAAGCTCCGGCTCAGCTAATATCCATCCGCAGCGCAGCCCGCTAAGCCCGTACACTTTAGTTAAGCTGCTGGTCACAATGAATTCCTTACCTAGATGAAAGGCAGCGGGCGGCGTTTCTTCAAATAAAGCATCAAGGTAAACTTCATCAACAAGGACGCGAGCACCGATTTCACGCGCAATATCGCCAATCTTTCCGAGCGTTTCATTGGACGTAAACGCGCACGATGGATTATGCAGATTTGTTAAAACAATTAGCTTCGTTCGCGAACTAACCATACGAGCGACTTCTTCCGGTTCAATGCCGAACCCCAATTCGACCGGACGAATAAACCTTTTAATATCGGCGCGCAAATATCGGGCTGTACTTATCAGAAGCTCATATGTGGGCTGTTCAATCAGCACTTCATCTCCCGGTTCGAGAAGCGCAGCCATCGCCAGATGATTAGCCATTGATGTGCCGGTTGCAGCAACAACGCATTCAACAGGAACGCCGCATTTAGCAGCCAGAGCCTTTTGGAGAGGTTCATAACCGTAATAGCTCGAACCGCTCAATTCCAAATCTTCTAATGTTGCCGGCAGTTCCAATAACGGAAAATTCATCAGACCGCTTGAGGCGAGATTATAGCGGGCTTGTAAATTAGTTTTAGCCCATTGCATATATTCCGAACTCATCACTCGATTTGAACTCGGAACTTGAGAGAAATTGCTTGTCATTTATCTTGACTCCGCCTGCGCCAGAAGAAATAAACAGGTATTCCGGCAATAACAATAATTAAACCGATCACACTGTTTGAAGGATAATTATAAAAAGTGCTGAAAACAATCAAAGCGCAGGCAGCAATAAACAAGGCGGTAGTAAATGGATGACCGGGAACGCGGTTATATGTTGTTCCGGTGTTCTCAATGTTTTCGTGAGTTTCAGGTTTATTCGAGCGAGTCGCACGGCTGCGAAAGACAAAAAGCGAAGCTGCCGTTAATCCAAACCAAATAAAATCAATTGAGACAACATAATTCAGGATTTGTTCATATTTGCCGGAAAGCGCAATGATTATCGCCAGCGCTCCCTGCAAGGCAATTGCGAGAACGGGAGCGTGAGTGCGTTCGTTGAGCTTTGCGACGCTTTGAAAGAAAAGCTTGTCTTTTGCCATCGCAAAGTAAACGCGCGGAGCTGTCAGCATTCCTTGACTTAAAAAGCCCAGAGTAGAAATGGCTATTCCTAAAGCAATCAACGTTGCTCCGCCCTCGCCAAAGGCAATCCGCATAATTGTTGAGGCGGGAGTAGTGGTTGCCGCCAATCGTTCGGGACCGAGCGCATAAAGGCAAACGAGATTGACTAATGTGTACAGTAAAATAACTCCGATAACTCCGATTAAAAGACCGCGCCCTAAATCACGGCGAGGGTTGCGCATTTCACCCGACACAAAACTAGCCGTTTGCCATCCGCCATAAGCGAACATCACAGGAATCAATGCTGCTCCCATCGCAGTAAATAAATTTAATGAGAGAGGGCGATCCGGCGTGTTATCTAATGAGCTTGCCGGTTCGGATACAAAGAAAAAGCCGCATACAATAAGCGCAAGAATGGCTAAAATCTTTAGAACCATTAAGGCATTCTGAACGCTGCTGCCTGCCCGAACGCCCAGACAGTTGATGATCGTCAATCCTCCGAGAGTTAGCGTTGCGATAAACCAACCAGGCAAAGGAGCGTGAGTGATTTCCAGAAAGTATCGAGAAAAAGTAATGGCGACCGCAGCCATTCCGCCGGTTTGCGTAACCAGCAATAAAGCCCATCCGTAAATAAATGCTACCGACGGATGATAAGCCTCCCGCAAGTAAGCATATTGTCCCCCGACATCAGCGCATCTGTCCGCAAGCTCGGCGTAGATAAATGCTCCTAAAAGAGCAATCAAACCGCCGAGCAGCCACGCTCCTAAAATTAAGAATGGGGTTTGAACATGCTGCGCAACAACATAAGGATTGATAAAAATACCGGAACCGATAATTCCGCCCATTACAATCATGGTGGAATCAAAAAGTCCCAGGCGTTTAGCGAGTTTTGAAGTATCGGCAGTAACTACAGTTTCACCTCCACAATTCAGAAGAAGTACTTTAATTACCGGGCAGCAACAGAAACGCTGATATGAGAAGGATATTTCGGCGAATGATAAACGCGCTGACTCGCTCTTTGATAATCGCTTTCTTTGGCGAGAAAGATGTTTTCAACAAACTTTTGCGGATTGCGGTCATAAAGCGGAAACCAGGTGCTTTGTACTTGAACCATGATTCGATGACCTTTTTTGAAAGTGTAATTGTTCCCGCGCAAGTCAATTGTGTACTCGCTGACTTTGTTAGGCTCAATCGCTTCTGCCCTTTCAAAACTGCGGCGATAGCGACCGCGAAAAATCTCGCTGGCGACCATAAATTGATAATTCGCCATTTTTGCATCCGCATGGTATTCAGCCGGATAAACATCAATCAGTTTCACCACCCAATCGCTATCCGAACCCGTCGTCGAAGCAAAAAGATGCGCAGAGATGTCGCCCGTAATCGTAACTTCTTCGCTCAAAACGTCCGATTGCCACGAAAGAACATCTTTGCGGTCAGAGAGAAAACGCTGGTCGTCGGAGAGCCACGTAAACCAGGATGAGCCTTGCGCGTAAGTTCCTAAAATCGGTCGTTTGCGATACGGAACCGGATTTGCCGGGTCTGAAACGTATGTGTCAAATTCCTCGCCTTTATTTGCCGGTTTCTGAAACGAAGCCTTTCCGCCGGTCTGCAAATACAATTCGCGTTTTTGCAGATTTTGCTTCGGTGTCCAGGAATCGTAAGTCATCCATTTGTTTGAACCGGACTGGAAAATCGTAGCTTCCGCCAACTTTAAAGCGCCTTTGCCTTTGAGGTGATAAGCAAACCACGGAGCCTGAATTTCGCTGCGGAAATATCTGCCCGTATCGCTGCCGAAATCAATCGCGCCCAATCTACGTCCGCGTCCGCCCCATCCGCCGTGATTCCAAGGTCCCATGACGAGAAAAACCTGATTATCGCGGTCTGTTTTTTCCAGAGTTTTGTAAGTTACAAGCGGTCCGTATAAATCTTCCTGATCCCACCAGCCGCCGACAACGAGCGTCGGAATACTCGTTTCTTTTAAATAATTCGGCACTGCGCGTTCCTGCCAGTAAGAATCCCAGTTTGGATGAGCGACGGCATTATTCCAGGTAGCGGATTTGTTGCCAAGCTTGTTGACCAGCGCCCCAACGGTTTTTAAATCGAAATACCAGTCAAAAGCGTCCGGTTTATCGAGTTTGACTACGCCTTCGCCCTCGCCTTTGACCGTTTCGAGCAAATAAGCCCAATCGTGGGCGTAAGTCTGGCGAAAAGCGCCGTGATGAAATAAATCGTCGCCCATCCAAAGATCGCCGATTGGAGCCTGCGGCGAAGATGTTTTGAGCGCCGGATGCGGATTAATAAGCGCAACCGACGACAGCCAACCGCCATACGAAACGCCATAAATGCCGACCCGCCCGTTATTATTGGCGACATTTTTAAGCAAATACTCAATAGTGTCGTAAGTGTCCGTGCTTTCATCAACGGCTTTCGGGTCGCGATGATTTACCGGCGGGCGCACCATAATGAATTCGCCCTCGGACTCATACCGCCCGCGAATGTCCTGAAAGACAAAAATATAGCCGTCTTTAGCGAGTTCAGGTCGCGAACCGTTTACTCCGCTCGAAGTCCAGCCTTTGACGCCGTAAGGCGAGCGCTCGATTAAAACAGGAAGCGGCTCGGTTTGATTTTCGGGCGTAAAAATAACCGTAAAAAGCTTAATACCGTCGCGCATCGGAATCATCGCTTCGGTGCGTTTAAATTGAATGCGCGTATCCTTTGCGGGCTGGTCAGCAATCCGCCTGGTGGTAAAATCTCTGCCGCCCTGTCGCCAGATCATGCTGTTTACGCGCCCCGTTGCGGCATCGCGTACAAACTCGGCTGAAGCAGGAGCAACTTTTAAGAAAAACTTGTTTTCGGCTGTGGGGAAAATCTCAAGTTTGTCCTGATTGGTAACTTGCAGGTAAAACTTTTCGCCTTCACGGAAAAATGAGAAAACTGTTCCTCCGAGATTAGCTGCATCTTCATATTGTCCAATGTAAGAATCGAAAATCTTTGGGTCAATCTTAACTTCGACAGGAGAAGGTTGCGGTGCTGGCGGTTGTGCCAAAGTTTGAGCCGGAGCCTGGGCAAATGCAATCCATAACAGAGCAAAAAAGGTAAATCGAAAAATATTTGCTAAACGAAGTGTTTTCATGATTGAAATCCCCAAGAAGATTGATTCTGAACGATTCGCGATCAATTTATCACTCTTGCGAATTTAAACAAAGTGAAGTTTTTGTGATTGTAAATTGCCGGCTTCAGAATCAGAAACGAACATATAGTATTTCCATCGAATTGGTTAATACAAAATTGAATTTAACCGCTGTTTTACGGCTTCAATTATGGAAACTGTTTTTGACCAATTAAAGAACATTTCGCAGATTGAACATACGCATCATCGCTCGTTTATGATTTTTTTGTCTAAGACATTAAACATTTTTTTATGTATCTGCGAGCCGGCGATTTCCTCAAAGACTCAAATCAGCTTCCGAGGTAGTAAAAATGCTTGACTTACCGCGCTTATACAGCCTAAGATGCGTCCATTGTTCTAAAGGCGAAAACAGGCGATTTGATGAAATGTCCTTGAATAAGTGGGTTTGACTCAAACCGGGGAAACGTTGGTATTGGTCTTACGGTAGGCAAAAAAAATGTCAACGAATTGATATTCCCCGTTTGACACTTGAGGGACTCTTCAGGAAAAGTAAACTTGGTTTTCGAACCTTATCTAAGGGTTTATCCCCCGTTTTGCATGCTAAAAGCCCACTCCTTAACTCAGGAATCATTTGAGATGATGCTCGGCTGGCTTGATCCTGACAGAGACCGAGCCGGTCAGAAATATGAAACGATTCGCCGCCGGTTGATCAGGATTTTTTATGGGCGGGGGCTGTCGGATGCCGAGGCTTTAGCTGACGAGACCATCAATCGCGTAGCAGGCAAGGTCA
>DASVQU010000125.1:0-9013 GCA_036388995.1 Pyrinomonadaceae bacterium | reverse complement strand
GCCGCCGGAAATATTCTTTTCCGTTCGCTCGACGAAGGACAAAGCTGGCAGGCGATTTCGCCGGATTTAACGCGCAACGATAAATCGAAACAAGGCTCGACCGGCGGACCGATTACGCAGGACAACACGAGCGTCGAATATTACGCCACGATTTTCACGGTCGCCGAATCTCCGATAACTCAAGGAGTGATTTGGGCGGGTTCGGACGATGGTCTGGTTCAAGTCACGCGCGACAACGGGAAAACCTGGCAAAATGTAACGCCGAAGGGAATGCCCGAATGGATTCAAATCAATTCAATCGAAGCCTCGCCGCTTGACGCCGGAACGGCTTATGTCGCCGCAACCGCTTACAAATCCGACGATTATCGCCCGTATCTTTATAAAACAAGCGATTACGGAAAATCCTGGAAGAAAATCGTCAACGGGATTCCTGCCGATGCTTTTACGCGCGTTATCCGCGAAGACCCGAATCGTCGAGGCTTTCTTTACGCCGGAACGGAAACCGGAATGTATTATTCAACCAACGACGGCGAAACCTGGTTTTCGCTGCGTTTGAATTTGCCGGTTGTGCCGATTACCGATTTGGCAATTCACAAAGACGCGCAGGATTTGGTTGTCGCCACGCAGGGGCGCTCGTTTTACGTTTTGGACAATCTGCCGGTTTTGTACAATCTCGCCGACGCCAATCGCGCCGATGCATTTTTGTTCAAACCCGAAGATGCTTATCGCCGAACCGGCGGCGGAGGTTTTCAGCTTCCCGCAAACGCTACCGTCGGAGCGAATCCGGCGAACGGCGCGGTCGTTCATTATTGGCTCAAAAACAAACCGCAAAAGGAAATAACTTTGGAGTTTTTGGACGCCGGCGGCAAAGTTTTGCGGAAATTTAGCGGAAGACCGCAGCCCGAAGGCGCTCAGCAACAACAGCCTTCGCCCGCTGGTGGAGGCGGTGGCGGCGGTGAGCCGCCCGTGTCGATGGAAATCGGATTGAATCGTTTTGTCTGGAATTACCGTTTGCCAAACGCAACGACGATTCCCGGTTTGATTTTATGGGGCGGCAATTTAGCCGGACCGCGCGTCATTCCCGGAAACTATGCCGTCAGACTAACCGTTGACGGAAAAGCCATCGCAACTGAAAATTTTTCAATTAAATCAGACCCGCGACTTAACGTAACGGCTGAAGATTTACAGAAACAATTCGATCTGATGCAGAAAATCAACGCCAAATTGAGTGAAACGCACGCGGCGATTCTGGAAATCCGCGACGTTCGCAAACAGCTCGAAGATTTATCTGCACGCTTGAAACCCGAACAAAAAGATGTTCGAGACCGAGCCGCCGAAATTATGAAAAATTTGACGGCGGTCGAAGAAGAGCTGATGCAGACGAAAATCAAATCGTCGCAGGACGCTTTGAACTATCCGATTAAACTCAATAACAAGCTCGCGGCTCTCTCTTCGGCGGTGGACAGCGCCGATTTTGCGCCGACCGCGCAGTCTTACGACGTTTACAATGATTTGACCGGGCGAATTGACGCTCAATTAGCCAGGATGTCGCAAATCAAAACAAACGACATCACGGCTTTCAA
This sequence comes from Pyrinomonadaceae bacterium, assembly GCA_036388995.1. Taxonomy (GTDB): domain Bacteria; phylum Acidobacteriota; class Blastocatellia; order Pyrinomonadales; family Pyrinomonadaceae; genus JALZCH01. Next base: position 7,430 of record DASVQU010000125.1, on the reverse strand, counting down.
CCGAATGTTTGCGGAGAAAAATTTGCCGGTAATTGTCATGAGAGGCGGGAAATAATTATGAAACGAAACACAATTTTATCGGCATTGCTGCTGTTATTTGTTTTTTCAAATGCGGTCGCGGCGCAAGATAGCAGGAAACTGACGCTCGATTTGTTTCTCGATTGGGAATATGCGATGAACCCGCAAATCTCGCCCGACGGAACGCAAATCGTTTACACGCGGCGCTGGACTGACAAAATCAACGACAAGTACGAATCGGACGTGTGGATTGTCAACGCAGACGGCACGCGCAATCGTTTTCTCCTTAAAGGCTCGTCGCCCGTTTGGTCGCCGGACGGAAAACGAATTGCTTACGTTGCGCCCGGTCAGCCGCAAGGGGCGCAAATTTTCGTCAAATGGATGGACACGCCCGACGCCGGAACTCAAATCACCGCGCTCGAACGCGCTCCGGCAAATCTCGCATGGTCGCCCGACGGCAAACGCATCGCGTTTAATATGCTCGTGACCGCCAAAAATGCGATGCGCGTTAATTTGCCGCCGCGCCCCGAAGGCGCGAAATGGGTTGAAGCGCCGCGCGTCGTTGACCGGATGAATTATCGTTCGGATGGTTCGGGTTTTCGACAGGAAGGTTTTACACACGTTTTCGTCGTTTCCGACACAGGCGGCGTCGCGCGCCAGTTGACGGACGGCGATTTTAATCACAACGCGCCCGAATGGATGACCGATTCAAACACGATAATTTTCAGCGCCGTTCGCAAACCGGATGCTGAATACGTTCGCTTCGGCTCTGAAATTTACGCGCTCAACACACGGACAAATCAAATTGTAGCGCTGACGGACCGCGATGGGCAGGACTCTGAGCCAACCGTTTCGCCGGATGGAAAACAGATTGCTTACATCGGTTCAGACCGTAACGAAGACACTTACAACGTCCAGAAACTCTACGTAATGGATGCGAACGGGCAGAACAAGCGGGTTTTGACTGAAACTTTTGACCGCACGCCATTCGGTTTGATGTGGAGCGAAACCGGCGATATTTATTTTGCGACCGAGGATAAAGGCACCAATAATTTGTACGCGGTCAATCAAAAAGGCGGCGCGGTTCGCCAAATTACAAAGGGCAATCATCAGCTTTTGCCGTCAAATATGAGCAAAAACGGCGTGGTTGTCGGTGTTTCATCCGATTATAAAGAGCCGGGCGATGTTGTTGTTTTTAATTTAAAACAACCCGCGCCGCGCAAATTAACAAACGTCAATAATGATCTGTTGGAAAACAGAAAATTGGGCGATGTTGAAGAAATCTGGTACGACTCGGTCGGCGGAATGAAAGTGCAGGGCTGGATTGTCAAACCGCCGGATTTTAATCCGCAGAAAAAATATCCGCTGATTTTGTACATTCACGGCGGACCGCATTCGATGTACGGCGTCGGGTTTAATTTCGAGTTTCAAAACCACGCGGCGGAAAATTACGTCGTTTTATACACCAACCCGCGCGGCTCGACCGGCTATGGCAAACAGTTCGGCAACGCCATCAACAACAATTATCCCGGCGAAGATTACGACGATTTAATGAAAGGCGTTGATGAAGTCATAAAAAAAGGCTATGTTGACGAAAAAAATCTGTTCGTCACGGGCGGTTCCGGCGGCGGAGTTTTAACGGCTTGGATTGTCGGTCACACAGACCGTTTTGCCGCCGCCGTTTCGATGAAACCCGTCATTAACTGGTATTCCTTCGTCGGCACGACCGACGGCGCGGATTGGTATTACAATTTCAAAAAACTTCCGTGGGAAGACCCGGCGGAACATCTGCGCCGCTCGCCGATAACTTATGTCGGAAATGTCAAAACCCCGACGATGCTGTTGACTGGAGAGTTGGATTTGCGTACACCTATGGAACAAACCGAACAGTATTACCGCGCGCTGAAAATGCGCAAAGTTCCAACCGCGATGGTTCGCTTAAACGACGAATATCACGGCTTTAACGCTCTCGGTCTGCGTCACCCGTCAAATCGTTTGTCTCAAATACTCTATTTGCGACAATGGTTCGACAAATACAAGCGTAAATAATCAAATTCTTTATAAAAGATAAAAAAGAAAAGCGTAAATCCGAGTGTTTACGCTTTTCTTTTTTCTTATCAACGGCGACACACGGTTTGGCATCAAAATTGCCATTGCATAACGGATAAATAAATGCTTGAAACCGGAACACTTTTACAGAACCGCTATTTAATTGAAACGCAAATCGGCAAAGGCGGAATGGGCGCGGTTTACGCGGCTGTTGACCAAAGATTCGGCAGCCGCGTCGCCATTAAAGAAACATTTTACAAAGAAGCCGATTTAGGCGAAGCGTTCGAGCTTGAAGCGCGTTTGCTGAACAGCCTGCATCACCCGATTTTGCCACACGTTTCCGATTATTTTACTGAGAACAGCGGGTATTTTCTCGTCATGGAATTTATCGAAGGCGAGGATTTGTCGGAGATTTTGAAACGCGAGGGCGCATTTCCGGTGCCAACGGTTTTGCACTGGATTGATGAATTGCTCGACGGGCTGGATTATCTGCATTCTCAAGAAGAACCGATTATTCACCGCGATATTAAACCGAATAATTTAAAGCTCACAACGCGCGGCAACATCGTTCTGCTCGATTTCGGTTTGGCGAAATTAAATCCGGCGGATCATTTGGGAATGAAAAGCGTTTTCGGGTATTCGCGCACTTATTCCCCGCTCGAACAAATTCAAGGCACGGGAACCGATGCACGCTCGGACATTTTTTCGCTCGGAGCGACCGCTTATCATCTTTTAACGGGCAAACCGCCGATTGATGTTCTTGCGCGCGCTTCGGCAATCATTGCCGGAAGACACGATCCGCTTCAGCTTGCCAGCGAAATCAACCCGGAAGTTTCGCTTCCGGTTGCGCAGGTTTTACAAACGGCTCTTGCTCTGAACGCCGAACGTCGTTTCATCTCGGCAGATGCAATGCGGAAAGCATTAAAATTTGCGATTAATACGGAAGCGACTTTAGACGCAGAAGCGCTGCCCGAACAAGCAGCCACGCTCGCCGCTTCCGCCGATCAGGCGCTTGGTTCCGCCGAAACTGAAAATTTCCCGGCTCTGGCTTCGTTTGCCGCCGACGCCGAGGCTCAAAATTCGCCGGAAACGCAAAATGGCGGAGTTCAAGTGAGAATTCCGGTTGTTAGAACTCCGTCTCAAGCTCCGAAAGTTTCGCCTGCGCCCGTTGCCGTAAACACTGCAACTCGATCAGGCTCGCCGCGCAATTCGTTTTTGAAAGCTGCGGTTTGGGCGATGATATTATTCGGCGGCGTTTCGGCAATCTGGTATGTCACGAGCGGAGCGAAATCATCAAGCGAATCGAATCAAGCTCCCACCGTTTCGGAGCCGAGTCCTGTTTTAAACGCCGAGACAAAGCAATCACCGAGCGTTTCCGTTTTGCCTACACCCGAATTGTCGCCCGCGCCTATTTTGGAGAAAGAAAAAACGCCGCAATCGAAACAAGCTCCAAAGACAAAAGAAACAGTAGCCGAAACACCAAAAATTCCCGACCATTTGCCTGCGCCTGAAGTCGCTAAGCCTGATAAGCCCGAACGCACTCAAAATCGAACCGTGCAGCCGCATTCAGTCCCGGCACCCACTCCGCGCCGCACGACCACTCCTCGCCCGGTCGAACAGCCTGCGGTATCGAGTATCGAAAGAGTAATGACCGGCGAAACCGCTGAAAGACAACAACGCATTCAACGCCGTGAAGAACGCCGAAATCGCCGTGAAATGAGCGAAGGGGAAAAGGAAGAGCTTCGTCGCCGGCGCACCGAAGACATTCTGCGCCAAAATCGTCAGCCAACTCCGCCGCAGTAAGAGTCAAATTCACATTTGCTTGAAATCGGTTGATTTTTGTCCTGACAATCTGTAAAACAATTTTCTCTAATCGTAATTGGAAATGCAGCTCGCCGCAATTCAGGCGAATCTTGATTGGTTTGAAAAATACTTAGGCAACGTCCCTTCCCCACAAAAATAGAAACCCAGGCATAATTCTTGAAAGGCAAGATTTACACTCGCCTTTTTATTTGGTTGTTTTCCCGGAAACCGCTTCAAACATAATTCAATTAATAATGTCGAGCTATAGAAATAACTTAAGCTAAATGGATTTAATATAAGTGTTTTTTGTTGACAAAAAATTCGTCTCAGAGTAAAAATATTAGAACCTTTCAGTAAATCAGAGCCATTCAATAAAGAAGCGAAAAAAATGAAAAAACATTATTCCTTTCCGCACATATTAGAGAAAAGCATTGCCGTTGCTATGTTGTTTTTAACAACGCTTTGTTTTTCAAATGTTTCAACAGCGCAGACACCGACTAAAGAATACCGCGCTTACTGGGCGGAGACGTTTAACACCCAGATGGGGACGCGAACCGAGATTGACAGGCTCGTTGACTCGGCGGTTCAGTCGAATGCCAATGCGATTTTCGCTCAGGTTCGCCGACGCGGCGATTCGTGGTATTTGGAGACAAAAGAGCCGCTGACGCAAGTTACAGGCGTGGGCGAACCTGACGCAGCGGGAAATTGGACGATTGATCCGCTCAAATATCTGATCGAACGCGCGCACGAACGCGGAATTGAAGTTCACGCTTTTGTTATTGTCGGCTCAATCTACAACGCGCATCCGACGCTTACGGGTTTACCGAAAGATTCAAAACACGTTTTTAACGAACATTTTTGGGACAAAGCGGCAGGCGCGCTGTACCCGAAAGATGACCCGCGTCAATGGTCAACGCGTGCGCTGCCTCACAACCTTGACGGAACCACGTTTAATGGTTATCGCCAAACCGCTCAAGGCGAATGGTATGTTGATCTCGGACATCCCGAAGCTGCCGCATACACGGTTGATGTTTTAACGCATCTGGTCAAAAAATATGATCTCGACGGATTGCATCTCGACCGCATTCGTTACCCGGAGGCACCGATTGATCGTCCTGTGGGTCAGCCTCTCGGCATCAACATCGGCTACAACGAAACAAGCGTCCAGCGTTTCAAAGCTCGTTACGGAGATCAAGCTGCCTATTACACAACCAGCGACATCGGCACAAACGTGAATACAGTCGCCGCGCCGCGCTATATTACTGCCGCTGATGTCGGGTATCCGAAAACCAACGATCCAAAATGGAACGATTGGCGGCGCGAGCAGGTCACAAACGTCGTGCGGCGCATTTACCTTAATGCAACAGCGATTAAGCCGACCATTAAAGTTTCGGCTGCATTGATTTGCTTTTGGACGGGTCCGACCGGAAGCGGAGGCTGGGAAAAAACCGAAGCTCATTATCGAGTATTTCAAGACTGGCGTGCATGGGCGCGTGAAGGAATCCTGGATATTATTTCTCCGATGATCTACAAGCAGGAGCATCTTTTTGCAGCCAACAATAACATTCGCGCACAATACGATGATTGGCTAGCTTTCACAAAGACGTTAGCTCAAGACAATAATCGTCATTCGATGCCCGGTCTGGGAGTTTACTTGAACGGCATTGAAGGCTCGCTGCTGCAAGCCCGCCGCGCGCTCGCTCGTCCGCCCTATAATTCTGGAAATACGGCGTCAGACGGAGTGATTTTTTACGCGCTCGGAAATACGATTCCTGGAAATTTATCAACCAACAGTACAAGCGCAGCCGTTACAAACAATCCCTTTTCCTTCCCAACGGCGAATCAAACAACACCGAAACGCACGAATAACGACTTCTTCGCCGCTTTGCGAACCGGCGCGAGCGCAAACGGCGCAGTACGTTTTGAAAACTCAGCTCTCGCACCGCTTTTTCCGCCAATTGTTCCAACGCCCAATAAGCCTTTTTCAACGCCTGATATGCCTTGGAAGTCGGAGCCGACGATAGGTTACGCAATGGGAATTTCGCTTGATTCGAGCGGAAATGCTTTAGACGGCGCAACTGTAACAATTGAACCCACCGACAGAAGCCAGCCAAGAACGGTGAAAACCGACGGGAGCGGTTTCTGGGGCGCGTTAAATCTCGCGCCGGGAACATATCGCAGCGTCGTCCGGCTGGGCAATAAAACTCTTTACTCCTTACCGTTTGAAGTCCGGGCAGGTGAGGTCGCAAACGTTGAGACCGCAGAAGACACTATTGCGCCGGAAACTGCTGCTGCACTTAGTCCGGCTACGCCAAACGGCACAAACGGCTGGTACACGAGCAATGTCACGATTACTTTGTCTGCGACAGACGATTTATCAGGAGTTACAGCGACTGAATATTCAACCGACGCGGGCGCATCGTGGCAGCCTTACGCCAGCAGCTTTGTTGTCAACAGCGAAGGCGTAACAACTATTCTTTATCGCTCGACTGACCAGGCGGGAAACGTCGAGCAGGCGAAAAACTTAATCGTCAAACTCGATAAAACCGCGCCGAAGATCAACATTACAGCGAAGCCTGACAGAATCTTCCCGCCAAACGGACAAATGGTTGACGTGGAAATTCGCGGCAGCGGTTCCGATGCAGTTTCAGGTCTGGCTCAGGTCAGCTATGTTGTAACCGATGAATACGGAACATCGCTTTCAATTCCGACGCGAACTCTCTCCGGCAATTCGGCTTCGTGGACTGAAGTTCTTAAAGTCGAAGCACGCCGCGAAGGAGACGACCGGGATGGTCGCCGTTATCTCGTCACCGCAACAATCACCGACGCATCGGGACAAACCGCAGTTGCAACAAAAGAGATTGTGGTTCTTCACGACCAAAGACCGTAGATTGGTCATTTGCCATCGAAGAAAAACTTTCGACTTAAACATAAAAGGCAGGAAAATTTTCCTGCCTTTTATGTTTAAACCAATTTCAGGCTCTCAGAACCTAATTTTAATATTCTTATAAACCAGCCGAATCCCATTTGCGAACGAGTTCTAAAATCAAATTCGCCACTTTGTCATTAACTTTCGTAAAATATTCGTCGGCTTTTTTCTGATCGAATTTCGGATAGCCCTGCCCTTTTTGATAAAGCCCGATTGACGATGGAAATGGAACGGCAGACCAGGTTCCGGCTGCCGGATAAGGCGTCGCCAAATCATCTTTATAGCGTTGGGAGTGAACCAGCGTCGGATCAATTGCTTGAATATAAGCGGTTTCATTCCAGCCGGCGTGTCCGCCGTCTTCGCCGAAAACTTCTTTAGTCACGTCCGAAGCAAACGACCACCAGTTAACGACCAGAGTTCGCACCTTTTTTTCCGCCGCGACCTCTGCTGCGACCGATTGCAAAACTGCGGTTTGCCCGCCGCCGTGTCCGTTTATAATGATGATGTTGCGAAAACCGTTTTTCGCCAGACCTTCGAGAATTTGTTTGACAAACGGGCGATACGCCGCTTCGCTGATTTGAAACGCGCCCGGATACGCTTCCATACTGCCCGTGATTCCGTATGGGAGAGT
>DASVQU010000124.1:0-3129 GCA_036388995.1 Pyrinomonadaceae bacterium | reverse complement strand
CAACGGAAATTGGATGAAAACAACCGAAATTCCCGCCGACAAATCACGTTTCGGCAGCTTTGACATTCTTTTAGACCGCAACCGCGATATTATGCGCGAAGTTCTCGAAGCGGCAGCTAAAGATTCTAAAGCCGCTCGCGGCTCTGACTCACAGCTTATCGGCGATTTTTACTCGGCTTGTATGGACGAAGCGGCGATTGAAAAAGCCGACGCGAAACCGCTCCAGCCGTATTTTTCGCTGATAGACAAAACCCGAAATTCACAGGATTTGATCAAAACGATAGCAACGCTTCATCAAAACGGTTTTCCCGCAGTGTTCGGTTTCGGCGCGGGTCCCGACATCAAAAACAGCTCAATGTATATCGTAAATACCGGGCAGGGCGGATTGAGCTTGCCGAACCGCGATTACTACACGAAAGATGATGCAAAATCGCAGGAAATTCGGACGAAATTCGTCGAACATATGACAAATATGTTCAAGCTGCTGGGCGATACGCCGGAAAAAGCCGCAGCAAATGCCGGCACGGTGCTGCGGATTCAAACCCGTCTGGCAAACGCCTCGAAAACTCCCGTTGAGATGCGCAACCCGGAAAATCGCTACAGCAAAATGCCTGTTGCCCAGGCAAAGGAAATCACACCGAACATCGGTTGGGACGCATATTTTACAACGCGAGGCACGCCCGCTTTCGCTGAAATCAACATTGCCCAGCCCGATTTTTTCCGCGAAGTAAATAAGATGATGGTTGACGTTTCCATCGAAGATTGGAAAACGTATTTGCGCTGGATGGTTTTAAACAGCGCCGCTCCGCGCATTTCCAAACGCTTTGTTGACGAAAACTTTAATTTCTTCGGCAGAACTCTGACCGGAGCGAAAGAACAGCAACCGCGCTGGCGGCGCTGTATCGCCGCGACCGATAATTACGTCGGCGAAGCGCTCGGACAGGAATTTGTCAAACGCACATTCACGCCCGAAGCGAAAGCGCGGATGAACCAGATGATTGACAATCTGATTGCCGCTTTCCGCGAACGAATCCAGCAGCTCGATTGGATGAGTCCTGAAACAAAGCAGCAAGCCATGGTAAAGCTCTCGACGTTTAAACGCAAAATAGGTTACCCGGACAAGCTGCGCGGTTATCAGGGTTTGGCGATTGACCGTAAATCTTTTTTTGAAAACACTGTGCGCGGAAGCGGATTTGAAATCAACCGCAACGTGCGCGACATCGGAAATCCGGTTGACCGCGGACGTTGGGGCTATAATCCGCCGACAGTTAACGCTTCTTATTCGTCAGTCAACAATGACATTACATTTCCAGCCGGAATCTTACAGCCGCCGTTTTTCAATTTCGCGGCTGATGACGCTATTAACTACGGCGCAATCGGCGCGGTCATCGGTCACGAAGTCACACACGGTTTCGACGATCAGGGCAGCAAATTCGACGCCGAAGGAAATTTCAAAATGTGGTGGACGGCGGAAGATCGCCAGCGTTTTGAGGAAAAAGCAAACTGCGTCGCCAATCAATTTGCGAGTTATGAAGTTTTGCCGGGTTTAAAAATGAACGGCAGATTAACTTTGGGCGAAAACATCGCTGACCTCGGCGGTTTAACGATGGCTTATTACGCATTCCAGAAATCGCTCGGAGGCAACAAGTCACGTCCCGCAAACATTGACGGATTTACTCCCGAACAGCGATTTTTCTTGGGCTGGGCGCAGGTTTGGGCGGCGAAAGCTACAGACGAAGCCACACGTTCGCAGGTTCTCGGCGATCCGCACGCTTTACCGCGTTGGCGCGTCAACGGACCTTTAGCAAATCTCCCGCAATTTGCGCAAGCCTTCGGATGCAAAGCGGGCGACGCAATGGTGCGCGAAGAAAATTGCCAAATTTGGTAAGAATATAAACTACAACAAGAAAGGCGGCGCTTATATCAAGCGCCGCCTTTCGGTAATGTTCTAATAATGTGATGCTGAACTAAGATGTGTCTCAAAAACGCCCCTTTTTGGAACAAGGTTTGCGGCAAATTGCTCTTATTTGGGTTTTATGTCATAACTTTGCGGCATAATAACTAGCTCGGTGCTTTCGATTCGCCAGCGACCAAATTCGTTATGATGAAAGTTTCAGTCATCATTCCCGCTTTCAATGAAGAACTAGCCTTGCCGGAAACGCTTGGGCGAATCGGTAAGGCTTTATCTATCATTGTGCTTCCTTCTGAGATTATCGTGGTTGACAATGACAGTCAGGATAAAACGAAACAAATCGCGGAATCTTTCGGAGCAAAAGTGTTTCTGGAAAAAGAACATAACATTGGCAAAGTCAGGAACACCGGAGCGAAAAACTCAACCGGCGATGTTTTGATTTTCATTGACGCTGATACGGTTGTTCCAGAAATACTTTTCCAAAAGATTACCGCCGTAATTGAAGATGAAAAATGCTTTGGCGGGGCAGTGGCTGTTGAATATAAAGGTTTTCGGCGCAAGTGGATGAAATTTTATCTAGCGGGCTGGAAGTTCTGGGGAAAGTTTTTCAATATGGCACAAGGCGCAGCACAGTTCTGCCGCAAATCTGTTTTTGAGAAACTCGAAGGATACGACCAAACTATTTTTATGGGCGAAGATATTGAATTCTACTGGCGGCTTTCCAAATTTGCCAAGCGAAATAAGGCTTATCTGCACTTCGTCGAACATCCGAAAGTAACAACTTCTGCTCGAAGATTCGACAAGATGAGTCTTTGGAAAACATTCTTGCTGACGCATCCAATCTTCATTCGTTTGACTTGGCGAAAGAAATCTTTTTGGAAGGATTGGTATGAACAAGCTGTTCGCTGATGACACGCAACGAACAATTCGAGGTATGCGAGGGCAAAACAGCGGCTTTCAATTAGTCTCAAAAACGCCCGTTTTTGAAACAGTAAAAACAAACTAAAAAGTGTCTCATAAATCATACCTTTTTGAGACAGTTTATTTGTTGATTGAATTATATTTAGCATTGATTTTTAGGGTATAGCCATTTAAGCATTTTGTCTCATCAGTCGTCTCATAACCAAAATCCCAAAACTCTTCAACATTTTCGATCTATGAGACACTTTAAAATCACCTTTTCTATGCGCCGAAAATACTTGGCTGTTAGCTCCACA
>DASVQU010000123.1:0-5655 GCA_036388995.1 Pyrinomonadaceae bacterium | reverse complement strand
CCGGGCAGCGTTTTCATCGTCGTGTCCACGCCGAGACAGCCAACGACGGTCGTAATTCCGGCTGTAATTAATTCGGTCGCTGTAATTGCGGGCGTTTGCGATGCAAAGCCTTCTTCGCCGCTGCCGCCGAGCAGATGTTCGTGCGGGTCAATCAAACCCGGAACGACGACGCAATCAGAAGCGTCAATCACATCAATTGAAACGTGCAGAGTTTCGAGAGCCTGACGATCAAGGCGTCCGATTTTGAGAATTTTTCCGGCGGCGATTAAAACTGAGTTTTCACCGCGCTTTTCCGGCGCATAAATCTCGCCGTTTTCGATAAGAGTCAACATAAATTAATGTCCATTTAAGCAAAAGGTGAATTGAAACGCCGAGACGCTGAGTTTTTAATAAGAGGAAAATAATCTTGAACTTTTCGCAAAAATCATCTCTGTTTTTCCCTCGGCGTCTCTGCGTCTCGGCGTTGAAAATAATCTTAATTTGTAGCTTGCGCGGCAGTTTCTTCAAAATTTAAAACCGGCGCGGCTTCATACTTCTGCAAAACTTCCAAAACCGGCTCGAGCTTGTCGTAAAAAAGCACGATGACCTGATTTTCTTTGATTTCTTTTAGCTCTTGCTCGAATGCTTCGACTTCATCGTAAACAATCGAACAATGACGGTCAGGCGATTCCTGACTGACAATTTGGCACAACAGATTGGCGATTTCGCCGCGTTTGCGACCGCGTGTGTCGTGATCTTCTTTGATAATAATTCGATGAAAACCGCGCGCGGCGACTCGTCCGGCTTCTTCAGCTACCGAATTATCGCGGTCGCCCGGAACACCGATGATTCCGGTCACGGTTTTGCCGCGCCAATTCGCCGCCATCCGGCAAACAGCAGCAAACGCTTCGGGATTGTGACCGTAATCAATCAGAACGTAACCCGTGCCGACTTTATAGAGATTTGTTCTGCCCGGATTATTGGCGTCGGCTTGAAAACGGGCAAGCGATTCGGCGATTAGTTCGCTTTCCATGCCATAAGCGCGACAAGCCGCCATCGCCGACATCACATTGGCAACTTGGAATTCGGCTGTTCCGTTCATTGTCGCCGGAATTTTTAAAACGTCTGCGACAGGGCGAAAATCACCGTTTCGCGCTTCGATAATTTGGTTTTCGCGCACAAAATAAGCGGTTTTGCCTTCTGACAGATGTTTTTGCAAAACCGGATTTTGTTCATTCATTGAGAAGAAAACGATTTGTTTTTCGACTCGTTTGATTGCTTTCTTTTCGGGTAATTTGGCGAGCAATTCATCCTCAGCGTTTAAAATGAGCGTTCCGCCTTTTTTGACTCTTTCGGCGATGAGCGATTTTATCCAAAGCAAATCTTCGACGGATTCGATTCCGTCCTGCCCTAAATGATCGGCGCTGATGTTTGTCATTACGGAAACATCAGACCAATCGTAACCGAGTCCGCGTTTGACGATTCCGCCGCGCGCAGTTTCCAAAACGGCGACCTCGACGGCTTTATCGCCCAAAACGGTTTTCGCCGAAACAGGTCCGGTCGTGTCGCCTTCGACAATCATCTCGCCGTTGAGGTAAATTCCGTCGGTCGTCGTCATTCCGACCATAAGATTTTGCTCCTGCAAAACATGGGCAATCATTCTCGTGACGGTGGTTTTACCGTTAGTTCCGGTGATTGTAATGATCGGAATTCTGGGGCTTTTCCCCTGCGGATAAAGCATTTCGATGATTGCGCCGCCGACATCGCGCGGCGTACCTTTTGACGGGTGGACGTGCATCCGAAGTCCCGGTGCTGCGTTTAGTTCAATAACTCCGCCTTTTTCTTTCGGCATCGGTGCAGCTATGTCTTCAATCACGAGGTCAACGCCGCAAATGTCGAGATTGATAACTCGCGCGGCGCGCTCGCAGAGACTTTTGATTGTCGGGTGAACTTCGTCCGTGACATCTTCAGCGGTTCCGCCCGTTGAAAGATTCATTCCGGCGCATAGGTTTACTCGTTCTCCGGCTTCGGGAACGTCCGTCGTCTGCCAGCCTTCTTTGCGCATCGCTTTGAGCAAAATCGGGTCAATTTTGATTTTAGTCAAAGGTTTCTCATGACCTTCGCCGCGCAAAGGGTTTTTATTTTCGAGGTCAATCAATTCGGCGACAGTGTGTTTGCCGTCCCCGAGAACGTGGCAGGGAACTCTTTCGCTCGCGGCAATCATTTTTCCGTTGATGACTAAAACGCGGTAATTGCGCCCCTGAAAAAGCTCTTCAACGAGAACTTCGCGCGAATATTCCTGGGCGATGTGCAAAGCGTCTATCACTTCCTGCGGTTCGGTGAGATTAAGTGACACGCCTTTGCCTTGCCGACCGCTTAAAGGTTTGACGACGACCGGCGCGCCGAGATATTCGAGGGCCGCGAGGGCTTCGTCTTCATTTACTACGATTTCTCCGCGCGGCACGGGAATCGAGAATTTATCGAGCCGCTGTTTGGTTTCGTCTTTATCGCCCGCCATTTCAACGGCGATGTTGCTCGTTTCATCGGTCATTGCCGATTGAACGAAATGCAGATTTTTCCCATAACCGAGCTGAACGAGACTGTATTCGTTTTCGCGCGACCACGGAATTCCGCGTTCCTCGGCGGCGTCAACAATCGCCCGCGCGCTCGGTCCAAGCTCGTAATCGGCGGCGATTTGTTTGGCTTCTTCGATTTTGTCTTCAATCAAAAAAGTTTCGCCTTTAAGGAGGGCAGCAACCAGCGCAACCGCCATTTTCAACAGATATTTCGTCGCTTCTTCGGCTTTGTACTCAACGACGACGTTGTAAACACCGGGCGCTCCGGCATAGCGAGTTTTGCCGTGATTAGAGCCGATTCCGGCGAGCGTCATTAACTCAATCGCAACGTGCTCGACGATGTGACCGAAATAAGTTCCTTCCTTAAGGCGTTCGACGAAACCACCCTCGTAACCTTTGCTGCAAAAATGCTCGGCAAATCCGGGCAGCAATTCGATCAAGCGTTCGTTAAAACCTGAAAATTCCCGACTTTCTTTTTCGGTTAAGTCTTCCAGGTTGAGTCGCATTAAAATAACCGGCTGATGGCTGTAAACATTTGCTCCGGCGATTGTCCGTATGTTTTCAATTCTCATAATTAAGTTCAAACAAAGGGATTTTTATACAAAAAAAGAAAAAGCATTAAGCGGCGAGGGCAAAACAAACAGGAAAAAAGGGCTAAAGTTTGCTTTCCAATTCCGATTAATGCTTTCTCACTTCCAAAAAACCCAAAGGTCGAAAAGTCACCGGCGCAATGGCAGCTTACGCATAAAGACCACCGGTTAACAAAATATATTGCGATTTTACAAAGCAGAGACCTGCTCGTATGTATCAAACAATACCGAATCAATATAATATTCGTGTTAAATTGTTCGATATAAAACAAAAGACGTATTTGTTTTCCGTTGCAAACGATACAGAACAGAATTATATTATGTCAGCACGCGCCAGGGGCAATAATGAGCTAAGGAGTAATTAAATGCTTGCATCTCCCGTCACAATAACAAGAAGTCAGGCGAGAAACCGGATTTTAAACTCACTACCATTTAATGAATTTGAAAAAATCAAACCGGATTTAAAATCAGTTAAATTAAAGCACGGCGAGGTTATTTACCAACCGAACGAACCTATAAAATACGTTTATTTCCCCGAAGACTGCATTATTTCGACCGTAACGGTTTTTGACGACGGAACGAGCATCGAAAACGGGATTATCGGAAATGAAGGGCTTCTCGGCGGTGCACCGGCGCTTTCTTCGATGACGACTCCGCGCGAGGCTACGGTTCAAACAACCGGAGAATGTCTGAGAATTCCGAGCGATAAATTCCGCGAGGCTTTTGAAACAAACTCGATTTTGCGGCAGTTGTCATTGAGTTATATTTTCGCTTTCTTCGAGCAGGTCGCGCAAGGCGGAGCCTGCAACAAACATCACACGGTTAATGCGCGAATGGCTCGCTGGCTGTTGATGCTGAGCGACCGCATTGACGGCAATGAGCAGCAAATTACGCAGGACGGAATGGCGCAAATGCTCGGCGTGCATCGTCCGGGCATTACGCTTGCCGCGATTAATCTGAAAGATGCAGGATTAATTGAATACCGCCGCGGCACGATTACGATTTGCGACCGTGAGCGGCTCGAAAAAGCTGCCTGCGAATGTTACGGCACGATTAGGCGGGCTTACAATCAATATGTTTCAATTCTCGAATTGCAGCAATTGAACGAGCGACTCGAAACTGCAAACTTGAAATTTGCGGCGGAAATGGAACGCCGCCAAAACATTCAAAGAACTACGCAGCAGCGTGTCACCAGATTGCGCGGCGTGGTTTCGGACATCAGTAAATGGCGCAAATCACAAGTGATTTGCGCCCGCTGTGAAAGAGTTAGCGAGAGCGGTGGAGAATGGGCGCAAGTTGACGAACAAACTTTGCAATCAGTAAAGAATAACCATTCAAAGGTTGTAACCTGCCCTCCTTGCGAAGATAATGTCGGACAGAAACCGAAAGTCGAAACTCTTGAAAAGAGGAGAACTAAAAAGCGCAGTTAACGCCGCAAACGAGCCAAACGGTTTGTTGATTCTACTCGTTCCTTTCGGTCGTCTGCGATTTGACAAGCCGAATGTTTTCCATTAACAACTAATCAATGGCTAAACGGGATATTATCGTCATCGGTGCTTCGGCGGGCGGTTATGAGGCTCTGAAAATTTTAGTAAGCGGTCTGCCGGCAAATTTGCCGGCATCCGTTTTTGTAGTC
The DNA here is from genome assembly GCA_036388995.1 of Pyrinomonadaceae bacterium. GTDB lineage: Bacteria > Acidobacteriota > Blastocatellia > Pyrinomonadales > Pyrinomonadaceae > JALZCH01. The sequence goes on along the minus strand of DASVQU010000123.1, from coordinate 874 downwards.
TGGCATATGTCGCCGGAGATCCGCGAAAGCGTCTTGCCTTATGCTCTCCAAAAAGCCGGAAAACTTCCCGCTAAACAAGCCGTTGACGGCGAGGCGATTAAAACCGGACAAATTTACGTCGCGCCGCCCGATTTTCATCTTTTGCTTGAAAATGATCGGATTCGCGTGACGAGAGGTCCGAAAGAAAACCGTTTTCGACCGGCGGTTGACCCGTTGTTTCGTTCCGCCGCTTACAATTTCGGCTCGCGCGTCGTCGGCGTTGTGCTTTCGGGCGCGCTCGACGATGGAACCGCCGGTTTATGGACTATTAAATATCGCGGTGGCACGGCAATCGTGCAAGACCCGCTCGATGCCGAGTTTCCTTCGATGCCGAAAAGCGCGATGCGCGAGGTGAAGGTTGATTTCTGCGCGCCGGTCGAGGAAATTGCCGGAATCTTAGCTCATTTGGTAAATGAATCGGCTGGTGAAAACATACAAATTGATATGAACGAGAATGAAAAGGTAAAAATCGAGATTGACATCGCATCCGAAGACAATGCATATGAACGAGGCGTTTTCAATTTAGGCGATTTATCGCCGTTTACCTGCCCGGATTGTCACGGCGTTTTATTGAAATTAAAAGACGGCAAGCTCGTCCGCTTTCGCTGCCACACGGGACACGCTTTTTCAGCCGACAGTTTGCTGACGACTCTCACCGAAAACGTCGAAGATTCGATCTGGAACGCGGTGCGCGTGATGGAAGAAAATATGATGTTGCTCAAGCATCTGGGCAATCATTTGGCTGAAACCGGACAAAAAGAGCTTTCAGAATCATATTTTATCAAAGCGCGGGAAGCTGAAAACCGGATTGATGTGATGAGACAAGTCGCTATGC
>DASVQU010000122.1:0-16372 GCA_036388995.1 Pyrinomonadaceae bacterium | reverse complement strand
AAAATCATCGGTTCTGGCTAAACTTTTCATTACGTCAGCCAAATTCTGCGGCGGGACGATAAGCTTTCGGGTTTCCAAACTGAGCCAGCCGCCTGTTGTAGTTAATCTTGCGGCGAGCTTGCCGTCCTCTCGGAAAAATTCGTTGCGGATTCTAAATTTCGATGCGTCCTCGCTGATTCCCGCGCCCAGAAATGTAATTCTGATTTTATCGAGCATGTACATCTCCTTAAAATATGAAATTTCATCTTTAAGTATAACCGGACCAAAATGCTGACGTTGAAACTCCTGAATCGGAAAACCGTTTTCGGCAAAGAAAAACATCCGAACATCAACCGCCAGATTAAGATACGAAGTGTTGCCCAAATGCCCGTTAAAATCCACATTTGCCCAGCCGACGTGAAATGTTTTTTCAAATACCTTTTCCATTTTTAAACTTTCGGCAATCCTTTCCGGGCAATTTGTTCAACGATTTCGGCAAAACGATCAAGCTCCCACAGCGTTGTGTAAACATTTGGCGTAATGCGAATGCCTTTAAACTCTTCGTGAACAATCGGCGTCGTAAATATTTTGTGATTCGCCATTAAATAACTGCCAACCGCGCCGGGGTCTAAATTGCCGATTTGGAAATTTGCAATCGCACACGATTGCTTATCGTCAAACGATGTGTTGAATTTAACGCCGGGAACGTTTTTCAAACGGTTCATCCAATAACGCGAAAGATAGCGCAGACGCGCCTCTTTGCGTTTTCCGCCGATGGCGTTGTGAAACAAAATCGCTTCGCCGATTGCCAGACGCGGCGCGGCGGAATGCGTCCCGATTTCTTCAAATTTGCGAATATCGGCGGCATTTTTGTTTTCCGCCGCCATCAGCGCCCAGACTTTCGGAATTTTCTCTTTTCTGACATAAAGCATTCCGCTGCCTTTCGGCGCATAAAGCCATTTGTGCAGGGAAGTTCCGAAATAATCGCAGCCCAAATCGGCTTGTTTAAAATCAAATTGCGCGAACGAATGCGCGCCGTCAACGATTGTTTCAATTCCGCGCCGACGCGCCATTTCGCAGACGGTTTTGACGGGATTGATCTGCCCGGTCAAATTTATCTGGTGCGCGATTAAAATCAGCTTTGTTTTTGGCGAAACGGCTTTTTCAAAGGCGACGGCGATTTCGTTAACGTCTTTCGGGGCAATCGGAATCTGAATCAGCTTAAGCTTTAAACCTTCACGCAATTCGCGCTGTCGCAAAGTCGTCAGCATTCGCGGATAATCCTGCGTCGTCGTCAAAATCTCGTCGCCGGATTTTAAATCCAAACCCATCAACAAGATTTCGAGCGATTCCGATGCGTTCCGCGTAATGGCGATTTCTTCGCGGTCGCAGCCGAAAATCTCAGCTAATCCGGTGCGAATCGTTTCCGATTGCGGCTCTAAAATCTGCCACATCGTATAAGCCGTCGCGTCTTCCTGCTGCCAGATGTAACGAACCAGCGCTTCGGTGACAATTCGCGGGCTTGGAGAAACGCCGCCGTTGTTTAAATTAATAATTCCCCGCGTGACCGAAAAGGATTGCTGAATGTGCGACCAGAAATCTTCGTCCGTTGCGGCTTGCCCCGGCGTCAAATGCGCGACTCCCTTAGTTGCGGCTTGCAGATTTTCAAATAGCGAAGCAACGACTGACGAAGAAACAGCCATTGCGCCGAGTCCTTTGCCAACAGCGGACAAGAATTTTCGCCGGTCGAAATCACGAGTGCGAGCTTCTTCGACAAACATAATTTGCTCCTTTCGGCAAAGGACTCCTTATTTTAATTACGCTGAAATGCTCTTTAAGCCTTCAACTAAATCGTCAATTTGTTTGCGCGAGTTTGTTTCGGTCACGCAAACGAGAAAATCGTTCGGATTTTCCGGGTAATAACGAGAGAGCGAGAGTCCGCCGACAATTCCCTTTTCGGTGCAGAGTTTTTCCAGCAATTCGGCAGCATTGCCCGAAGCGCGAACGACAAATTCGTTAAAACGCGGCGCGGTAAAAGCAAGCGAAAAGCCTTTGATCTCAGCGATTCTTTTTGCCGCATAAGCCGCTTTTTGCGCGTTTTGGACGGCGACTTCCTGCAAGCCTTTTTTGCCCATCGTTTCCATATAAACGGTGGCGGCGAGCGCAATCAAACCTTGATTGGTACAAATGTTCGAGGTCGCTTTTTCGCGGCGAATATGCTGCTCGCGCGTCGAGAGCGTCAGCACAAAGCCGCGCTTTCCGTTTTTATCGTAGGCTACGCCGGCAAGCCTGCCCGGCATTTGTCGAACGTATTTTTCGCGCGTCGCAAACAATCCGACATAAGGACCGCCGAACGACACCGGAATGCCGAACGATTGACCTTCGGCGACGACAATATCCGCGCCGCATTCGCCCGGTGTTTTGAGCAACCCGAATGAAATCGCTTCGGTCACAGCGACAATCAGCAGCGCGCCGACCGCGTGCGCCGCTTCTGCAAGCGCCTGCAAATCTTCGACGCAGCCGAAAAAGTTGGGCGATTGCACGGCGACGGCGGCGGTTTGATCGTCGAGCTGCGCGGTTAAATCTTCGAGATTGATTCTCCCCGTTTCTGCGTCGAATCCGATTGTCACGACCTGCGCGTCGCCGTGCTGAAGGTAGGTTTTGGCGACTTCGCGGTATTCCGGGTGAACGGTCGATGGGACAATGACTTTGTTGCGGCGCGTTACGCGCTGCGCCATCAAAAACGCTTCCGCCAGCGAAGTCGAGCCGTCGTACATCGAAGCGTTGGCAACCTCCATTCCGGTAAGCTGGCAAACCAGAGTCTGAAACTCAAAAATGTATTGCAAAGTGCCTTGCGTGATTTCCGGCTGATAAGGCGTGTAGGAAGTAAAAAACTCCGAGCGCTGAATGACGTAATCAACAATCGTCGGCGAATAATGCGAATATGCGCCCGCGCCCAAAAAGCTGGGGCGTTTCGCTCCCCGGTTTTCCTCAGCCATTGCTTCCAACCCGGCGATCAATTCCGGTTCGGAAAGCGGTTCGGTGATGTTTAACTCGCGATTAAGCTGTAAATCTTGCGGAATCGAGCGAAATAAATCGTTTGCCGAGTCAAGCCCGACAATTTTGAGCATTTCGGCGCGCTCTTCCGCCGAATTTGGTATGTAACGCATTTGTTCGTTGTTCGTCGTTCGTTGTTCGTCGTAAATTGCTTTTGCAGAGAACAACGAACAACGAGCAACGAACGTTTTTAGCTGTTTGCTTCTAAGTATTCTTGATAAGCGGCGGCGTCCATCAGCTCGTCAAGTTCCGACGGATTTGTCAACCGAAACTTGACCATCCAGGATTCGCCGTAAGCGTCTGTGTTGACCGATTCGGGCGCGTCGTTTAAAGCCTCGTTTATTTCCAACACTTCGCCGGAAACCGGCGTAAAAATGTCGGAAACGGCTTTGACCGATTCAACCGAACCGATTGATTCGTGCGCCGTAAAAGCCGCGCCGACTTTCGGCAGGTCAACATAAACAATATCGCCGAGCGATTCCTGCGCGTAATCGGTGATTCCGATTGTCGCCGTGTCGCCTTCGATTAAAACCCATTCGTGGTCTTTCGTGTAACGCAGATTTTCGGGAACATTTGCCATAGTTATTCAAAAATAGTTTTATTCAAAAATAGATTTTTTGCGCGTATCAACTTCAATCGCATACGATTCTAAATAGCCGCAATTCTGGCAGCGATATGTTTCAACTTTATACTTCTCTTTTCCGTCGGTCTGTAAACCGCCAGCCCAAAAAGATTCTTTCGGTTCGCCTTCAAGCCAGCGCGACTGCATTTTGCCGCCAGCAGTTTGATCTACAATCGTCCCGATCTCCATCGCGCCGCCGCATTTCATACAGATAAAATCGGGAGGATTCATAATTTTGCTACTTTTTTTCGCGTTTATAAAACGGCGTCGGAACGATTTGCGCCTTTAAACGACGCCCGCGCACGTCAATTTCGATTTCCTGCCCGACATTGGCAAATTCGGTCGGGACAAATGCCAAACCGACGTTTTTCTTTAAAAACGGAGCGGGCGAACCGCTTGTAACTTGCCCGACTTTTTTACCATTGATGAAAATATCAAAACCGTCGCGACCGATGCCTTTGTCCGTCATTTCAAAACCGACGAGCTTGCGCTTTAAACCCGCTTCTTTTTGTTTTTGCAGCGCCTCGCGCCCGATAAAATCGCCTTTGTTTAATTTACAAATCCAGCCTAAATTGGCTTCCAGCGGCGTGATGTCTTCCGCCAGCTCGTGACCGTAAAGCGACATCGCGGCTTCCAATCTTAAAGTGTTACGCGCGGCGAGTCCGGCGGGCAAAATTCCGTTTTCCTTGCCGTAATCGCCCGCGTCGAGCATTTTGTTCCAAAGCTGTTCGGCTTTGGCGGCATCGGCGTAAACTTCAAAACCGTCTTCGCCCGTGTATCCGGTTCGGGAAATTATCGAAGGCACGCCGTCAACTTCGCCGTTTGTAAAATGATAATACTTGATTGAATTTAAATCCGTATCAGTGAATTTTGAAAGAATCTCGACGGCGCGCGGACCTTGAATCGCAATCTGGCAATATTCAACGGAAGCGTGACGCAGATCAACGTCAAAACCGGATTTATGCGAAGAAATCCAATTCCAATCGTTGTCCTGCGTCGAAGCGTTGACGACGAGAAAGAGCTTTTCTTCGCCAAAGCGATAAACGAGCAAATCGTCAATCACGCCGCCTTCGGGATTTGTCAAAGCCGAATAATGCGCCTGCCCGTCAACTAATTTGGTCACGTCGTTTGTCGTCAGATGATTGACAAACGAAATCGCGTCTTTGCCGTCAACGTGAATCTCGCCCATATGCGAAACGTCGAAAAGCCCGCAAGCGGTTCTGGTTCGCAGATGTTCTTCAATCACTCCGGCGGAATATTGAACGGGCATATCCCAACCGCCGAAATCAATCATTTTGCCGCCAAGCCGGCGATGCGCGTCATTTAAAGGCGTTTTTTGAAGCTCTGTTTCGCTCAAAAGTTTTGCTCCGAATCGGTAAAATAAATTAAAGTCTAATCAAGCGAACAACGTATCACGCCCGCTTTTACAAGGTCAAGAAAGCCGTAATTCTATCGTGTAATGAACAAAATAATTACTTCTACTTTTAAAATCACAGCCCCGCCTGATTTCAACTTTCGCCGAACGGTTTACAGCCACGGCTGGTACGATTTGCTGCCGTTTGAATTGGACAAGGAAAACTGGATTTTGACGAGAGTTTTCGACGTTGAAAACGCCTCGCCGGTCGCGGCTTCGATTCGGGAAGCGGACGGCGGTTTAGAAATTGAAATCTTCGGCGGCGCGGACGAAAAAATCGCCGGGAAAGTTATCAAAGATTTTCGACATTGCCTGCGGCTCGACGAAGATTATTCGCAATTTTACCGGCTGACGGATAAAGACAAACATTTTCGCTGGATCTCCGAAACCGCTTCGGGCAGGCTGCTGCGCTCGCCTACTGTTTTTGAAGATTTAATCAAGACAATTTGCACGACGAATTGTTCTTGGGCGCTGACAAAAAAAATGGTCGCAAATCTGGTCGAAAAACTCGGCGAGACAACCGCCAATGGCAGAAAAAGTTTTCCGACGACCGAAAAAATGGCGGCAATGCCCGTTGAATTTTGCCGCGAAGAAATTCGCGCCGGTTATCGCGCGCCGTATTTTCCCGAATTGGCGAATAAGATTTTAAGCGGAGAGGTTGATGTCGAAAGCTGGCTCGCGTCGGATTTGCCAACAAAAGATTTGAAAAAACAAATCAAGAGCGTCAAAGGCTGCGGCGATTATGCAGCGGAAAATCTTTTGAAATTGCTCGGCAGATACGATGGTTTGGCGCTCGATTCTTACCTACGAATGCGTTTTGCCAAAATTCACAATAACGGAACGGTGGCGACTGACGAACAAATTCGCCGTCATTACGAACAATTCGGCGAGTGGCGCGGATTGGCGCTGTGGCTTGAAGCAACCAAAGATTGGCTTTGACTCGCTTTACTTTTATCCGCTTTAGCTTTATTTTATTCGAGAAAACTCAAACTTTCCGGCAATTCCGGTTCGCCTCCGCTTTCGATAAGAAAAACAAAAAATGAAAAAACTATTGTTAATAATGCGTCTCGCTCTGCTCGTCTGCCTTTCAATTGTTGGCTCCGTCTCAATTTTCGGCGCTACATTTACTGTTAATTCAACCGCCGACGCGCTGGACGCGGCGGGTGGTAACGGCGTTTGCGAAACTGCAACCGGCAACGGTATCTGCACACTGCGCGCGGCAATCACCGAAGCAAACGTCCTCGCCGGCGACGACATTATCACACTGCCAGCCGGTATTTACACGAATACGCTTGTCGGTGAAGAAAACTCAAATAGGAGCGGCGATTTGGACATCAACTCGAACATTACCATCAACGGCGCCGGTTCCGGTACTACTTTTATTCAAGCGGCGGCTGCTCCCGGAACTGCGTCCGAGCGCGTTTTGCAATTTCTCTTCCCGAACATAACGGTGGTTCTCAACGATGTCACCATTCGCAACGGCAGAGAAGCGGTTAGTTTAGGCGGCGGCGTCAACGTTGAAAATTTTAATCAAGCGGTAACTTTTAACAATTGTGTTATCCGCGACAACTTCAGCGGGTTCGGCGGCGGCGGAATCGCCCTTTCCGGCACTCGGACGGCATCTGTGGCGCTTAATAATACGATTGTCACCGACAACACCGTCTCAGGTAACAATGATCGCGCTCCATCCCCTGGCGGCGGTGGCGGCATTCTTTTAAATTACGGCGGAACGCTGACCGCGACAAATTCGACTATCAGCAACAATACAGTTACGTCGAGCGGATCATCCTCTTCTCTCGGCGGCGGAATTGGAAGTATTCTCGGAACAGTTACTTTGACGAACAGCACCATCATAGGTAACAAAGCCACTGCAACTGCGGAAGCCAGGACATACGGCGGCGGAATCTCATTATTATCCGGCACGGTTAATATAATTAACAGCAACATTGTCAAAAATGCCGCATGGTATGCAGGTGGCGGTGTTTATAATCAGGAAGGGACTTTAAATATTACCAATTCAACCGTTAGCGAGAATAGCACCGATTTTGGCGGAGGCATCAACGTTATTGCAGCCAATACGGCGGCTACAACCACCATCAACAACAGCGCAATCGTTAACAATATCGCTTCCGAGTATAGTGATGGAGGCGGCATTGGTAATTACAGCGCTGGAACTGCTAATGCTGTTTTTAATCTGAACAACAGCACCGTTAGCGGTAATACGGCTGGCTTTGGGGGCGGGATTTCTAACATCACAATCGAATCGGGTAATGCGGTAATAAACATTAGCTTCTCCACCGTTGCCGCAAACTCCGCTCTCAGTAGTAATGGAGGGGATGGCGTAGGCGGTGGCATATATAACGAGGCTCAATTAGGGACAGGGATGTCAGTCGTCAATCTAAAAAACTCGGTTGTCGCCAATAATATCATCGGCACGTTTGGCTTTGCTCCTGATATTAGAGGTGTCATTACATCGCAAGGCTATAACCTGGTTGAAAGGACAGGCGGCGGCACGTTTGTGACCACCATCGGGGACGAGACCGGAATAGATCCGTCTCTCGGCGCGTTGGGTTTTAACGGCGGAACAACCTTGAATTATTTGCCAAACCCAGGCAGCCCGCTGATTGACCGCATTCCTAACGGCGTTAACGGCTGCGGCGGTTTTGATCAGCGTGGCGTTTCGCGTCCGACGGATTCGGACCATAACGGCGTCGCGGCTTGCGAAAAAGGCTCGACTGAACGCGCTTCCGCCCCAACGGCGGCTTCGGTTTCAGTAACCGGGCGAATTCTGTCCGGCTCAGGGCGCGGCATTATCAATGCCGTCGTAGTGATGACAGACCCGGACGGCAGCACCAGATTTGCGAGAACAACCACTTTTGGCTACTACCGCTTTGACGACGTGCAAGTCGGCGGAACCTATATTTTCACGGTTTCCAGCAAACGCTACGAATTTGCGGCGATGGTGAGAACCATTACGGAAGAAACCAGCAATTTGAATTTCGTCGCCCCGTGAGACTTTTTCAGCCCCAATAAATTCATCACTTCACGTTCGCAATTGCCTTAACATCGTTCGAACGATTAACGGGATGGTTCGGCGGCGGAATTTCGGCGCGAAAACCGAGGAAATTTGGGCGCAGGTTAGACGAGATTTAAACTCTCCGGCGAGAGCCTGCGGGTTGAACGGAGTTTGAGCCTTTATTTCAAATAAAACTCGATTTGTTGAAATAAAAAAAGGAAAAGGAATGCCGGACGCGCGCAAACCTTTTCCCCTTTTGTTCGTATTTCCTTTTAACCTTTTCGGCAGGAAAATGTTAAACTGTAGGCTGTAGATTCTTCGACCAATGATTGAAGCCGGAACAATTCTCCAAAATCGTTATTTAATCCACGACAAAATCGGCGCGGGCGGAATGGGCGCGGTTTTCACCGCCACCGATCAACGTTTCGGCTCGCAGGTCGCGATCAAAGAAACTTTTTTCAGCGACACCGCTCTGCGCCGCGCTTTTGAACGCGAAGCGCAGCTTTTAAACAGCTTGCGCCATCCGGCGCTGCCGCGCGTTTCCGACCATTTTGAAGAAGGAAACGGGCAGTTTCTGGTGATGGAGTACATTCCGGGCGAAGATCTATCTGAAATTCTCGACCGCAACGGCGGCGCGTTTGCAGTTGCGGATGTTTTATTGTGGGCTGACCAGCTTCTCGACGCGCTCGATTACCTGCATTCGCAAAAAATTCCGATTATTCACCGCGACATCAAACCGCAGAATTTAAAATTAACTCCGCGCGGTCAAATTGTGCTGCTCGATTTCGGTCTGGCGAAAGGCAGCATCACGGACGTTTCCAAATTAACGCAAACCAAAAGCGTTTTCGGTTATTCGCGCGCCTATGCGCCGCTTGAACAAATTCAGGGAACCGGCACCGACCCGCGCAGCGACTTTTATTCGCTCGCCGCGACGCTTTACCACTTATTTACAGGCACCGCGCCTGTTGACGCTCTGACGCGCGCGATGGCGGTTTTAAACGGCAGCGAAGACACTTTGCGTTTGGCAAACGAATTAAACCCCAAAGTTCCGATTTCGGTCGCGCGCGTGCTTCAGCGAACGATGTCGCTCAACGCCGCAATGCGTCCGCAATCAGCGACGGCAATGCGCGAAGCCTTGAGCGAAGCGGCAAACAATCCTGAGTTTGATTATTCGGCTCCGGTCGCGACGCCCGCGACTGCGGCAAACTTGTTTACCCAAAACACGCAGATAATGGGCGGGCAAGCGAAAGACGGGAATCAAACCGTGAATAACGCTAATTTAACCGCTCCGCTAGAAACAGGATTTTTGGCGGACGGAAAAGATTCGGATGCGACGAAATTTAGCAGGACGAATCTCAAAGAACCGCAGTTTACAACCAATCCGCAATCCGGCGCGCAGGTGACGAGTCTGGAAGAAGCCGAAAACATTAAACGAAACGCAGGATTTAAAGTGCCGGTTGAATCACCTGCTGCTAATGATTCCATTCCGAACGGCGCGCGAAAAAGTCGTTCGTTTTTTAAACCAATCGGGATTGTGGCGGCAATTGCTGTTTTGGCTGGCGGCGGTTTTGCCGGTTGGTATGCGATGAATAATCCGAGCGCCCGCTCCGTCAATGAGCAACCGGCGCAAAAACAAATTCTAATTAAAAACGAAAGTCAAAAACCGCATACCGAAGAAGTTAAACAAAATGCTAATCAGGCTGTCGTAACAACTTCTTCACCGGAAGCTCAAACTGCTTTGCCGACGATTCCACAGACTAAAAATCAGGTTAATCCGCCGCGTCAACCTGAACCTAAACCGAATACTCAGACGATCATTGTCGAAAAAACGGACAAACCGGAACAGCCAGAGCCTAAACCGAACCCTGAGAATTCACCGAAAGCAAAGGCGCAGGTTTACGAAGTAATTCGCCCGGGCACCGTTTTTGTGCCTGAAATTCGCATTCCTGAAGTTCGCGTAGAAGATATTCCGGGTATATCGCCGGAAGAGCGCGAAGAGATTCGCAAAGCGCTCAGAATACAAAGGCAAGTGGAAGCGCAAAGAAGGGCGGCGGAAAAGATAAATCGGAAACGCGCGGAACAGGGTTTGCCGCCAATTGCAATGCCGCCTCCGCCGCCTGAGAAAAAGATTGCTCCCAAAGATAAACATCCTTAGAATGTTTGAGCCTCGCCCGCTTCTCTGCTCAGAGTCGGTACGAGGCTTTATTTATGCCGCATTTGATTGAAATATCACTCTAACTGTTTTCCGGCGGGAGCGCAGAAGCAATAATTTCTTTTAGTTTAACCGTTAAGTTTTTAGCGTGAGTTTTTAAATCAACGCCATCCGGTGCCGGCGGAAGCTCGAACAGCGGATGATAAACGATTTCGACTTTGGCGAGACGCGGCATCCGCATATCCCGCGACCAAACCCGGTTGCCTCCGCGAATCGTGACGGGCAGAATCGGAACTCCGGCTTGCAGCGCGATTCGGAGAGCGCCGTTTTTAAATTCGAGCAATTTTCCGTTCGAAGAAGTGCGCTCGCCTTCGGGAAAAATCACGAGCGTTCCGCCCGACCGAAGCCAGCCGCGAGACATTTTCAAAGCGTCTTTGCCGCCCCACTCGAGATTGACCGGAAATGCCCCTAAAGCGCGGATAAAATCGCCGATCAAGAACCAGCGCGTCGCTGCGTCCCAAGTCAAATAACGAATTTGCCGGTAAACAGGAAAACAAATCCAAAACGGATCGAAAAAACTCTGGTGATTGGCGCAAATCAATAATCCGCCGGGTCTGTTTTGAGGAATGTTTTCCAGATTTATATATTTAATGCGGAAAAACAGCCGGGATAATTGCCGCCCGGCAAAGCGAACCGCGTTCAGCCCCCATTCGGGCATCGAAGGCGGCTCGATAATTTCCTGTTTCTGAACTTTTAAAGGAAACTCGGTTTCGCTTTGACTCAAAAAATTCGTCTCCGTATCTTCTAAATTTTGTCCGGCAAAAGCCCCTGCCAATCAGCAGGCACGTCTTGCTCTTTTAGCTCGTCGTCGTTCCACATTTCGCATTGCTTGCAGGTGAAACCTTTGTACTCTCCGATTTCCGAACGAGTTAAACCGATTCGGTTGAGCCGCAAACAGTCTGCATTTTGACAATATCGCTCGATTTCAACAAGCAAAATGGTTCGCGGCTGATTGAAATTCGTTTTCTTCACCGTTCGATTCCTTCGAGCGGAAATTGCCGGTCAATAAATTCCAAATGAAGCCGGGCAATTCCGTCCGCGCCGATTCTGCGTCGCCTGACGACGGCGACAACGGTTATATTGTACTGGTCGCAAGTCATTCTCACAAAACGCCCGCGGTCAACATCGAGAGTTGTAAAAACCGCCGCGCCCGACGGATTGACGTTTTCCGTAACGGTCATCTCGCTCGAAATGGTTTTGCCGTTTTCATCGAAAACCTCGATTCTCACCGTGAGCGGAATCGGATGGCGCGTCATTCTTCGCCCGTCGGCACCCAAATCTTTTGCCGGAGCCGCGTTTGAACCGACTTTGCTCGTGCCGGAAATTTCTCTTAAACGGCAAAAACCAAGTTCGTCGGAAGCCAAAACTTCGTACAAAGTCGTCGGGTCTGTCTCGTAGCTTGCGGGCGCGCGTTTGCCGACGAACGCTACTCCGATGTTATAAAGCTGTTTCTCCGCATTTTCATCTGTAATCTTACGAACGTGGCGAACGAGCGCCCACATTCGATATTGCGCTTCGAGATGGTCGAAGCAGCGCAATTGACGCGGCAGCGGCATCATCAAAAAAAGCAGTCTGCCGACTTCCATCGGGCGCGTCAAAGTAAATCCCGCGCCAAACGGCGTAACGTCAATCAGACGGGTAATTTCTTCCCAATCGTGTTCGAGCGATTCGCGGCAGCGCACTCGAATCGGCAAAGACAGTTCGAGACGGTCGCGTTTGCGGCGATTTTTTTCGTTGACGGTATTTTCAGACATCGGTTTTACAGACGACATAATTTTTTGAAAGGAGCCGGTTTTAGAGGTTCAAAAACGCGCTTTGAGCGGTTGTCAAAAACGAGATTTGAAGGTATAATTAAAAGTGTCTTAAATATCGCAGTTGCAAAAATTTAAGTCCATTTTTCTTGAGCAAAACTCAAACTTTTTTGAGCGCCGCCTGTGCTTTTAAATCGAGGCATTTAAATGCGGCTTTTTTATTACAAATAATCCGGTTTCGATTCCGGTTTTCGCCGAACGGCAGGAAGCGTTCGGCGCAACTTTGTTGATTTTACCCCGAAAGGTTAATAAATGGAAACACTTTTAGAAAAAAATCAGGTAACGATTGAAGACGAGATGCGGCGTTCGTATCTCGATTACGCGATGAGCGTGATTATCGGGCGCGCTCTGCCCGACGTGCGCGACGGTTTAAAACCTGTTCACCGCCGCGTTTTGTGGGCGATGAACGAGCTTGGCAACCAGCATAACAAGGCTTACAAAAAGTCTGCCCGCGTCGTCGGCGATGTCATCGGAAAATATCACCCGCACGGCGACACCGCCGTTTACGATACGATTGTGCGGCTGGCGCAGGATTTTTCGATGCGCTATATGCTCGTTGACGGGCAGGGCAATTTCGGCTCGGTTGACGGCGACGCTCCGGCGGCGATGCGTTACACCGAAGTCCGCCTGCAAAAGCTTGCGTCTGAAGTTCTCGCCGACATTGAAAAGGAAACCGTTGATTTTCAGCCGAATTACGACGAATCGCTTTCGGAACCGACCGTTTTACCGACCAGAATTCCGAATCTTTTAATTAACGGCTCGGAAGGGATCGCCGTCGGAATGGCGACAAAAATTCCGCCGCATAATTTGGGCGAAATTCTGGATGCGACGATAACGCTTGTTAAAAACCCGGACGTTTCAATCGAACAGCTAATCAAAATCGTTCCGGGTCCTGATTTTCCGACCGGCGGTTTTATTTACGGGCGCGAAGAAATTCACAACGCTTATCGTATGGGGCGCGGCATTCTGCAAATGCGCGCGAAAGCCGGAATTGACCGCATCGGGCGCGGCGACAGGGAAAAAGACGCTATTGTCATTACGGAAATTCCGTATCAGCTAAACAAAGCGCGTCTGATTGAAAAAATCGCTGAGCTTGTTAACGAAAAACGGCTCGAAGGCATTTCCGAATTGCGCGACGAATCCAACCGCGAAGGAATGCGAATCGTCATTGAATTAAAGCGCGACGCGATTCCGCAAGTTGTTTTAAATAAACTTTATAAACTGACGCCGATGCAGTCATCGTTCGGCATTATCAATCTGGCAATCGTCAACGGACAGCCGCGCGTGTTGAATTTAAAACAAATGCTCGAAGCGTTTGTTGATTTCCGCCGCGAAGTCGTCCGCCGCCGAACCGAATACGATTTACGCAAAGCGCAGGCGCGCGCTCACGTTTTGGAAGGTTTGAACAAAGCAATTGACGCGCTCGATTTTATCGTGCCGCTGATTCGCAACTCGCGCTCTCTGGACGAAGCCAAAGCGTGGCTGACGGGCAACACCGAAACTTTGCGCGAACAAAAAACGTGGAAAGGCGCGCCCGCCGACAAAACGCTCGCCGGTTTCCTGAAAGACCTCGAAACGGCAATGAAACGTCTGCAATTTTCTGACATTCAGGCGCAGGCGATTCTCGATTTGCAGCTCCGCCGCTTGTCGGCTTTAGAACGCCAAAAAATTATTGATGAGCTTGAAAATCTCTTGAAATTAATTGCCGAACTCGAAGCGATTTTGGCGAACGAACAGCTTCTGCGGCAAGTCATCATTAAAGAGCTTGAAACAATTCGCAAAGATTTCGCCGACAAACGCCGGACGGAAATCGTTGACGCCGGAATCGAAATTCGGATTGAAGATTTGATTGCGGACGAAGAAGTGGCGATTACGGTTACAAACGCCGGTTATATCAAACGCACGCCAGTTTCGATTTACTCCAAACAACATCGCGGCGGTGTCGGACGGCGCGGACAGCAGACGAAGAATGAAGACATCGTTCAGCATCTTTTCGTCGCCTCAACGCACGCTTACATTATGATGTTCACCGACGACGGGCGCGTCTTTAAAATGAAAGTTCACGAACTACCCGACGCTCCGCCGACCGCGCGCGGCAAAGCGATTGTTAATCTCATTAACATTCCTTCTGAGCGAAAAGTTGTCGGCGTAATACCGATTCGCGATTTTTCGGAAGAAAAATACGTGATGATGGTTTCGCGTCAGGGCGTGATTAAAAAAACCTCGCTCGCCGATTTCCAAAACATCCGCGCCAACGGCATCAACTGCGCTAATATTGACGACGGAGACGAACTGCTGGACGTAGTTTTCACCGATGGCAATTGCCAGATTTTCATTGCCACAAACGGCGGAATGGCAATTCGCTTTGACGAATCCGATGTCCGCCCGATGGGACGCGCCGCACGCGGCGTGCGCGGAATCAACTTGAGAAAAGGCGATTTCGTCGTCTCGGTCTGCGCGGTTTCAAAAGACGGCGAGGCGAAAATGCTCTCGATTTCCGAACAGGGCTTCGGCAAACAAACGCAGGTCAAAAACTATCGCCTCCAAACGCGCGGCGGTTTCGGCGTAATCAATATGAAAACGACCAATAAAACCGGCAAAGTCGTCGCCGTCTTCCCTCTCGAAGACGAATCGGAAGTAATGATTATCACCGAACAAGGCAAATTAATCCGGCTCGATGCCAACAAAATCCGCCAAACCGGACGCAGCGCCCAAGGCGTCACGCTGATTAAAACCGGCGACGATGACATTGTGACAAGTGCCTCTCTTTTGAGTGTTTCTGATAATGATGAAGAAACAATGGAAATTTAAAATTTATATGCAGTCGAAATCAGCACAAAAAGGCAGCCGATCGGCTGCCTTTTTGTGCTGATTTCGCAGAACAGGACATATTAAATCCTACATATATTACGGAACAGTAAATCCAAATGTATTCGACGACTGACTTTGATTTGGATTATTAACTTTGATACTCCAACTACCTGATGCATTCAACGCCGCCACCATTACGAATGAGTTGTTGGATACATTTTGTATTTGAGTTCCGCTTAAAGTCGTACTGCCCCCACTAGGAAAAGTTATTGTCACAGTTAGCCCAGAGCGGAATCCAGAACCATTTACTGTTATATTTTGATTTGTGCTGCTTCTCGGCGGGCTTGAAGGTGAAATGGATGTTATCTGTGGTCTGACGGTAAAATTAAAAACACTTGACACTTTCGTATCAGGGTTTCGGACGCGGATTCCCCATCCTCCTGAAGAATTTGGTGCTATTCGCATTTTAAAGGAAGACGAGGTTACGTCAAATATCTGCGTTCCGGATAATGTTGTTCCACCACCATCTGGAAATGTGACATCAACGGTTAATCCAGAAAGAAAATTACTCCCATTAACAGTTATGTCCTGATTACTGGTACTTGCAAATGGTGTGGATGGTGAAATTGAAGAAATTGAAGGAGCGGGTCTAACAACTTGAAATGTGCCATCCGCGCTCTTTCCATCTGGATTGGTAATTCTAAGAGTGGCATTGTATGGAGGAGAGCCGCCCATAGCAACCTGTACTTTAACTTGATTACTGTTAACAAAGGTTAAGCCTGAACTTGCTATTGGGAATGACCCGTTAATTGTAATTACAGTAGCTGCGAAACCATTTTGGAAATTACTTCCATTTATCGTTAACGTTGTTGTTTGATTAACTGTTACCTCAGAAGGACTAATACTGCTAATTGTTGGTGCTGAGGTCGTTGGAGGAACAGCTTGGAATGTTCCATCAGCACTTTGATTACCGGGATTAGTGATTCTCAATGTTGCGGTATAGGATAATGTTCCGCCCAAAGTAACTTGAACTTGCACTTGATTAGCGCTTATGAAAGTTAAGCCTGCACTATTAATAGGGAATGTCCCATTTGGTGTTATAACCGTTGCGCTAAAACCACTTTGGAAATTACTTCCATTAACCGTCAAAGTTGTTGCTTGATTCAGAACGACCTGATTTGGTTGGATAGAAGTAATTGATGGCGCTGGCGCAGACCCACAATTAATAGTTTTAGGGCTATTAATTAATTGCGTGCTGCTTTGTTCAAACTTCACACTAATTGAATGAGGCTGCCCATCCTTTAAGCCTGCTGGTGTTGGAATGCTGTAACCATGAAGACCGTTACCTCCAACATAATTGCCGACATCAGGACGAGATTGATTAGCTAATACTGTTGTTATTAATGTATTGCCATCATAAATGCTGACGTTTATCGGAGTATTCACGCTG
>DASVQU010000121.1:0-21043 GCA_036388995.1 Pyrinomonadaceae bacterium | reverse complement strand
CTGGTTTTAGTCATAAATAGGTAATCAGTAATTAGTAATCAGTAATTAGTAATCAGTTATCAGTTATAGTTTGATTTTGCAGTTGTTGAGCTTGTTTCAACATTCAACTTTAAAGTACCAAAAACTGATTACTGATTACTGATTACTATTCATAAAATCGTTTTGCCGAGCGCTGAGAGAATCAATTCGACGGCTAATTCCGCAGTCCGGTTGTTGGTGTCCAAAGTCGGGTTGACTTCGACGATTTCAAACGAGCGCATTTTGCCGGTTTCGGCGATTCGTTCGAGTGCGAGATGCGCTTCGCGGTAAGAAATGCCGCCGCGCACGAGCGTCCCGGAACCGGGCGCGTCCAGGGGGTCTAAAACGTCAACGTCAAACGTCACGGCAAAACCGCCCGGCGCTTGTGAAGCAATTGCGATTGCGTCTTCAATGCAGGCATTCATTCCGCGCCGGTCAATTTCGTTCATCGTAAAAACGCGCAAGTCCAATTCGCGGATCATTCGCTTTTCACCCAAATCCAAATCGCGCGCGCCGACGTGAGCGCAAAATTTCGGATTGAGCTTCGGCGCAAAACCGCACAAATTTGTCAGTTCAGGCGCGCCTTTGCCGAACAAAACCGCGAGCGGCATTCCGTGCAGATTTCCCGAATGCGTTGTTTCCGGCGTGTTAATGTCTGCGTGAGCATCGAACCAAATCAATCCGATTTCCTGTTTCTGATTGCGAAAATGCGAAGAAACGCCGCTTAATGTCGCCATCGCAATCGAATGGTCGCCGCCCAAAATTAACGGAATGTCGCTTTCACGAAAAAGATTTGACATTGAGGGACAAATCAAATCGCTCGCCGCTACCATTTCGCGCAAAAAACGCGGATTTTCGCCCGGTTCGGCTGGACGATCAGGGTGCTGCAAATTCAAATCGCCAAAGTCCTGCACACGGTATCCGAGCGTTTCGATTCTTTCTTTTAATTTTTGCTGGCGAATCGCCTGCGGTCCAAGCTCGCTGCCAACCGTGCTGGCGGCAAATCCGAGCGGCACTCCCAAAATTCCGACCGTTTTGCCGGTTCCCGGAAAATCCCTATCTAACATAATCATCTATCCGTTTAAATGTGTCGGCAAACCGTCAATGCTGATTTGATTTTTCGTTCGGCGATATTCGAGCAAACCGTTCTCGCCTTTATTTTCAGCCCATTCCACCAGCTTTTCGCGTTCTTCTTTCAACTCGTAAACCGGCACGGCGAAACCGCATGAGGTTTGCAGCGATTCAATTTCGAGAACGATAATTTGCCGCTCGCCGATAATCGGCGTGAAGTTGGAATACAAACGATTCCAATCTTCGTCATTTTTCCGAACAACGCGCCCGCGCCCGTAAAGCCGCAAAATCAGAGGCTTTTCTGTAAAGCTGCAAAACATAATGGTCAGCCTGCCGTTTTCGAAAATATGAGCGGCGGTTTCGTTTCCGCTTCCGGTCAAATCCAGATATGCCACAGTTTTACGGTCTAAACAGCGAAAACTGTCCATTCCTTTGGGCGAGAGATTAACTCGCCCGTCGTTTGGCGCGGAAGCCGTAAAGAAAATCTTTTGCTCGGCGATAAAACGTCGCAGGGAATCGTCTAATTCAGTGTAAAACTTCGCCATTTATTAACTACCAAAACTAAAACCGCCGCTGCCGCTGCTCTGCGTCGGGAAAAACGGTTTCAAGAGTCCGGCAAAGGCGGCGAGATTTCTGGTTTGAATCAAAATTTCGCCGGGTCCCATAAAATCAGAAACCAAACCCTCGCCGCTGAAAACGCTTTGGAAAAATCCGCGCGCAGCCTTTCTCGTCTGATACTGCATCTGCCCTTCCCAGGCGACGAGATGCCCGGTGTCAATCACATAACGCTCGCCCGCCGCGAGCTTTTTCCGGTGAATCGCTCCGAATGAAGAAAGCAGCAAAAGCCCGGTTCCCGAAACTTGCAGCAGGAATAAGCCTTCGCCGCCAAGCCATGATTTCATCCCGCCGAATTTTGTCTCGACCTGCAAGCTCGTGTCGCCCGCCAGATATGAACTCGCCTGCACGAAAAATGTTTGGTTTTGAATCTCGATTCCGGCAATATCGCCCGGCGCGCCCGGCGCAAGAGCGACTTCGCCCGCGCCGCCGCGAGCCGTAAACGTGGAAACAAAAGCCGATTCGCCGCCGACCGCGCGTTTGAGCGCGCCGAAAACTCCGCCTTTCATCTGCGATTGCAGCTCAACGTTTGCAGACATCGAAACCATCGCTCCGGCTTCCGCCGAAATTGATTGTTCGGCTTGTAATTTAACGACGGCGAGCGCAAACGAACCGGGATGCTGGATTTCCCAGGTGTAGCCGCGTCCTTGCCCGCGCCCGTCCGAATCGAAATGAAACGCTCCGCCGCCGGGCGGAGCGTTATAAGTTTGCTGAACTTGCGACGTATAACCGGAAGCCGGTTGTTGCGGCGGCGGCGCGGCTTGCAAAGTCAAACCGCAAGCACCGCAGAATCTCGCATTTTCAGCTAAAGCCGCATTGCATCGGGGACAATTCATAAATTTGTTCGTAGTTCGTAGTTCGTCGTTCGTTGTTGATTGCTTTTGCAACGATCAACGAACGACGAACTACGAACAAATTTCAAGATTTTTCAATGATGATTTTAACAGCTTCTTCCGGCGTCCGGGCAAAATCGAGGAAAGAAACGTCCGCTTCGCTGACAACCAGATTTTCCTGCCAGCATTTGACGACCGGACGCCAGCTATCGCCGAGCAAAACGAGCGGATGGCGAGCGATTACGCCGGTTTGGAGTTTGTTCCAGACGAGCGAGACTTCCGTCACGGTTCCCATTCCGCCGCGCAGAGCAATGAAACCGACCGAGCGCGTAATCAGATTTTGCAATCTCTCATAAAAATGATTGCTTGCAACTTTGTCGGTTAAAAAACGATTCGGCTCGCCCTTGAATTGATTCATCACGATTCCGAGAACGCGCCCGCCTTTCTCCCGCGCGCCGCGCGAAGCCGCTTCCATTACGCCGAGATAACCGCCCGTGCAAATCGTAAACCCCGCTTCGGCAAGCAGCGAGCCGACGCGGTGCGCCTGCCGATATTCTTCGGAATTTTCGCCGCAGCGAGAGCCGCCGAAAATCGTTACGATTCTTCCTTTTTCCAACGTTTCGTTCATTGAGATTTTGCTCGAAAATTCAAAATTCGGGAGAAATTTGCCGTCAGATTCGGCGAGTTAATTATACAAGCGGAGGAAAAAAATTACGAATTATGAATTACGAATTACGAATGAAGGAATTAGTTTTAATTTTTGAAAAAGTATTCCTAAATTCGTAATTCGTAATTCGTAATTCGTAATTGAATTAAGCTAAATCGAAAAGCAAAACTTCGCTTTCGGCATCGGCTTTGATCATCAAATTTTCTTCTTCGCTGACAGCCGCGCCGTCGCCGGCTTTCATTCGATTGCCGTTTAAATCAACAGCGCCTTTGATGATTTGCAGCCAGGCGTACCTGCCTTTTTCAAGGCGATGTTCAACCATTTCGCCCGCCGGAATTATTCCGTTGTAAACCGCCGCGTTCTGATTGATTTTCAGCGATCCGTCGCGCGCATCAGTCGAAGCGACCAGCCGCAATTTTCCCTGCTTTTCTTCGGGCGCGAAAAACTTTTGCTCGTAACCGGGCGTTAAATTTTCCTTTTCCGGCAAAATCCAGATTTGCAGCAAGTGCACCCGTTCGGTTTCCGAAGCGTTAAATTCGCTGTGTCGAACGCCGGTTCCAGCGGTCATTCGCTGCCATTCACCGGGACGAATAACGCCGTTTCCGCCGGTACTGTCGCGATGTTCGAGAGCGCCTTCGACGACGCAGGTCAAAATCTCCATATCTCGATGTCCGTGAGTCGGAAAACCTTCTCCGCCCGCCACATAATCTTCGTTAATCACGCGCAAATCGCGGAACCCCATAAAACGCGGGTCGTAATAATCGCTGAAAGAAAATGTGTAATGCGTATCGAGCCAGCCGTAATCGGCGTGTCCTCTTTCTTCAGACCGTCTTAAAACAATCATCTTTTTGCTTCTCCCCTTAAAAAATCCGGTTTCAAACCGATAAATCAATGATAGTTTTTATTTTTATAAACTGCATGCCGCATTTGTGCGATGCAAGAATCACTCTTTCGGGTGACGAAATTTGTCAAGAAGGTTTCGCAAATCCTCTTTGATTTATGCTAAATTAAATTGCCTCTTATTTTGGCATACGCGAGAAAGGATTTCTTAAAAACTTGGCTAGTAACATTGAACCGAAACAAAAAGGTTTGAGCCGCCGGATGATGACGCTTATTTACGGCGCGATTGTCGCGGCTGTAATCGTGGCTCTTTTATATTACGAACGCATTGATGTGCTTTATATTTTAGCGACTTTGGGTTTGGTCGCTCTGCTTTTAACCGTAGCTTTTGCAAACCTCGAAGGCAAAACGTCGGAAAACGAAAGCTAGTTTTAACGAATGGCGAAGGCTGTGCGGAAAACAATTTATTTAATCTCGGCGGCGCTGCTGATTTTCGCGTCGCTCGCCGTTTCGCGCGCCTACGAACCGCAATTTGCCGACGCGGGCGGGAAAATTCCGCTGCGCTGGAAATCCGGCGCGCCGATTACGCTCGCCGTTTCAAATTCATTAAAACAAGCTCCGAACATCAAATCCGGCAGCGATATTACGGGCGCAATCGAACGCAGCCTGGCGACTTGGGAACAAGCGGCAAATATCAAATTCAATCTCATCTGGACTGACAAAACCGGAATCAACCCCGCAAATTCGGAAGGCGACGGAACGAGTCTTTTAACAATTGCCTCGGCACCGGAAAATCTCGCCTCGTTTGCAGGCGAAGCAAACGAATTGGCGGGGCGCACGCGCGTCTTTTTCACCAAACGCGGATTGCTCAGTGAAGCCGACATCGCGCTTAACCCGCATCAGCAGTTTTCGACCGACGGCAGTGCGGAAACTTTCGATTTACAAGCAACCGTTACGCATGAAATCGGACATCTGCTCGGCTTAAGCCACACAGACGTTTTGGGCGCGACGATGCATCCGCAGCAAGGCAAAAACGGGATTTACGGGCTTCCGGCTTTCGCGCCGCGCACCTTGTCGGACGACGACCGCGCCGGAATACGCACGATTTACGGAGCTAAAACGGACGCAGTTGATTGCTGCGGCACAATCGCCGGAACTCTTTCGACCGGAAAGGGAAAACCGTTAACGAATTTGATAGTCTGGGCTGAAAACGAAGCGGACGGACGGCTTATCGCCACATCAAAAACAAATGAAAGCGGAATGTTTAATTTGGGCGGGCTGCCCTACGGAAAGTATAAAGTTTTCGCGCAATCAATCGAAGAAGGAAAAGCAAGCGCCGTTAAGATCGGAGACGTTGAGACTGATACTGAAGCAACCGCAATGCTCAACCGCAATTTGAGTCTCCCTCGCAAAACTTTCAATTTCCGGCTCGTCGGCTTTAACGGGCAGCTTTCGACCGTTGCCGTTCCGGTCAACGCCGGACGCTCGTATATGATTTTCGTCGGCGGCGATTTTACGTCCGAAGAATTGGCGGGAGTCGAAATCAGCTCACCGCTTTTCAACGTTGTTGCAGCGAGTCTTGCGCCGCAGGATTACGGCTCGGAAGCATCGGTTTTGAGTTTTCAAGTTACCGCCGCCGAAAACACGCCGAAAGGCGAATACAGCCTGATTCTTCGCAAAAAGAACGGCGAGATGGTTTATCTGCTCGGCGCTCTGACTGTTGATGACGTGCAAAACGGATGGCAGAGCCGATTTTTAGGCGAATAAATTCGGCGGCAAAATTTAAAAAATCGGAACGCGCGGTTTCTCTGAAAGCTCGCGCGTTTTTTTGCGTCTTGTTTCGGTGTTAAAATCCAATCGGAGATTTTTGATGAAATATTTTTACAGTTTTTTTGTCGCGGTTTTGTTTTTCGCAGTTTTTTCCGCCGCTTGCCAGCAGCGAGAAGTGAAAGTCTCTCCCGAAATGGCAAAGCAGGACTTAAAAATGCGGGGAGTCCAATATTCGGAAAAATCGTTTCTCGATGCGGTCAGAAACGGCGAATTGCGGACGGTTAATGCTTTTCTCGCCGCCGGAATGTCGCCCGAATCAAAAAACGATCAAGGCGAAACGCCGCTCACGCTCGCCGCGCAGAAAGGCGACGCAAAAGCCGTCAAAGCTCTGCTCGACGGCGGTGCCAACATCAACGGCAAAGACGGCAAAGGCGACACGGCGCTGCTCTACGCGATTCGCAAAGACAAACCGGAAATCGTTAATTTACTGCTCGAACGCGGCGCGGATGTTAACGCCGCCGGAGCCGAAGGACGCACGCCTTTGATGTCCGTTGCAAACAAAAATCAATTCGATTTAGTTCAAAAATTTCTGGAAAAAGGCGCAAACGTCAACGCCGCCGATCAGCACGGGGGAACAGTTTTAACTGAGGCGGCGATCAACAATCAATTAGATTTATTGAGAGATTTTTTGTCGCGCGGAGCAGACATCAATCATCAGGAATCAAACGGCAGCACGGCTCTGATATATGCCGCTGCTGATGGCAAAACGGAAGTTGTCGGAGAGCTTTTAAAAGCGGGCGCGCGCCGAGATTTAAAGGACGCCAAAGGTCGCACGGCGCTCGATTGGGCGCGCCAAAACAAACACGAAGACATCGTCAAAATTCTGCAAGCCGCGAAATAAACTGGAATAATAAGCAAAATTAAATTTTCTGTGTCTTGGTATTTCAGTAGTGGAAAATCTCTTAACCTAAATCCAGATTAGATTTAGCTACGGCTTTTATGTCGAAAACCGATTGGTTCAAATTTGCCGCTTTGCCCGCTTTGTCGCCCGGAAGCGCAGCCGACACGCCGCTTCGTCTGTTTTTGTGGCGCTTGATGCGCGGCGAAGATTTGTCCGCAGAAGAAGCGGCGGATTTTTTGCGCGCTCTGCTCAATCGCGAACGGGCGAGCGTTGAGCAAATCGCCGCCGCTCTGGTCGCGCTGGCGGCAAAAGGCGAAACGGCGGAAGAATTGGCGGGAATGGCGACCGTGATGCGCGAGCGAGCCGCAAATTTTGAAACCCGCAAACAAAAATTCATAGACGTTTCCGGCACCGGCTCAAGCCGCGCGAAAACTTTTAACGTTTCGACCGCCGCTGCGTTTGTCATCGCGGGCGCAGGTTTGACGGTGGCGAAACAAGTCAATCGCCGCGTCAGCAGTCAGACGGGAAGCGCCGAAGTTCTCGAATCGCTCGGCGTTCGACTGCATTTTTCCAAAAACGAAGGCGGCGAAGCCCGCGCGCGTGAAAACGTTTACGCCGCATTTAACGGCGCGGGAATCGGTTTTCTGCCCGCTCAGGTTTTTCACCCGCAGATGAATCTGGTCGCCAGCGTCAGAAGAAAATTGGGATTGCGGACGACTTTCAATCTGCTCGGCGCGCTGGTCAATCCGGCTCGCCCGCCGTTTCAAATCGTCGGCGTCTGGCATCCGTCGCTGCTCGCGCCTGTTGCCGAAGCTCTATCAGCGCTCGGCACAAAACGAGCGTGGGTTGTTCACGGTTCGGACGGGCTTGATGAATTGACGATAGCAGGCGAAACAAATGTGGTTGAAGCTTCGGACGGAAAGCTCAATCGTTTTACGATTACGCCGGAAGATTTCGGTTTAAAACGCGGCAATACTGAAAATTTACGCGTCGCCGCGCCGGAAGCGAGCGCGCAAATTATCCGCGAAGTCTTGAGCGGAAAACGACGCGACGAAGCCCGCGCTCTGGTCGTTTTAAACGCGGCTGCGGCGCTGCTTATCGGAGGCGCAGCTAAATCCGAAATGCAGGCAGCCAGACTCGCCGAGCAAAGTCTGGACAGCGATTCGGCGCGCGTCAAGCTCGAACGAGTTGTAATGGCGACGAATAAATAATTGTCAATTATAATTCGGAACGTTTAAACCGAGCGTAATATCGCGTTTTCCGATCCAAACGCCGTTTTGTTTAGTCAAACGAATAACTCCCGAACCGCCCGCATTCCGCAAATTGGCGCGGTGTTCTTTGGTCACAAACTGATCGTCTTCAAAAATATACTCGTCAATCCAATATTCGTTTGTGTCCGGTTCTTTGAGAATCGGATGAATATGCTGCGGATTGCGGCTTTCCGGGTATGAAGCCGGTCGGATGCTCGCAAATTTATATTCGCCGCGAGCGTTTGTTTTCATCCAGCCGCGCAAATGTCCGTGCCGCCGCGCGTTTCCGGTCGCGCCCGGCGCAGGCGAATAAAAGCCTTTAGAGTCGGTGTGATAAAGGTACAAAATCACGTCGGGCGCGGGCGTTTTGCCGTCCAATTTGTAAATTACGCCGCTGATTTCCATTCGCTCGCCAGGTTCTTTTGCATCGGCAATCGCGGTTTGCCAGCTTAAATTTTCGGGCATTCCTTCATAAATCCCTTCGCAGCCCTCGCACGCAGCGCCGACGCGGCGCAACTGTTTCGCGGCAGTCGCGGATTGCCTGCGAGTCTGTGCCTGACAAGACGCAGCAATCGCCGAGAATGCTGTTAAAAGCAAGCTGCGGCGGAGAAAATCTCTTCGATTTTCGCTCATAATCTCTTCCCTTTTCATTAAACACCTCGCGTTTTTGATTATTTGAAATGTAATGCCTTTAATACGATGTTTTCATTTTAAAGGTTTATGAAAATTTTATTTCCGTAAACCACTGCCGCAAAACGCGGTTGATCTTGCGGTCGGCGGTGATTTCGACAATTTCGGAGTTGAAATTGATCAAGCTCAATTTTCCCGCCGGGCGATAGCGCGCCGGAATTTCAGTCTGTAATTGTTCGGTGAGTTGAGAAACGTTTTGCCCGATTTTGAATAAAACCAGACGCTCGACGCGGGCGTGTTTTAAGAGCCAGGCAGTTTTGCGAATCGAATTGGAGCCGCATTCGCCCCAAAATAAAAAATCGCCGCCCACATTTTGCGCGACCAAATCCGGTTTGTAGCGCAGCCCGACTTTTTTCTCGATTTCCAAATCGGGAAATTCGCCGACGAACATCGCAAAGCCGAGCGCCTTCATTAAAATATGCTCATAGCTTTCGCCCGTTCGCTGCCAGAGACGGACGCGGCGTCCGGCAAGCTCAAAATCGTGCAGCATATCCTAAAATCCTAGCACAAACGGCTCTTCCTTAAATTCGGTAGTGTCCTAATGGTGTGGTGCTAACAGCTAAATATTTTCGGCGGATAGAAAAGGTGATTAAAAAGTGTTTCATAAGTCGAAAATGTTGAAGAGTTTTGGGATTTTGGTTATGAGACGACTGATGAGACAAATTGCTTAAATGGCTATACCCTAAAAATCAAGGTTAAATACAATTGAATCAACAAATAAAGTACCTCAAAAAGATATGACTTACGAGACTCTTTTCTCGTGTTTTTTTCTGTCTCATAAACGGGCGTTTTTGAGACTATCCTTACTGAACATTAGTAAAAGCAGTTATATACAAAATCTTAATTCGTTTCATTGTTGTTTAGATTTATATTCTTCTACTCTTTGCCAATACTGTTTTTCAAGAGCCGCAATTTTTTCTTCATTCTTGATATAAGTTCGCGCCATCTTCGGTAAATCCAACCAAGAAATGGGCGGATAAAAAATTAATCGCTCTAAAATTTTTATTCTTTCATCTTCAGATTTCGATTCTTTGAGACGAAGCAAATCTTTCCGCAATTCAAACTCTGGCAACAAACTGATTGATTGGGCTAATAAATATTCTGCTGCGCTTTTGGCTTGCATTGGAACAAAACTACCGTAGTCGTAAAAGGATTTGGCAGAAGTTCTATTAATATCACTTAAATCATTTCTGGCAATGCTGCCTTTATTAAAGATTGACGTTTCTAGTTGAATTACGGAGTTTGCGGTTTGTTCTCTTAAAATTTTTGCTTCTTTTACTTCTTTTGCTATTACTCTGACTTGTGAACCAACAGGAAATCGCTCACTTAAATCTTTTGTGTCTCCTGTTAAACTGCAATCAGCTTGAATGCGTAACGGATAAACTTCATAAAATGAAGATTGTTTAGGAGAGTAAACATTCTCTACAACTTTGATTATCAATCCTATTGGCAATTCCTTGTTCTCATCTGTTTTAGGCTTATTTTGTTTAATTACTTCAACAACCTCGCCGATAAAGATGTAATGTTCTATATCGAAATCTGAAATTCGCTTTAATCCTAAAGAACAGCCAAAAGCGGAATTGCCAATAAACAGGAAAATAATGATTAAGAGAATGAATTTACTCATTGCTTTATTTCCTCACTTTATGTCTCAAAAGGGTCGTTTTTGAGACACTTCTTAGTATAACACCACAAGATTAGGACATTACCTTAAATTCGGTTGCGCTCAATGCTCGAACTGCTTTATTATTTCAACAGCCGGCTTTTCCTCGCGCCGCTCCGCAATCACGTCTTTAACAAAATCGCAGAAAATATCCAAATGTCATCAGCTTCAAATCTCGAAACGAACGGAAAACTGTCTGAATTCCCGCTGGCGGAATTGCTGACCGAAGCCGCCTTTTTTCACTTGAGCGGTTCGTTTCGGCTGTCGCGTGAGACTCATAAAATTGCCGTTTATCTCGAAAACGGGGCGACCGTTTATGCCGCTTCAAATTTGCGACAGCATCGTCTGTCGGAAATCGCCCTCGCTTCGGGAATCATATCTGCCGACGAATTGAGCCAATTTCGTTCGACGAATAATGATATTGAACTCGGCGAAAAGCTCGTTGCCGCCGGAAAATTGATGCACGCCGGTTTGCGCGAGCTGCAATCACGACAAGCCGCCGAAATTCTGAGATTTGCACTTTCCTGGTTTACGGGCGAATGGGTTTTTACGCCGCTCGTTCGCGTGCGTGAAGATTTGCGCGTCCACCCGAATTTGCCGCCGCTGCTTGCCGAAGCCGCCAGACTCGCGCCCAACGAATTGGTTTTTAACAAATTTCGATCCGCAGCCGAATCTTTCGCCGTGCAGTCCGCGTTTCCCGCCGATGTTGATCTGCACCCGCAGGAAGCGTTTTTGCTGTCGCGTTTTGAGCAGGTTTTAACTTTTGAAGAGCTGCAAACAGTTTCCGGCTTGCCCGGCACGATTTTGCCGCGCTCGATTTACGTTCTCTGGCTCGGCGGTTTTTTGAATCGTTATAATTGGGTCGGCGCGTTTACGGAAGCAAAGCTCGCGCAAATTCAAGCCGCTAAAATCGCTCCGGTTTCGCGCACCGCCGCAGAATCAGCAGAAGCGCCTACTGAAGAAACTTCCGCGCAACCGATTGCGGCGGAAGTTAAAAAAACCGAATCAATTCAACCGCCGCCGGAAACGAGTGAAGCGAAAGAAAAGCGCGAGCTGGAAGAATATTTGAAGCGAACAGCAAAAGCGCAAAATTATTATCAGGTGTTGGGGATTGACCAAAAAGTTGAGGAAAGCGAAATCAAACGGGCTTATTTTTCAGTCGCCAAACAATTTCACCCGGATAAGTTTCACAATGATGACAAGGCGCTGCGCTCTAAATTGCAGGAATCTTTTACCCGCGTTTCGCAAGCTTACGATACGCTGAAAGACAAAAAATCGCGCGAGCTTTACGATTTTAAAATCCGCAAATCGAATGCCGCCGACGCAGCGAAGGCGGCGACGCCGGAAGGCTGCTTTGAAGCCGGGAAAAAAGCATTTGACGACGGAAATTATCTGGAAGCGATTCGGCAATTTACCCGCGCAATCCAGCTCGACCCGAAAGTTGCCGGTTATCACGCAGCTTACGCGCGTTCGCTGGTCGCCGTTCCCAAATATCGCCATCAAGCCGAAAGCGAATTTATTACGGCGCTCAAAATCGAGCCGAACAACACCGAATATCGCCTGCATCTCGCCGAATTTTATCTGGAACAGCGCCTAAATAAACGCGCCGAAGGCGAAGTCCGCCGCGTTTTGATGCTTGAACCGAATAATCAGAAGGCAAAACGAATTCTCGACAATTTGACGGCGCAACAGTCCAGAGTCTAGAGTCTAATTTCTGGGGTCAAAAAGTTTAGGCATTTACGACTTCGCTCGAAAGATTTGCTATGTCTTTTCTGGAATTATCGGCGCGCGACACAAAGCTGGACGAATCGCTGCTTTCTCTCGCCGCCGAAATTGATCGTTTTGAAGGTTATGTGCGACCGCACGCGGCGCGAATGGCTGCGCTCGCCGAAGCTGTCGCGCGTCAATTTAATCTCGCGCCGCACGACCGGCAGAGTTTGCGTCAAGCCGCGCTCGTTCACGATGTCGGCGAGCTGGTGATGAACCGCGATTACATCCGGCGCAGCACGATGCTCTCGCCCGAAGAACGGCTCGATTTAATGCGTCATCCGGTTATCGGCGAACAGGAAGCCGCCAAACGGAATTTGAGTCGCGCCGTCCAGCTTCTCGTGCGCTGGCATCACGAATGGTGGAACGGCGAAGGTTATCCTGACGGTTTAAGACGCGAACAAATTCCGCTCGGCGCGCGCATTTTGCGAGTAGTTGATACTTACACCGCCGTCACGGACAATCGCCCGTACAGCCCGGCGCTGCCAGTCGCGGAAGCGCGAAAGTATTTAGCTCAATGGGCTGGGCTGGCGTTCGATCCGCGCGTTTGTCTGGCGTTTTTGTCTTTGCCGGAAGAGATGGAAGAACTCAAATCCAGTGCTGAAAATCCTGAGCCTACGTTCGATGCGCCGATCATTGAACCGCCGCGCCGAACTCTTTATCAGGGAATGTAAATCAAGTTCAAAGTTCAAAGTTCAAGGTTCAAAGTTTTTTCTTTAACCTTGAACTTTGAACTTTGAACTTTGAACCTATGAAACTGTCCGATTCCAGCTCATTGCCGAAAGGCTGGCTGGCTTTTGAATTAAACGTTTTGCGTCGCTTGCAGTTCGATTCGGTCGCGCTCCCGCTCGTCGGCGAACCGGCGCTCGGCGCTTATTTGAAGCGTTTCGGCGCGCGCGTCGCGGCAAACGATTTTTTGCAGTCGAATTGGACGCGCGCGACGGCATTTGTTCAAAACAACTCTGTGATTTTAACGGAAGAAGCGGTCGCCGTCGTTTTGGAAGACGCTTATGTGC
This sequence comes from Pyrinomonadaceae bacterium, assembly GCA_036388995.1. Lineage (GTDB taxonomy): Bacteria > Acidobacteriota > Blastocatellia > Pyrinomonadales > Pyrinomonadaceae > JALZCH01. The sequence goes on along the minus strand of DASVQU010000121.1, from coordinate 7,942 downwards.
CGCGTCACCGCCTGTACAATCCGTCTCTCAGAAATTGGTTTAACGAAACCGATGCTTGGTGGTTCGACAACGTGCGCGAAAACATCGAACGGCTCGAATCTCCGTTTGCGCGCGCCGTCGCGCTCTCAATCGGAATGGCGGTCGGCGACTATGTTTTATCTTTTGACGAGAATACTCTGGAACTGCGGCAGCCGCTTTCGCAGGTTTATCGCCGTGTCTGGAACACTTTGCATCCGCCGTTCGACAACGGTAAAACCAATTCCTGTTCAAACCGCGATACCAAAGATTTTTTGGCGGAAGTCTATGCCGACGTGATGTTTTTGCGTCTTCCGCGCGGTCACAACAACACGATTCGGGAGAGCATAGGGTGGGCGGCGTGGCGCGAAGAATGGACGCGCGGAACGGATTCTTTCTGGGACGCGCTCGAAACGGCGCAAATCGGGCGTCTAGGGACGCACGTTCAAACCAAATTCCAATATCTGCGGCTCGTCGAAGATTTGCTGCAATCAGCCGCGCATCTCAAACAATGGACAATCGCGCACGCTGAAGACGGTTTTATTGCGACCGAAGAATTGGTTGAAACCGTTTCCAAAGTCCGCCGCGTGGACACGGTTTTCACCAAAGATTTCTCGGAACTAACCGGCGCGAAAGCCGTTATTCTGACCGCTTGAAATTTTGTCCGCTATTAAAAGGGATTTCTAATCACCCGACCGAATGCTGACGCGCCCGGAAATCCGGTCTCTCATCAGCGGATTCGGGATTACTTCCGGCGCTGTCAACTTCCTCCATCCCGTAAGCCATCTGCGGCGCGAGCGAAGTGATGTAATCTTCCCATTTCGAGCGCAGCGACACATAGATTTCAAAACCTGCCTGTTCGTCGGCAATGGTTTCGATGTTTGCCTGCCGCAGCCGTTTGAGGGCGGCGAAATATCTTAGACGCCAGTTTTCGAGCGTTTGCTCGTCGGGCTGTTTTTGCTCGTCGGGCATTTCGCCGGAGAGAAATGTGTTCGCCGAAGTCTTCAGCATCATCATTGACGCCCGCCAAAGCTGAGTCGTTGATAGAGATTCTTTCAACCAAGCATATTTCTCGTCGCTTAATGCGCTTTTAATCAACGAAACGGTGTCAAGCGCGGTGAGCGATGTCTGCGACATCGAGTAATAAGATTCATTGAAACGGAAGAAAAATAATACGGCATAAAAATGGTGCGATTCTTTGACCTGTGCCATATCCATTGCCATATCCGCAAGATTCGAGTAACCGCCGTCGAATTTCCCTTCGGGTCCGAGTCCGGCAAGCAATTCGGCTGCATCGCCGGTTTCGCCCGTAGCCAGATACAGTTTCAAGGCAAGTCCATTGCGCCGTTGAAGCGCATTGTAAACCTGCATCAGATATGTCAGCGTCAGCGAGACGATGGACATCCCGACGAGCGAGTTGAGAATATAAAACAATTGAAAGCCGCTTGTTTTCGGCGTAAAATCGCTTGCCCCGACGACCGACAAGCTGCTCCCGCCCGCATACAGAGCCGTAATAAAATCGGTCGGCGTTTCGCCGCTCGAAACTTGAACGGATTTGCCGAGTTCGGGATGAATGATTAATGCCGCGCCGAGGGTCAGCGCGAAAGTCCAAACCGCGATCAACAGAACCAGAATCATCGGACCGCACAAAGAAAGCACCGTGCCGCGATACGAGCCGAATGGTTTTGAAACCGCCCGAAAAAATAGCCACGTCAACTTCACTACCAAATTACTGACGGTGCCTATTCCAGCGCGGGCGTACAGGACGGTCAGAAATACGTCAATCACAATGAGCAAAATTATTAACCCGCCCAAGGCTTGTTCCGCCCAATCCGGTAAAAAATTTTCTCCCATAACCTCCACGAGTAACAATTAAAAAGTGAGCAATATTCTTTTAACTGATGCCAAACTATTCATATCGTTTGCTGCATAAATTTCAACCGCTGTCTTATTGCTTTCCGATTTACTAAGCTGTCCGGCGTAAGACGAAACAAGCCGGAGAAGAAAATCCCGGCTTTGCTTTATTTGCTCCGCATTTTGGCATTTAAATTTGGAGTTTTATATTTCCCGGAAATTTGCAAGCAAAACCCTTGAATCTCGTTCGTAAACATAGCGCAGCGAACAGCTTTTAAGCTACAATTCGCCGCGATGCTAGTTTCATCTCGGAGACATCAATGATTTTGCATAAATTATCAGCTTTTTCGCTCGTTTTATGGCTGCTGTTTCAAACAACCGTTCCGCCCGTCAACAAACCCGCAGAAAATAAACCGGAAGAATTATCGCCGGAGCTTAAAATTAAAGCGGTCGAGCTTTTAAAAGCCGTCGCGCGCGAATCTCAGCAATTCGCTTTGCCTGAAAACCGCATCCGCGCGCAAACGCTCGCCGCTGATTTGATGTGGGAGGAAGACGAAAAAGCCGCGCGCGCGATGTTTCAAAACGCGCTCGTCGAATTGCAAAATCTGTTCGCCGCGGTAGCCGACGCGGGCGGCGTTGCCGATGAAATGAAATCAGCCGAGCAGGCGGAATTGTATGGCAAACGCTACGCTCTTTCGGAATTGCGCCGCGAATACGTTTTAACGCTCGCGCCGCGCGATCCGCAAACGGCTTTGGGCGCGCTGCAATCTTTAAAATCAAATGATAATCAACCGAGCGAAGGCTACGATCCGCTCAGCGAGCAAGGCTTGGAATTGCAGCTCGCCGCCGCCATCGCCAAAAAAGACCCGGACAAGGCTTACTCGCTCGCCAAAAATCAGCTCAAAGACGGCATTTCTTATCAGCTCGTCGAATCGCTCAAAGATTTGTATAAAAAAGATTCGGAATTAGCCGCAAAACTGAGCCGCGATGTTCTCGCCAAAGCTAAATCGGTCAAAATCCGCACGCCTTCGGCAGCCTCGGCAAATGTGTCGAATATATCGGGAACGATGACCACCAATACATCAATATCCGGCGACACGATGCGCCCCGCAGTCACCGAAATTGATTTTTGGCAGGTCTCGTCGTTTCTTTCGGCGGTTTCAGATTTAAACCGGCAGGCAGCGCGCGACAAAGACAAAAAACTTGTTCCGGCGCTGACCGAAGCTGAAATGAAAGAGCTTGTGGAGCTTTTGGGCAATGCTTTTCTCGTCGAAAGAACTCCCGCGCCCTACGCTCTCAGCTCGACGATGAAAGACATTGTGCGTTACTCGCCCGCGCTCGCGCAGCGAATCAGAGCCAGACTCGGAGCGGAAGCCGTCAGCCAGCTCGAAAGTCAAGTCGAATCAAGCTCGTACTATACTGAAAAAGAAGGTAAAACCGCCGACGAATTGTTAGCCGAAGCGGAAAAATCGGGTGCCGAGATGCGCGATACGCGCCTCGCCGACGCCGTTTGGAAAGCGCTCGAAGAAGAGGACGCCGAAAAAGCTCAAACGATTGCATCAAAAATCAAAGACCGCAAATCTTACGGTTACGTTTTCGAGCAAATCGAAACCGCTTTGCCGCTCGCCAAAGCGCGCAAGGGCGATTTACAGGAAGTCAGAAAAATTCTCGCAACTCTAAGCACGGACGCCGAACGAATTAACACTATTGCAGAGCTAGCGACGACGCTTGCCGCTAAAAACGACACGGAAGCGGCGAAAAAGCTGCTCGAAGAAGCCGTTCAGCTTCTGCCGGGCAGAGTGAAAAATCAGGAACAGCTTACGGTGAGCATGCAAGTCGTTTACGCTTACTCGCTCGCCGACCCGGAACAAGCGTTTGCGATGATTGAAAACAACATCGCGCAGATGAACGAAATCATCAATGCGGGCGTCACGCTCGATGAATTTTACGAATACGGTTCGGTTGAAAATGGAGAATTGATGTTTTCGGCGATGAACCGGCACGGTTTGATGCACGTCCAGCGCGCTACGGATTTGGTAAAAAATCTGGCTAAAGCCGATTTCGACCGCACCGCAAATCTCGCCGAGAAATTCGGACGACCGGAAATTCGCTTGTTCGTGCGCTTAAAATTAACTCAATCACTGCTCGACTCGAAAGCCGCCGAACGCGAAAAAACCGAGCGCGAACAAGCTCAAGGCGAATATGAAGGTCATTAAAAAGCGGCGGAACAAATCTAAAATAAAACTGTGTCGTTTAGAGGCGGTCTCTGACCGCCAACCGCTCAAAAATCAAACATAGGCGGTCAGAGACCGCCTCTAAACGATTGATGAATTTATTTTGTCCTGCTTCTAAACTCGCTTTATAGTAGATTTTGAAGTAAATTGTACGGGAAAACTTTTCGAGTTTTCCCGTATTTTATTTATCTCTCAATTCAAATTTATGACTCTGCACAAGTTTATATTAAGCGCAGTTTGCATTTTATCGTTTGTTTTAAACGCCCCTGCGCAGCAAGCGACCGCTCCGAAAACCTCGCCCGCAGGCAGCGAACAGCTTCCGGCGGAAATAAAAGAAAAAGCTGTTAGTTTTTTGCGAACGACGGCGAAAGACGCGGCGACGCTCAGTTTGCCGGAAAATCGGCTCGCATTTTTGATTGCGACGGCTGATATGCTCTGGGAATACGACGAAACGGCTGCGCGCCAGGCGTTTAAAGTCGCCGAATCTGACGTGCGGCAAATGATTACGGCGCAAATGCAGAAAGCCGCGCTCACCGCAGCTTCGGAAGGCGGCGATTTTGCTTTTCTCGACGCTTTTACGACCGGCGACGGGAGCGCGATGGATGTTCAGAGCATCATTAATTTGCGTGAATCCCTCGTGCTGGCAATCGGTAAACACGACGGCGAAGCCGCTTATCGCTTCTTGATCGAAACCCGCCAGCCTGCGCCAGCCGCAGATAAAGACGGAAAAACGAAAACGAATCCTTTTGGGAACGGAACGCAGCTTCCGACGGCGGGCGATTACCGCGAAAGCTCGCTCGAAACCCGTCTGGCACACGCCGTCGCGCAAAACGATCCGCAAAAAGCTCTCGAAATAGGTTTGAAACGTCTCGCGGTCGGGCTTTCCGAAGATTTGTCGTCTTTTGCGGTTCGGCTTTATTTCAAAGACAAAAAGCGCGGCGCGCAGTTGGCGCAGGAAATCGCCAAAAAAGCGAAATCGGCAAATCTGACAACAGACGATCTGGCGCTTCGCGTTTCCATCAGCTTGCTGAAAAACGGCGCAAACTCAATCGAGCGCGGAGTGAAAGACAAGGAAATCGGAAAAACTCCGTTTCTCTCCGAATCGGATTTGCGCGAGCTGGCAAATTTGATCGGTCGCGCCGGAATTGCAATGGTTGTTGAGAACTCCGCGCCGGAAGATTACGAATTTGGAAAAATCCGCGATATTTTGCCGCTCCTCGAAAAATATTCGCCTTCAAACGCCACGCAGATCAAAGCGAAAATGGCGGAGAATAGAAGCGCACAGAATAGAATTGCCGAGGTTAAAGTCGAAGCCGAAGGAGACGATGAGTATAAAAAATATCTTGAACGCCATAAAAAGGAAGAGGAAGCTCTTAAAGATTTGCAAAAATCGGTCGAATCCGCGAAAGGCGAATTTTCGCTGCAAGGCGCGCGAACGGCTCTCAGCCTAATTAAAAATCGCACCGCACGGCTTACCGCAATGTCGCAGATTGCCATTACTTTTGCCGACAACGGCAAGATCGAAGAAGCCAAAGAATTGATTGTGGAAGCCAGAAAAACCCTCGCTCCGCAGCCCAAATTTTGGGCGCATTACGTCGAACATCTCGTCGTCGCCCGCGCGCTCGCTTCGGTCGAGCCGAAACAGTCGCTTGAAATGATCGAAAATTTGATTTATCAAATTGATGATATGCTCGGCGGCGTAACGAAAATTGCCGAATTCATTGCGGGCGAAACTGCCGTCAAAGAAAACGAATTGCGTTTGAGCGGAATTCCGGGAATGATCGGCGGCGGAATTTTATCGCAAATGGGACGCGGCGGAGGCGCTAGGGATTTTGCGACGGGTTTTGAAAAAGACATTTTAAAGCTCGCCAAAGCCGATTTCGACCGCACGGCGGCGCTCGCCGACAAGTTTTCACGCCCGGAAATCCGCTTGATGGCGCGAATGATTTTAATCAACAGCTTTTTGCCGCCGAAAGACACTGAAAATTCCGCGCCGGATGCGATTGAAGCCGATAACGATTTGCTACTCGCACCACCGCCGCCAATGCCGTTGCCTATTCCTAATTAAATTTTAAATTGATTTTATCGAAAAACATTGGGGCGAGGCTTTAACCTCGCCCGTTTTGTTTAAAATAAACTGCGTAAAGGTTTTGCGTTCAAAATGATGAAAAAAAGATTTTGGCTCTTATTGCCGTTTTTGCTCGCCGCTTTTGTCCTGGTTTGGATTTACTGGCAATATCCGGCGCGAGTTGAAATGGCTGGCTATGTTCCGTCTGACGCTCTGGTTTATTTTGAAGCCGATGATTTGCCGCGAGTTTTTCAGGATTTTACCGAAACAGACGCCTGGCGCGAATTAGCTCCGCAGTTCGGCGTCCGCAAAGATTTCGGCAGCTTCGGCTGGCTCAGCCGTTTTCTGGCAAACGCCAATTTGGGTTCGACCGAAACCGTCGTTTTCGGACGCTCGCAAATTGCCGTCGCGCTGATGAACGTCGAAGCCGCCGGAGCGGAAGAAGCTCTCAAAATCAAACCGCATTACGCCGTCATCGTCGAAACAAAAACTTCACAATCAACAGCCGCTCGTTTTGTCGAAAAACAAATCGGTGATTTCGCCCGCCGTCAATTCGCTGAAGCGAGCGCGGAAAAACTCGAAAGAGAAGGATTGAATTGGACAATTTTTCGCTCGCTTAAAGACGAACGCAAGATTTTCGCCGCCGTCGCGGGCGGGACGATCATTTTCGGCAACGACGAATCGGCAATCAAATTGTGTTTCGACGCGAAAAACCAATTGCGCCCAAGCCTGGCGCAATCGCCCAGAATCGCCGAAATGCGCGCGAATACTGAGGCGGGCAATGCGTTGACATTCGGTTTCGTGACGAGCGAAGGCATAAAAAAACTCTCGCAAATCGGCTCGGTCATTCTCGCCGGGCAAATCTCGGAAGAACCGGCGGCGATGAGCTTAATCGCTCAATCGCTGCCGCCGATGATTGAAAAAACCGTCGCCGGAATCGGCTGGACGGCGCGCTCTGCAAACGGCAAAATCGAAGACCGTTATTTTATTAACGTGCCGCCTGATTTGTCCGCGCGACTTCGTGAGCCGCTCGCCGTTTCAAATCAAACGACAATTGATGTGGCAGATTTTCTACCGGCTGAAACACATTCCGTTTCGGTTTACAATTTGAAAGACGCTGGCGCAGCTTGGCGCGGAACAATTTTAGCGATTTCGGCAAAGCTCGACACGCTCGGCGCGGCTGCATTCGCGCAGGTTGCAGGAAAACTGCTCGAACCATATGGCGTCCGGCAGTCAAACGATTTTTTGAGCGCGGCTGGCGGCGAATTAACAACCGCCCGGCTTTCCGAAAAAGAAAACGAGACGGTGGCGATTGTAAAAATCGGCGACGCGAATAAAATGCTCGCCGCAATCGAGCCGGCGACGCAAACAAACAATCGCGCTGCGACTTTTACCGCCGGAATGCTGCTGCTCGGAGAAAACGAGGATGCGGCGAAGTGTTTGGCGACGCGGGAAAACAGTCTGGCAAAAACTGAGTCCTGGCAGGAATTTATAAAAACCAAACTTTCAGAAGGCACGCCTTTCATCCGCACTTTCACGCGCGATTCGGAATCGGCGGCGCGATTCGTCAGGATTTTCGGCGACGAACAGCTAAAACAAACAGCACCCGATTTGTCGAAGAATCAATCATTAACCATTTCGATTGCGGAAACCGGCTTGCGGGAAAACGGTTTTGAGCGGCGCACGCTTTCGCCTTTCGGTTTGATTGGAACGCTGGCGGCGAATTTTGCCGAGTAAAGAAAAAATCAGGGCGGTTAATTAACCGCCCTGA
>DASVQU010000120.1:0-21997 GCA_036388995.1 Pyrinomonadaceae bacterium | reverse complement strand
TGTCATAAAATCAAAGTTCAACCGAAATAACAATCGCTTGAAGCTCTGATTCTAACTTTTAAATTCTATTTTTTATTGTGATTATTGAATCATCAGCACCAACTCGTGTTGACCTTGCCGGAAGCACGATTGATATTCCGCCGCTTTTTCTCTTTCACGAAGGCGCGGCGACCGTCAATTTCGCCGTCAATCTGCTGGCGAAATGCCGCATCGAAACGCGCGCGGACGATCTCATCGTTCTCGAATCGCTCGACCGAAAATTAAAAGTCGAAAGCTCATTGGAACAAATCGAAGAATTGCGGACGGAAGAAACTCTGCCGCTTTTAGCCAAGCTCGTCCATTTTTTCCGCCCCGAAACGGGTTTTAATTTAACGACCGAATCGGAAGCTCCGGCGGGCGCAGGTCTGGCAGGCTCTTCCGCGCTGAACATCGCCTGCATCGGCGCGCTCAACGCTCTTGTCGGAAATCGCTACGACGAATCGCGTTTTGTGACAATTGCCGCGAATGTCGAATGCCAGGTCATTAAAGTCCCGACCGGGTTTCAGGATTATTACCCGGCGCAATTCGGCGGCGCGATGTGTCTGCATTTTCGCCCGGACGGAATCACGCGCGAAGTTATAAACATTGACGTTGAAACGCTCGAACGCCGCGTTGCGGTTTGCTACACGGGCGAGCCGCGCAATTCGGGAACGAACAATTGGGAATTGACGAAACGCCATATTGACGGCGACCGCCAGCTTTTCGATTTGTTTGAAGGAGTTCGCGACACCGCGATTTTGATGCGCCGCGCTCTGATCAATGAGGATTGGGATTTAGTCGGCGAGATTTTGGTAGCGGCGCAGCCCGAACGCAAAAAACTATCGCCTAACATCACGACACCGCAAATGGATTTGCTGATCGAAACGGCAATGAGCGCCGGAGCAATTGCTGCCAAAGTGTGTGGCGCGGGCGGCGGCGGCTGCATCGCTTTTTATTGCGAAGAAGGAAAACGCAAAGCGGTGGAAACAGCGCTTGAACAAGAAGAAGGCGCGAAAGTTTTGAATTGGAAATTTGCCGCCGAAGGTTTGACCGTCACTAAAACTCAGTAGCACAAACGGAAGCCTGCGTGTCAGCAAGGGCGCGTAGTTTCTGAACAAGCATTTCCGCCCTTGCTGACGCGCGGGCTTCCGTTTGCGTACACAACCTGCCTTTATCTTCCGAATAATCGATCAATAATAAGTATAATTTCGTAAGAAAGCGCGGCAATCAATGCTGCCATCGGAATTGTTAAAATCCACGCCCAGACGATTCTGCCCGCGACGCCCCATTTGACCGCCGAAAAACGCTTGGCTGAACCGACGCCGACAATCGCGCCGGTAATCGTGTGAGTGGTAGAAACCGGAATTCCGATAAAAGTATTAGCAAAGAGAGTTATTGCGCCTGCGGATTCGGCACAAAATCCTCCGACCGGCTGCAATTTGGCGAGCTTTGTTCCCATCGTTTTGACAATTCGCCAGCCTCCCGATAACGTTCCGAGACCGATAGCCGCGTGCGCCGAAAGAATTACCCAGAGCGGAATTTCCGGCAATTTTCCGCCTGCGCCGTATTCCAAAATTCCGCCCGCCGCCAAAACTGCGGTGATAATCCCCATCGTTTTCTGCGCGTCGTTTCCGCCGTGTCCGAGCGAAAAAGCGGCGGCTGAAAACAACTGACCGATGCGAAAGCCTTTGTCAATTTTAGAAATGTTTCCGCGCCGGAAAATCCAGTAAACCGTAACCATCAGCAAAAATCCGAGCAGCGCCCCGATGAGCGGCGAGAGAACGATAAAAATTAACGTTTTAATCCAGCCGGCAGCAATCAAAACGTTTCCCGCGCCGGCAAAACCGTTGCTGCTGATATACGACGCCAGCGCGCCGCCCGCATAGCCGCCGATGAGCGCGTGCGAGCTTGAACTCGGCAGTCCGAAATACCAGGTGATTAAGTTCCAGACGATTGCTCCGATCAAACCGGCGAGCAAGACGTAAAGCCGCAAATCCGCGCCGATTGCCGTGATATTGACCATATCGCCGCCGATGGTTTTTGCCACGGCTGTCCCGAAAACCAGAAACGCCGCGAAATTAAAAAATGCTGCCCACGCGACCGCCACGCCGGGTGACATAACGCGGGTTGCCACTACCGTAGCAATCGAATTGGCGGCGTCGTGAAACCCGTTGACGTAATCGAAAACGAGCGCGATAAAAATAATAAAAACAACGAGCGCAAAAGCTATTGACTGTCCGTCCATAAACTTCGGGTTTGAGCTTTTCGATAAAAAAGTTTTCTTATTTGATTGCGAATTTCCGCAAAGCTGATTTAAAGCAGATTATGCCCGCAAAGAACCGATTTCGGAACTCAAATTCACAACCGAATGTACTAAGTATGTTTTAAAACAATGCTTTCAATAATGTTGGCGACCGATTCGCAGCGGTCGGTCGCATTTTCCAGAATTTCGTAAAATTCCTTTAATTTGATCACGCTGACCGGATCGTCCACGCGTGTAAAAAGCTCTTTAATCGCGCGGAAATAAATCTCGTCGGCTTCGTTTTCGAGGCGGTGAATCTCGACAAAATGCTTGCTCATTCCGTTTGAGGCTTTTAATGCCGAAACCGCCAGATTAATTTCCGACGCCAGACCGCGAATGACTTCGACGAATTGCCTGATCGGATCGTTAAATTCTCGAATGTCGTACATCACGATTGCACGCGCTCCGGCGTCTATGTAATCGCAAATATCGTCGAGCGCGACCGAGAGCGTGTAAATATCTTCGCGGTCAAACGGGGTGATAAAAGATTTGTTTAATTTGTTCGTGATGTTATGGGTGATTTGATCGCAAGCGTGTTCGACATCTTTAATTCGTTTGGCGTATTCCTCAACATTTTGCGAATCACTCTGTACCATCTCGCCCAGAATATCCGCCGCTTCCTGAATTCTTTCGGTCATTTGCGAGAAAAAAACAAAATAATCGTCCTCGCGGGGCAAAAAACTAAAAGCCATGTCAAAAATTTCTCCGAATATTAGTTAACAAAATCGAAGCATTAATATATTCAAACGTATTCGGCTTGTCTAATATTAAATATGTGAATCAGGAGTAGAAGTGAGCAGAAGTAAGCAAAAACGAGCATTACTCCGGCAATGCATTTTCAACTTTGAGATCGAACGTCTTTTTAATGCGTTCTATTTTCGTTTACCGGCGGAAGCTCGATAGTAAAAGTTGATCCTTCGCCTAAACTTGAAATAATAGAGACTTCTCCGCCGTGCAGACGGGCGAGGTGTTTGACGATTGAAAGTCCCAAGCCCGTGCCGCCCAATTCACGCGAGCGGGCGCGGTCAACTCGATAAAATCTCTCAAAAATGCGTTCGGCTTGTTCCGGCGCCAGACCTTCGCCGGTATCCGCGACGCGAATTAAATCGCGCGTGCCGTTTCGTTCGCAGCTTACCGTTACCTTTCCGCCTTCCAAATTAAATTTTACGGCGTTGTCCATTAAATTCGTCAGCATTTGTTCGAGCCGGACGACATCGGCGAAAACGCCAGTATCGGGCGGGACTAGATTTTCAATCGTGACACGCCGCGTCGCGGCTTTGGCTGCCAAATTCGTTTTGATTTCTTCCACGAGAGCATTGAGCCGGATTTTCTGCCGCTGAATTTCGATTTTGCCGCTTTCGATTGCCGAAAGCTCGAGAATGTCATTGATCAGGCAGTGCATTCTTTCGGCGTTTTTGCGAATCACTCCCAAAAAACGCCGATTGTTTTCGGCATCGTCGAGAGCGCCGTCTTCGAGAGTTTCAACAAAAGCCAGAATCGAAGTCAGCGGCGTGCGTAATTCGTGCGAAACGTTGGACAGAAATTCCTGGCGAACGGTTTCCAGCTTTTCGAGCTTGCTGATTTCGTAAAAAACCCCGACTGCGCTGCGCAATCCGTCAGCGTCAAATGCAAGCGGCGTGATGTGCAAATCGAAAACGCGCTTTTCATCGCGCGATTCAAATCGAATTTCCTGCTGTTCGCCAGCTTCAACGGCTTTTTCAAAAGCCATATGAATTTCCAGAATGCGGGTTAAGTCGGTGAGTCGTTTGTTTTCAAAATCGCCCGAAACATGCGAAAAAATCTGTCTCGCCGCCGCGTTTGCGCCCAAAATGCGTTGATTCTCTCCTATGAGGAGAATGCCCTCGCGCATTTTCGCAGTGGTTTCGAGCAGCAGATTGTGCGGCGAAACCGCGTTTTTCGTTCTGTTTGCAATCAGCCCGCTTTCATTTGGTTGTTCTCGCCGAAAAAACCAGGCGGCAAAGAGGAAACCGAGAAACGCCCCAACCAAAATAAAAAAAATGTTAAAAATCAAACTGCCGCTCATTTCAAAAAGTAAGAGCAGGCTTAAAACCTGCTCCGCAAATCGTTATCCGGCGTTTTTCGTTTCGCCCGAACAGCCTGCAAACCGATAACCGATGCCGACGACCGTCTCGATGCAGTCGGCGCAATCGCCGAGTTTTTGCCGCAAACGGCGAATATGAACGTCCAAAGTGCGCGTGTCGCCGTAATACTGATAGCCCCAAACATTATCGAGAAGCTGTTGCCGCGTCGCCACGCGCCCGGAATTTCTGGTCAAATTTTCGAGCAGCGCAAATTCTTTGCGGGTTAATTTCACCGGCTCTCCCGCGCATAAAACGCGCATATCGGCGAAATCAATTGCAAGGCGTCCATCTTCGTAACGCGAATTCGAGCTTTCGCCGATGCGGCGCAGAACGGCGCGGACGCGGGCGAGCAATTCTTTGACGGAAAACGGTTTAGTGATGTAATCGTCCGCGCCCAAATCAAGCCCGGCAATGCGGTCGGCTTCAGCGCCGCGCGCCGTGAGCATAATAATCGGCGTTTTTTTCGTCGCCGGCTCGCGCCGCAAACGCCTGCAAAGCTCAAGACCGCTCATTCCCGGCAGCATTAAATCCAAAATGATCAGCGACGGCGCTCCGACGCTTTCATCTAAAGCCAAACGCAACCCTTTTTCTCCGGTTTCGGCAATTTGCGCCTGCAATCCTTCACGCACGAGGTTGTAACGCAGATTTTCGGCAATATCCGGCTCATCTTCAATAATCAAAATCCGATTCGCCATTTTTTACGCGCTTTCCGAAGTGTGTTTGATAAACGCGGCTTCCGCCATATAAACCGTCAGTTCGCAGATGTCTTTGACATAATCGCCGATTCGTTCGATATGTTTGGTGACGAACAACAGATGCGCGGCGCGCGCGGTTGCAGTCGAATCGTTAACCATAATTTCAAGCAAATCGCCGAAGATTTTGTGATAAACGTCATCAATCTCTTTGTCCATCGAGATTACGCGGCGCGCCGCTTCCGCATCGCTTTTGGTCAAAGCGTCAAGCCCTTGCCGGAGCATATCGGCGGCGCGATTTCCCATTCTCGGCAAATCAACGTATTGCTTCAATTGCGGTTCGTCGTTCAATTCAATCGCGGCGCGCGCGATGTTGCAGGCGTGATCGGCGATGCGTTCGAGAATCGGCGTGATTTTTGCGGCGGCGATAACAAAACGTAAATCACGTGCTGCCGGATGCTGCAAGGCGAGAATCTCAATCGTCATCCGGTCAATCTTCAATTCAAGCTGGTCAATCACGTCGTCGTGCGCGAGAACTTCACGCGCCAAATCGCTGTCGCGGTCAACAAGCGAGCGCATCGCGCGCTGCAAAGCTGTTTCCGCCTCGCCGCCCATCAGCAAAATGCGGTCGCGCAAAACTTCTAGTTGTTTGTCAATTATTCTGTGCTGTTCCACTTTTTAATTATCCAAATCTTCCCGTGATGTAATCTTCGGTCAAACGCTGGTCGGGATTGGTGAACATTCTTCTGGTCGAGTTTACTTCGATTAATTTTCCGAGCAGGAAAAACGCCGTTTTGTCCGAAACGCGCGACGCTTGCTGCATATTGTGCGTGACGATGACGATTGTGTAATTCTTTTTTAATTCGACAATCAATTCTTCGATTTTCTGCGTTGCAATCGGGTCGAGAGCCGAAGCCGGTTCGTCCATCAAAACGACTTCCGGTTCAACCGCCAGAGCGCGCGCGATGCACAAACGCTGCTGCTGCCCGCCGGACAATCCGAATGCAGAGGCTTTCATACGATCTTTCACTTCGTCCCACAGCGCCGAGTCGGTCAATGCCTTTTCAACTCGTTCATTCAAATCGGCTTTGTTCCGAGCCATTTGGTTGATGCGGATGCCATAAGCCACGTTGTCGAAAATGGATTTCGGAAACGGATTCGATTTTTGAAATACCATCCCGACTTTGCGGCGAAGATTAACAACGTCCGTGCCGGGCGCATAGATATTCTTGGCGTCAATCTTCACCGAGCCTTCGACGCGCGCTCCCGGTATCGTGTCGTTCATCCGGTTCAAAGTCCGCAAAAACGTGGATTTTCCGCAGCCCGACGGACCGATAAACGCCATCACCTCGCGTTCGGGGATTTCGAGCGCGATGTTGTGCAAAGCCTGCGTTTTGCCGTAAAAGAAATTCAAATCCGCCACGCTGATTTTTATTACGGCGGGTTTGGCGGTTTTTCCCGGCTTTTTTTCCTCAAAATTCTCCGCCGTTTTAACGGACGAATCTAATTGCGATAAAGGAGTCATAAACCTTTGAATTCAAAAATTGTCTTTTTTGAATCTTAACATTTTAAAAACGCTTGCGCGTCAGGTAACGCACGGCGATGTTGATTGCTAAAATCAGCAGCATCAAAATCAAAGTCGCCGCCCAAGCCATTCGCCATTCGACTTCAAACGGTCCGGTCGCGTAATTGTAAATCTGAACCGTCAGCGAAGCCATCGGCTGGTCGTAATAAAAATTATAAAAGCGGCTGTTAAGCGCGGTGAAAAGCAGCGGCGCGGTTTCGCCCGACACACGCGCAATCGCTAACATAGCGCCGGTCGCAATTCCAGATTTTGCCGCCGGAAGAACGATGTCCCAGGTTACGCGCCAATTCGGCGCGCCGAGAGCCAAAGCGCCTTCGCGCATCGAATTCGGCACGAGCCGAATCATTTCTTCGGTCGTTCTGGCGACAATCGGAATCATAATAATTGCCAGCGCCAGACTGCCTGCCAAACCGGATTGCCTGCCCATCGGCAATACGAAAAGCGTAAAAACGAAAATGCCGACAATAATCGAAGGAATTCCGGTCATCGTGTCGGCGACAAAACGGACAATTTTGCCAAACCAATTATTCCCGTACTCGGCGAGATAAACGCCCGCCGCGACACCAATCGGCAAACCGATCAGACTCGCCAATCCGGTCATCATCAGCGAGCCGACAATCGCGTTGCCGATTCCGCCGCCTTCGCCGACCGGTTTCGGCGTGTCAATCAAAAACTGCAAATTGAGCGAAGCGACGCCGCGCACGGCGATATAACCGAGAATTGCCAGCAGCAGGAAAATCGCAAAAACCGCGCATGCCGCCGTTAATGTCGTCATTATGCTGCTGACGAGCTGCCGTTTGCCGCGCGAGTTTTGCACGTCCGCGCCTGCAAAACTTTGATTTTCGATTGCCGCGTTTTCCATTTCAATTAAGCGTGTTTAGCCGTTCCGCCGCCTTTGCTCGTCACGCTGACAACGAGCAGTTTTGCCAAAGCGTTGACGACAAAAGTCACTAAAAACAGAATCAACCCGATTTCAATCAGCGCGCTGAAATAAAGCGGGTCGCGCGCTTCGGCGAAATTCGCCGCCAAAACCGAAGCGATGGTGTAGCCCGGCTCAAAAAGCTGGGTGGTAATTTGCGGCACGTTGCCGATTACCATTGTGACCGCCATCGTTTCGCCGATTGCGCGTCCCAAACCCAGAACGACGGCTCCCGCGATTCCCGAAGCCGCATTCGATAGGACAATTTGCGTCGTCTCCCATTTTGTCGCGCCGAGCGCGAGCGCCGCGTCGCGCTGCGTCGTCGGAACGGCTTCCAAAACGTCGCGCACGACCGCCGTGATAATCGGCGTAATCATTATCGCCAAAATAATCCCGCCGGTCATCATCCCGATTCCGGTTAAACGACCTTGAAAAAGCGGAATAAAACCGAGATAAGTTTGCAAAAACCAACCGAGATATTCTCTGATAAACGGCGCGAGAACGAAAATCCCCCACAAGCCGTAAACAACCGACGGAATCGCCGCCAAAAGCTCTACGAGAAAAGCAATCGGACGCGCAATGCGAACCGGAGCTTGTTCGGTCAAAAAAATCGCAATGCCAAGCGAAATCGGGACGCTGATGACAAC
This sequence comes from Pyrinomonadaceae bacterium, assembly GCA_036388995.1. Lineage (GTDB taxonomy): Bacteria > Acidobacteriota > Blastocatellia > Pyrinomonadales > Pyrinomonadaceae > JALZCH01. Next base: position 13,732 of record DASVQU010000120.1, on the reverse strand, counting down.
GGCGATCAGCGACGAAACAATCGTGCCGTAAATAAACGGCAGCGCGCCGAATTCGCCGCTCGAAGGATTCCAGGTGCTGCCGGTCAAAAAACCGAAACCAAATTTTTGAATTGTCGGCAGCGAATTGCTCGTCATCATCGCGATCATTGCCGCCACGATAACCAAAATCGAAGCGGCGGCGACAAACAAAATCGCCCCGAAAATTCTATCGCCGGTTGTGTTTGTTTGAGCCACAGAACTTATTTTCTAATCGGTTGTCCGCCGCTCGTCATTAATTTCAAACGATTTTCGACTTTTGTCACGATTCCAGCCGGAAGCTGCGCATAATGTAAATCTCTGGCGAACGCTTGTCCGTCGTGCGTCGCCCACCAGAGAAAATCGCTCAGGAGCTTGCCTTTACCGGCATCTTTTTGGTCTTTGTAAGCCAGAATGTAAGTGTAGCTCGAAATCGGGTAAGCATTTGCGCCCGCTGCGTTTGTAATGTCCACGCGCAGATCGTCCGGCGTTGTCTGCACCGAATCAGCCGCCGCAGCCGTCACTGTCTCAATCGTCGCTTCGACAAAATTGCCCGCCGCGTTTTTAATCAACGCGCTCGGCAGATTGTTGGCTTTGGCGAAAGTCAATTCGACGTAACCGATTGTGTTCGGAGTTTGTTTGACTTGTCCCATCACGCCGTCGTTGCGCTGTGCGCCGAGTCCGACGCCTTGCGGCAAAGTCATATTTTGACCTTTGACAGTCCAATCCGGGCTTACTTTTCCGAGATAATTATTAAAAACATTCGTCGTGCCGCTGCCGTCAGAACGATATACAACCGTAATTTCTCTATCGGGTAAATTAACGCCTGAGTTGTCGGCAGCGATCTTCGGATCGTTCCATTTTTTAATTCTGCCCAAAAAGATGTCAACGACGGTTTGCGGCGAGAGCTTTAAAGGCGCGCTCAAGCCTTCGACGTTATAAGTCAAAACAACGGCGCCGAGAACTGTCGGAATGTGCAAAACTTCGCTTTGCGCGGCAGTCATTTCCTCACCGGTCATCGGCTCATCCGATGCGCCGAAATCGGCGGTTTGCTGTTGGACGGCTTTGATTCCGGCGCTCGAACCGGTTGATTGGTAATCAATTCTTGCCCCAGTGTTAACTTTGCCGTATTCGTTCACCCATTTTTCGTAAATCGGTTTCGGAAAGCTCGCACCGACGCCCTGCAAACGCTGCGAAGCCCCGCTCGTCGCTGCGCCGCCACTGCTACTGCCTCCGCCGTCGCCCATTGGCTGACCGCTGCACGCGGCGAATAAAGCTGTTGCAAATAATAAACAAAATAAGACTGATAAAGTTTTTAAATTCGATTTCACAAATTGTCCTCTAAAATTTTCTCAAAAGATTATGTAAGGAATAATACAATAACTTGAAACCACTAAATTTTCAGCTTTGATTTGTCGAATTTTAATTTACGGAAGTTAACTTTTTGTTAACAAAAAGGCGGCTGCCGCTCAAATGAACGACAGCCGCTTCAAAATGACAGATTCGATTCAATTAAAAATTTAACCTGGCGCGGAATTGTGCCAAACGCGGACCGCCTGTTGTCTGGTAAAGACGGAAGCGGTTATTGACATCCGACAAATCGAATTCCGGCGACGCGAAATTGACCGTGTTGAACAAATTGAAAACGTCAACGCCCAAATCAAAGCTGACGTTTTCGGTGATGCGAGTTCGTTTGACAATTCCCAAATCCGTGCGGAATTGATTCGGACCGCGAAAAACGTTGCGCCCTAAATTACCGTTTTGACCGAGTGGCGATGAGAAACAACTTAGATCAAGAACGGGCGTAGCATTGCGAGCGGCATCTTTTGAAAAACCGAGCAGAGCCTGTTCAGCCGTGCAATTGATGTTCGGACGACCGAATCCGAGCCGATACAGACCGCCCGAACCGCGCACCAAATCGTTGTATTGCGAAACGTTTGTCAGTTCCGGCTCCGGCGAGAAAACCGAGAACGGCGTGCCGGATTGAAGCTGCACAAAGCTCGAAATCTGGAAACCATTTAAGAAACGACTGTTTGAACCGAAGCTCGGAATGTCGTAGGTGAATGACGCGCTGAAACGATGCGTGCGGTCAAAGTCCGAGACGGCGCGGTTCGATTTGATGTTGCGCTGGTCGCCCTGCACGACAAATCCGGCGTTCGGCACGTCGGGTCTTCCGCCGCCTGCGGTCGAACCGGGGTCAGACGATGAGGTATCAATTGATTTCGAGAAAGTGTAGGCGAGGTTGAACTGCAAATTGTTCGAGAAGCGTTTGCTCAATTCAAACTGCGCCGAATCGTATTGCGAATCACCGCTGTTTGTTAAAAGCACCGCTTCCGGGACGTTGAAACCGAGAATCGGCACGCGGGCTTCAAAATTGATAATCGCGCCGCTCGAATTGGCGACGTTGTTGTCAATGCTTCCCAATGCCGGGTTGAAAAATCCGAAAGCTCTGCCGACGCCGCGTTGGCGCGCCGTCGCTCCGGCGTTGAGCGCGCCATTTGGTGAACCGGCGCGAACGTAGGCTTGATTGAAACGCTCGAAAATATGATCGGGCGTGTTCGGATCGTTTAAATCGAAGCCTTGATTAAAGGCGACGGCTTGCAGCAGCTTGCGACCGCGCGTGCCGATGTAACGGGCTTCAAAAAGCAAATCGCGGACGATCTCGTATTGAAAACCGATGTTGAATTGATGCACATACGGCGTTTTCAAATTGCGGTCAATCGCGCGAAATTCAAATGTTTCGGCGATGTTTCCGGTTTCCGAGCCAGTGCTTGTCCCGCGCGGGTCGGTTGAAACGCCCGTTGCGTCGCGAATCGTATAACCGCCGGTTGCGCCTGAACCGCGAACAATGCGGAACGGCAAAAATTGATTCAGCCCAAGACTGGTCGGGACGGCTCGAAATGCATTGTCAATCGGGACGCCGCCCGAAGGAACGGTGATTTCGACTTCGCGTAAAAACGGATAATTCGAGAAAACCGTGTTGATAAACGCGCCCGAAGGACGGTCGTAAAACAATCCGTAACCGCCGCGAATTGCGAATTTATCCGTGACTTTGTAAGCGACGCCTACGCGCGGCGCGAAATTGTTTTTGTCTTGCCCGTTAAGCGTGTGTTTGTTATCAACGACGCGGGTCGCGCCGATTGCCGTATCTACGCCCGCCAATCCGGTCGTTCCAACGTTTTTAGGAACGATAAAACCGGCGGTGAGATTATCGCAAACTGCGTTCGAGCCGCCGGTTTGCGTAAAGCAGCCTTCGTAACCGGAAAAATCAAAATTTCCGATGCGCCCGTCTTTTTCCGTCGGCAGACCGAAAAAATCGTAGCGCAAACCGAGATTTAAAGTTAAACGCGGAGTGATTTTCCAATCATCCGTGATGTATGCGCCGATGTCGCCGAAACGAAAACTTTTCTCCGTCAAACCATATTGCGTGTCGGCTTCGGTCGCGTTGTTTGTCAATAATTGAGTGATGCTGTCGAATTTCTCGAATTCTGTGGCTTGTTCTTCGGGCAAGCTGTTGTCAAAACGGTAACGGCGAAATTCGCCGCCGAACTTAAGGCTGTGGTTTCCGGTGACATACGTAACGTTGTCCGCGAGACTAAAAGTCGTTTGCTTGCGTTTATTAAACGAGTCGTTCGGACCGCCGAACGAAAAACGCGCGAGATTGTTTCTGCCGATAAAGTGTCCGAGCCGAAGCGTTCCCGGACTTGAATCGAATTGCGCTGCCGGATTGACGATGCCGACAGCTTCATTTGTTAATTCCTGCGTTAGAAACGGATCGTCGAGCGAGCGCGTGTTGTTTAGTGAAAAATATCCGAACCGAAGCTCGTTGGTGAGGTTTGACGTAAGAATGCGCGTGTACGAAGTTGACAACGCTTGCGCTCTGTCGGCGCGGCGCAATGTGAATGGCGAAGTCAGGCTCGACGGATCGGGAAATGAATCCAAGCCGGGAAAATCGGTTAAAAAATACGTGCCGCTGATAATATCCTTGTCGCTCGGACTGCCGTCCAGACGAAGAGTAAATTGATTTTGTTTAAATTCCGAAGGCTCGACGTTTGTTTGCGCAACGAGCGGATTTTCTCTCAACAGTGAGCGAGTGGTTACTCCGCTGCCGCCAAAAGCCGCCGTCGTTCCAAATGCAAAACTTCCGCTGCCGGTTTGGTCAACGCCGACGCTGCGCGCGCCTGCACGCGGCGCTGCGATGACGAAATCGCCGGTTACCGGATTTCGCAGATTCAGTAATCGTAAGGCAATCGGCGAAATGTCGGCTGGAGTCAGGCAGTTTGCCGGAAGCGGCGTGACACTGCACGCCGGACGCACGGCGTTAAAAGCGGATGCGATGTTTGCCGCCGTTCGCTCGCCGTTAATTAATGTCAGCGCGAGCGGTAAAACAGTTGTGCTGCGGGCGGTTGAAACGAAGCCGGTTCTTGCGTTGGTAAATTGATAACCGCCGAAGAAAAAGAATTTGTCTTTAATAACCGGACCGCCGAGCGTAAATCCGACTTCGTTGCGCGTGGCGTCCGGTTTTTCAAGTCCTTCGTTTTCGAGGAAAAACTCGTTTGCGACGAATCGTTTATTTTGCCCGTAATAATAAGCGTTTCCGGTAAAGCGATTGCCGCCCGAACGAGTGACGAGCTGAAAATTGCCGCCGCCGGAACGCCCGGTCGAAGCGTCATAGAGCGAAGTTTGCAGTTTGACTTCCTGCAATGTCTCCGGCGCGGGCGCAATGTTGTCAGTCAGAGAGCCTTCGTTGCTGGTAATGTTGGTCGCGTCAATGCCGTTAAAATAAAGGCTCGTCGCGGTCGTGCGCGTGCCGTTGACCGAAGGCGAGACGTTCCCGTTGCTGTTGACGGCGACGGGCGCAATATCGGCGCTGACTCCGGCTGCCGCTGTAGTTAATTGCGTAAACGAGCGTGTCGAAGTTGGAACTCGCGTGATTTCTTCGCCGGTAATCTGGCGAGCTGTCGTTACGGTTTCCGGCGTTAAAAGCGGGGCGCTATCAGTGACGTTGACTACCGCCGTCGCTTCGCCAACCGTGAGCGAAACGTCAATCGTGCGCGGCACGGCTGCTTCGATTCGAATATCCGGGTAAACGAGCTTGCTAAATCCCGACTGCTCGAAGGTCGCTTCGTAAGTTCCGACCGGTAACGCTTGAAAAGAATAACGCCCGTCTTCCGTAGTGGTCGTTGTTCTGGTTTGGTTGGTAGCGATGTTTTTGATGATTACCGCCGCGCCCGATACAATCGCGCCTTGCGGATCGGTGACCGTGCCGCTAAAAGTTCCGGTCGGACCGGCTTGCGCTGATACCAAAACGGGCAAGCATAAAAATGTCAGCAGGAACAAAAATGTTTTTTGGAATATTTTCATAAATTTAACTTTTTCCTATGGAGTTTGAAAAACACTCCGGCATAGGTTGAAAAAATTGCGTTTTCGAGTTATTTGCTCAAAAAATCTGTAATTATTTGTCGAAATATTTTTTGAATTTCACTTTGCGTCGTCGGAATTTTAAAGACACAGAGTAGCGGTAAAAAATTAATGAAATGTAAACTTCGGGTTAATTTTGTGTTAAAAGCGGCGATTTTGCTGGAATTTGAAATTGCCGGAAAACGTTTGCAATCGTACAAAACTTTGATAACATTTTCCCCTAAGACATTTCCCTTTTTTTTTAATCTTTTTATTTAGTTTCTGTCGAAAACGCTTTTTAAGTCGGTAAAAGGAAACGTATGGATGCAATTAATGAATTGAGTTGTGAATTTGCGGCGACGGTTTTTGCCCGGATCGAGACGAACGAACAAATGACTCCGCAGGACGCAGCGAATCTGATTCGCAATTTTTACAACGCTTTGCACCGTTTACAGGAACAGAGCAATCTTGCCAGTATGAAAAAATTTTTACCGCAGGAATCTGCGCCGAAAGAAAAAACCGTTGCCGGCAATCATTAAGATAAATTTGGTTTTGCGAAAAAAGCGGCGGCGAAATTAATTTGATTTTCCGCCGCCGTTTTTTTTACAAAAGAATTTCGGAGCCGATAACACGCTAAAGTTTAGCGATGTTAAATTTGCTCGAAATTGATTTACTCTCGTTTCCGTGTGCTAAACTTTTAGACGGGAAACAAAATGACACCTGTACGACAATTAGAATCTACACCGCAAATCGAGCTTCCGCCGTCGCTGCTTCACGACCGGCGTTTTCTTTTTAACCGCGAATTAAGCTGGGTTGAATTTAACCGCCGCGTTTTAGAGGAAGCCGCCGACGCCGGAGCGCATCCGCCGCTCGAACGCCTTAAATTTTTGGCGATTTTTTCGACCAATCTCGACGAGTTTTTTATGATTCGGGTGTCGGGTTTGAAAGAGCAAATCGAAGAAAATATCACCGATCTTTCGCCCGACGGAATGACGCCGCAAGAGCAAATCGGCGAGATTCGCGCGCGTTTACTGCCGATTTTAGACTTGCAGACGCGACTTTTGCGCGAAGAAGTAATGCCAGCGCTGGCGCTCGAAGGAATCCCGGTTTGTCCGTACGACGCTCTTTCGGAAGAAGAAAAGCGCCGCGCCGATCATTATTTTACCGAAAATGTTTTTCCGGTCCTGACGCCGCAAGCTGTTGACGCGAGCCACCCGTTTCCGTTCATCTCGAATTTGAGCTTGAATATGGGCGTCGTTTTGGCGCCCAACGACGGCGAAAAACTGCGCCCGAATGAGGCGCGTTTTGCCCGGATTAAGCTGCCGAATAATGTTGCGCGCCTGATTCCGGTCAACGATCAGGGCACGCGCTTTACGCTTCTCGGCGAAGTTATCAGAGCCAATTTGCAGCCGCTTTTCCCCGGAATGCGGATTTTGCAGTCGCATCTGTTTCGCGTCACGCGCGACGCCGACATCGAATTGCGCGAGGACGAAGCGGGCGATTTGATGCGAACTATGGAGCGAGAACTGCGCCAGCGACGTTTCAGCGCAGCCGTTCGGCTAGAAGTTTCCGGTTCGATGCCGGATGATACGACGCAGTTTTTAACTGAAAAGCTTGAGCTTGAAAACACAGACGTTTATCGCATTGACGGTTTTTTGAACATTCCCGATTTGATGCGGCTGTATGGAATCAACCGCCCGGATTTAAAAGACCGCCCGCTGGTGCCGGTCGCGCCGAAGGCTTTTCGCCAAAAGAAATCGGTTTTCGACGCAATCCGCGAACATGATGTTCTGGTTCATCATCCGTTTACAAATTTCAACTCGGTCACGGATTTTATCAACGCGGCGGCGGATGACCCGGACGTGCAGGCGATCAAAATCTGTCTTTACCGCGCCGGAAAAGATTCGCCGATTGTCAACGCTTTGATGCGCGCGAGCGAAAACGATAAACAGGTTGCAGCTTTGATTGAGTTAAAAGCGCGTTTTGACGAAGAAAACAATATCGAATGGGCGCGAAGGCTGGAAGCGGCGGGCGTTCACGTCGTATATGGACTGCGCGGCTTGAAAACGCATTCCAAGCTCGCGCTCGTCGTTAGACGCGAAGGCGGGAAACTCCGGCGCTATGTTCACGTCGCCACCGGAAACTATAATCCAACGACTGCTAAAATCTACACGGACATCGGTTTATTAACCGCCAACGAAGAAACCGGCGCAGACGTGACCGACATTTTTAATTATTTAACCGGGTATTCAAACCAAAAAGATTTTCGCTCGCTGCTGGTTGCGCCCGTCACTTTGCGACAGCAAATGGTGGAAATGATTCGTCGCGAAGCCGCTCACGCACAGGCTGGAAAACCTGCGCGAATCATCGCCAAAATGAACAGCATCACCGACATTGAAATGACGCAGGCGCTTTACGAAGCAGCGCAAGCCGGAGTTTCGATTGATCTGATTATTCGCGGAATTTGCGTTTTGCGTCCCGGAGTCGAAGGATTATCGGAAAATATCCGCGTCCGCTCGATTGTCGGACGTTTTCTCGAACACAGCCGCGTGTTTTATTTTGAAAATGCGGGCGATGAAGAAATTTACATCGGCAGCGCCGATTGGATGCAGCGCAATTTAGACCGCCGCGTCGAAGTCATTGCTCCTATTCAGGACAGGAAACTAAAGCGTTATTTAAAAGAAGAGCTGCTCTTCACTTACCTGCGAGACACGGCAAAAGCACGACTTCTTAAATCCGACGGCAGCTATGAACGCATTCAGCCAATCGACGGAGCAGAGCCTTTCAGCGCACAAGATTTCTTCGCTAACCGCGCGATTTGAATCTAGTCAGAACCGGGAGCGGTAGCGACCGGGTAAGTTGAAGTCAAAAGTCAAAAAACAGTTTCCGCAGTTTTTGACTTTTGACTTTTGACTTTGCGAAGCAAACCCGGTCGCTACCGCTCCCGGTTCTGACTTTTTGTCATTAGAAACCAAATCAAAAAGGCAAACGAGCCGCCGCAGACATCAATAAAAACGTCTCTTATCGAGCCGGTACGCGATGCCAGAAAACTCTGATTAGTTTCGTCGAGCGAAGCCACCCCGACGACCAGCGCAAACGAAATTGCCAGCCAGTTTTGCCGCAACGAATCTTTCAGGGAACTGGAAAAAGCGCGCGCCGCGAGAGCGCCGAGGATAAAGTAAAAAGTGAGATGAGCGGCTTTGCGTGTGTAACCGTGAATCGCGGTTAATTGGATTTCGCTGATGTTCGGAAATAAAAATTCGAGCAGCGGGCGAATAATCCGCGAAGTGTTAGACATCGAGCCGGTATTGCTCGACGCCACAAAAATTACGATGATCCAAAAAATCAAAGGCGCGTAACGCCAGAAGCGCCCGCGCCAATTTCCAAAGTGTTTTTCCGTTCGCACTTATCTGGACATATTTTGCATAGCGCCTTGCATAGCAGAATAAGCACCGGCTCCGTAAAGCAAGAAACCGACAATTACTAAAATTAGCGGAACCAATCCTTGTTTTTTCATTATATAAAAGATAATTCCACCTAAAGGCTGGCAAAGAAAATTAACGGCTGCCCATAATACTTTCTCGCCTGTTGATTGACCTGTCTGAATACTGATGATGATCAGCCATATCATGCCGACCAGCATCAACAAACCTCCTACCATTGCTAAAAATGGCATACATTCGCCTCCTGATTTTACTTTGAAATTTTGAAGTTTCCTGGGGACGTGCACTGCTGTCCTCAGGATTTTGTCCGCGTATTTTACAACGCGGCGGCTCCGGATACAACTTCAATAATTTCTTTTGTAATGGCGGCTTGGCGAATCCGGTTCATATTGAGCGTTAAAGTATCAATCAGCTCGCCCGCGTTTTTCGACGCGCTGTCCATCGCGGTCATCCGCGCGCCTTGTTCCGAAGCAACCGATTCGAGCATTCCGCGATAAATCTGCGTTTCGACCAGACGCGGCAGCAACCGGCTGAACAATTCGCCCGGCTCCTGCTCGTAAATATAATCAACATCAGGCACAGCGGCTCCGTCTTCACCTTCTTCGGATTTTCCGACGACCGGCAAAAGCTGTTCGACAACGACTCGCTGCGACAAAACCGATTTGAACTCGCTGAAAATCAGGAAAACTTTGTCAATCGTTTCGTCTTCCGTAAACGTGCGAATAATGTTTTGCGCGATTTCTTTGGCGTCGTTGATATTGACTTGTCCGGCTCCGGTCAAACCGACGTGTTCGCTGACGAAAGTAATACTGCGGCGACGGAAAAAGTCGCGCCCTTTTCGTCCGACCGGCATCATTTCCACTGTTTTCCCGGTGTTATCACGCAGGAATTGCTGCCCGGCTTTGATTAAATTGGCGTTAAACGCACCCGCCAAACCTTTGTCCGCGGTCATTAAAACAACCAGATAACGCTCGTCGCCGCGCGCATCCATCAGCGGATGCGAAAATTCATCGCCGATACGCGCGCTCAAATCACCCAAAACGTCGTTCATTTTCACGGCAAACGGTCGCGCCGCCGTAACGCGATCCGTCGCGCGTTTTAATTTCGCCGCCGCCACCATTTTCATCGCTTTGGTGATCTGGCGCGTGTTTTTAACCGATTTAATTCGCCGACGTAAATCTAATAAACTTGGCATTTCTTGCGAATGCGGAATGCGGAATGCGGAATGCGGATTAAAAAGGAAAAAACTTTGATTTAGCTTTGTTCCTTAATTTTGCTCCGCAATCCGCAATCCGCATTCAGCATTTTACGCGGTTGCAACCGCGGCGGTTTTCGCCGCGCCGCTGATTTCAGACCAGCGGGCGGTTTTGAAATCGTCAACGGCTTGTCCCAATTGGGTTTTCAAATCGTCGGAAATCGCTTTCTTCTCACGAATCGTGTTTAAAACGCCCGGATGCGTGTTCCGAACATAATTCAGCAATTCGTCTCCAAAGAGCCGCAGATCTTCGACCGCCACATCATCCAAATAACCGTTGGTCGCAGCCCAGATTACGAAAATCTGTTCTTCGACCGGCATCGGCTGATATTGCGGCTGTTTCAAAACTTCGGTCAAACGCTGACCGCGCGACAATTGCGCTTGCGTGGCTTTGTCCAAATCCGAACCGAACTGCGCGAACGCCGCGAGTTCACGATATTGAGCAAGGTCAATTCTGAGCGTTCCGGCGACCTGTTTCATCGCCTTGATTTGCGCCGAACCGCCGACGCGCGAAACCGAGTTTCCGACGTTGATCGCCGGACGAACACCGGCGTTAAAAAGGTCGGATTCAAGGAAAATCTGACCGTCGGTAATCGAAATCACGTTGGTCGGAATGTATGCCGAAATATCGCCAGCCTGTGTTTCGATCAGCGGAAGGCTCGTTAAAGAACCGCCGCCGCGCGCGTCGGACATTTTCGCCGCTCTTTCCAAAAGACGCGAGTGGAGATAGAAAACGTCGCCCGGATACGCTTCGCGTCCCGGCGGTCGTCTCAAAAGCAGGGAAATTTCGCGGTAAGCGGCGGCTTGTTTCGACAAATCATCGTAAATCGTCAAAGCGTGACGCCCGGTGTCGCGGAAATATTCGCCGATAGCGACCGCCGTGTAAGGCGCGAGATATTGCATCGCCGCCGGATCGGAAGCCGTTGCCGAAACGATAATCGTGTATTCCATCGCGCCGTGTTCTTCAAGTCTCTGGCGCACCTGCGCGACAGTCGAAGCCTTTTGACCGATGGCTGCGTAAATACAAATCACGCCGCTGCCTTTTTGGTTGATAATCGTGTCAACCGCGACGGTTGTTTTTCCGGTTTGGCGGTCGCCGATGATCAATTCGCGCTGTCCGCGTCCAATCGGAACCATCGAGTCAATCGCTTTCAAACCGGTTTGCATCGGTTCTTTTACCGGCTGACGATCAATGATTCCGGGCGCAATGCGTTCGACCGGATTAAACTGATTCGAAGCGATAGCGCCTTTGCCGTCAATCGGCTCGCCGAGCGCGTTGACGACGCGACCAATAATCGCTTCGCCGACCGGCACAGACATAATTTGCCCGGTTCGCTTTGCCATATCGCCTTCTTTGATTTTCTGGAAATCGCCGAACAGCACCGCGCCGACTTTGTCTTCTTCGAGGTTCAAGGCAAGACCGCGAACTTCGTGCGGAAATTCGATCAGCTCGCCTGCCATAACTTTGTCGAGACCGTGAATTTCAGCAATTCCGTCGCCGACTTTAATCACCGTGCCGACTTCTTCGATTGTCACGCCGGCGTCAAAATTCTCGATTTGCTGTCTAATAATGTCGCTGATTTCTGTCGCTCTAATAGCTTCCATAATTATTTGTTCGTTGATCGTTGTTCGTTGTTCGTTGTTGATTGCCTTTTGCAGCGATCAACGAACAACGAACTAACTGCGAATCATTTGTTCTTTTAACTGCTGTAATTGATTTTTTACCGAGCCGTCGTACACGGTTGAACCGATACGAGTGACGACTCCGCCGATAATCTCAGGATCAATTTTAAAATTCAGATTAACCCGCTTGCCGGTCATTTCCTGCAATCTCGTTTGCAAAGCGGTTTGCTGCGCGGCGGCAAGCGGCTGCGCCGTGGTTACTTCGGCTGTCACGAGACCTGCACGTACTTCCAGAATCGCATTAAAACGCTCATTCACAACGGGTAAATCCGCGAGACGATGATTGCGCTGCAAAACGCGCAGAAAATTTGCGGTCGTTTTTGTCGGGCGCGTTTTGGCGATTAACGATTCGAGAACGTTTTTCTTGTTGTCGAAAGCCACAGCCGGATTGCGAAATACGTCTGCAAGCTGCGGATTTTCGGTCATTAAAACGGCAAATTGTCCCAATTCGTTCCTAACAATTTCGGTTTCGCCGTTTTTAATTACCACATCGGCAAGCGCGGCGGCATAGCGGCGGGCAATGGTTTCGATGCTCATTGTTTGACGCCTCCCAAACCTTCGATGCTCGCGTTGACAAGCCGCGCGGCGTCCGTGCCGCTTTGCAGATTTTGGCGCACCATATCTTCCGCCAGACGAATGCTTTCTTCGGCTGAAAATTGCTTTAATTCGCGTCTCGCGTTGGCTGAGGCGGCGGCGATTTCGCGGCGCGCATTTTCACGTATTTTTTCAATGTCAGCCGCAGTTTGTTCGGCGATTCTCGTCGCTTCAGCCTCGGCTTCGCGCACTGATTGTTCGCGGATGCGCGCGGTTTCGGCATCCAGATTTTGCAGACGCTCTTCGACCTGCTGCAATTTTGCCAGCGCCGCGTCGCGTTCCTGCTGCGCTTTGATCAATTCGGCGCGAATCGCTTCGCGGCGCGCTTTGAAAGCGTTGCTGACCGGACGACGCAAAAGATAAACGAGCGCGGCAACGAAAATAAAAAGATTTAAAAACTTCCAGGCTTCAAAGCCCGGATAGTTTAAATATTTATCGTAAAAGCTCGCTCCGCCGCCGTGCGTGTCGGCTTCGGCGGCGAGAAAAAGTAAAAAATTAATAAACGCAAACATTGATATAAAAATCTCAAATTTGAAATTCGGATAAATTTAAGCTGCCGTGCGTTGCCGCAAAACCTGCGCGGTAATTCTTTCGGCTAAAACGCGCGCGTCGCTCGCCAGATTTTGTCTGACCTGTGCGACTTGTCGGTTTAAATCCGCCTTCTCGCGCTCGATTAGATTGGCAGTCTCGGCTTTTACTTCGTCAATCTGCAATTGACGCTGCGCCAAAGATTCGCGGCGCGTGTTTTCGACGACCGAATAGCCTGCCGCCCGCGCTTCGCGCAGAGTCGTTTCGTAATCGGCGAGTTTTTGGTCTGCTTGCCGCAAAGTGTCCGTCGTCTCGGCAAAGCTGCCGCCGGTCATCCGCTCGCGAGCTTCGAGAATGCGATTGATCGGTTTGAACAAAGTGCGGTTCAAAATCCAGATCATCAGCAAAATCAGAGCAATATGAAAAAAGATTGTGCCGTCTGGCACAAGCTGAATCGAATTTTCGGCAAAAGCCAGAAAAACCATAATCAAAAAATTCTTAAAAATACTTTGGATTACTGTGATTTACTAGCGCAAAAATCACTTACTAACAAAGATTCTGAGAATATCACGCCGCTCAAACACGGTCAAGGAACACGCTTTTACGGTAGCGTCCTAATAGTGTGGTGCTAGCAGCTAAGCATTTTCGGCTGATAGAAAAAATGATTAAAAAGTGTCTCATAAGTCGAAAATGTTGAAGAGTTTTGGGATTTTGATTATGATACGACTGATGAGACAAAATGCTTAAATGGCTATATCCTAAAAATCAAGGTTAAATACAATTGAATCAACAAATAAAGTACCTCAAAAAGATA
>DASVQU010000119.1:0-41699 GCA_036388995.1 Pyrinomonadaceae bacterium | reverse complement strand
AATTAATAAAGTCAACCAAATCGCGAATTGAACGTCAAACCAATTTGCCGCCAAAATCCCGCACGCCGCTGCGCTCGCCAGCCAGGAAAGCGGAAAGAGCGAAAAGTTTTGTTTTTTATCGCCCGAATTTTGCACTGCTTTTTTTGAAGCAGTTTTTATCATAAAACGAAAGATAGAGAAAGGTTTTTTGAGTGAAAATTCGTCTGCGCTCGCGGGATTTTGTTATTCTGGAAATACAGGAAAATTTTTATGAAAACAGAAACGCAAAGAGAAGTCTCCGCATCGGGTTTCGACATTTCGCCGATTAGCACTGAAGAACGCGAGCGTTTGGCGGCGGATTTGACTGACGAAGAACGCCGAATTTTGCTCAATCACGGAACCGAGCCGCCGTTTTGCGGAAATCTGACCGACAACAAAGCCGAAGGCGCTTACGCCTGCCGCTTATGCAGTCTTCCGCTCTTCCGCTCGGATGCGAAATTCCATTCCGGCACCGGCTGGGCTTCGTTTTACGCGCCGTTTGACCCTGATCACATTCGCAACATCACCGATAATTCTTATGGAATGATTCGCATAGAGATTCGCTGTCGACGCTGTGATGGTCATCTCGGTCACGTTTTCCCGGACGGTCCGCCGCCTTCGGGACAACGCTATTGTTTGAATTCGGCTTCGCTCGAATTTTTTCCGGCAGACACGGAAATTCCGCCGCTCCGCACGCCGGGCAGCCCGCGAGTCGGCGAAAACGTTTAATTGAAATTTAATTTCAAACTCGAAAATCAATCGGTTTGCAAACATTCTAACAAGGCTAGTTTATTTTTCAGAAAAGGTGAGGCGACTCGCCTTTTTTCATTTTTGCCGCAAGACATACTTATCGAAGTCGTTCTTAGGACAAATCAAGAATGAGGAAATTGGGATGAAAATCAATTTGCAATTAGCCGTTTTGCTTTCGATTGCTTTGAGTTTGTTTGCCGTTGCGCTCTGCTTTTTTCCGCCCGCCGGGCGAAATAATCTGACGCGGGTAACAATCGTCGGTGAAGCACAAACCGAGATTGCGCCCGATTCGGCGTTAATTACTTTTTCCGTCGTCACGCAAAATCAGCAGGTGGTTACGGCGCAGCAGGAAAACGCCCGCAAAAGCGAAGCCGTTCAACAATCAATTCAAACTGTCGCCGGAAACGTCAAACACGAAGTTAAAACTTCCGATTACAGTTTGCAGCCGGAACAGGATTACAGCGGCAAAATGGCGAAAATTGTCGGCTACACAGCTCGTAATACGGTGACAATTACGATAGACGATTTAGAAACAGTCGGATCAATTATTGACGCGGCGACAAAAGCCGGGGCAAACAGCGTTGAAAACGTTTCGTTCGTCGTCCGCGAAGACAGCCCGGCGCGCGGCGGTTCTTTAGCGCTGGCTGCGCGACAGGCGATGGCTAAAGCCGAATCGGTCGCGGCTTCGCTCGGCGGTCGAGTCGTCCGCGTGGTCGAATCGCACGAAAGCGGAATCCAGCCGTCTCCGCAAACACCGGATTACAGTTTCGCGGGCACGACTAATACCAGCATGGTCGCACCGAGACCAATGCCGACGACGCCGATTAAAGCAGGATCTCTCGATATAAGAGCGTCGGTTGTTATGACTGTGGAAATAGAGATAAAAAAATGATTTGAGATTTATCTTGCAGTCGAATGAAAATGTTTTAGAATAAATTTATGTTTTGTCCGGCTTGCGGCGCTGAAACGAAAGAAGGCTTGCGATATTGCAATCGCTGCGGAGCGAGCTTAATCGCCGAGCGAACAGCGCCGCCGCGTCTTTTTACGATGATTGTGGTTTTGTCCGTCGTTGTTTTGCTCGCCATAATCATCGGTTTTTTAATGATCTTCTCTTTTGGTGTCGAGCTAATGGGCAGGGGAAATGCCGAACCGATTGCCTATTTGTTTTTGACAATTCTTTCGCTCGTCGTGCTGGCGGTGATTTGGTTCATTGTCCGGCAGTTAGCGCGTCTTATCAACGTTTACCTCGAAACCTCGGAAACGAAAGAACAGCCGAAAATTCGGGCGAAAGCCGAAGCCGTTGACATTAGAAATCAATTTTCGGATCATCAAACCGCGCCGAATCTGCCGCCCGCTTCTACTGTTCCGATTGATGTCGAACAAATGACGCGCAAATTAGAAACTGATAAATAACAGAGTCTTTATTTTCTTCTATTTTTGCTCTGTCAAAAGCGGCAACGGATTGATAGCGCCGGTTGAAGTATAAACCCCAAAATGCAGATGCGGCGGCGTATCTTTTGCGTTTCCGGTCGTGCCGACATAACCGATGATAGTTTCGTTCGTGACATAATCGCCTTGTTTTAAATTTTCGGCGAATTTGTCCAGATGCGCGTAATAATAAAATCTGCCGCCAGCGCCCGCAATCCAAACATTGTTGCCGCCGAGGGAGTTTTGTCCGATTCTGAAAACATAGCCTTCGGTCGCAGAATAAACGGCGGTTCCGCGCGGCGCAAAAATATCCTGACCTTGATGTGTTCGTTCATTCGGACGCGGCGCGTGCCAGGTGTCGGCGACGCTTTTTACTTTCACGGTGCGCACGGGCATCGCAATCTGCGCTTCGGGTTCTTTTGCCGCCAGCATCGCCATTTTGAAGGGCAGAGTCGTATTATTTGCAACATCTTTTAATTCATCGTCGCCGCTGAAATTATTGACAATAAAAAATGCCGCAAACGTGAGAGCCGCGAGAATTAACAACTTTTTCATAGACGACTTTTAGATGCAGCCGTCCAATTTACCGTTGGGAGATGATTCTGATTCGACTTTTGCCTGTTTGCGGCGCGTCTGTTTCTTGTTTATTTGAAATAAAACTTTGAGATTTTTGTATCTCCGTATCTCTGTGGTAAAGTTTTTCGAAATGAGAGAAAGCGATATTTTCGACGAGCGACAGGAGATGAAACGCGCGACGTTTTCCTGCCCGTTTTGCCGACAAACGGAAGAATACGAAGTGCGTTGGATGAAGCGAACCAAGAAAAAACAGCCGCCGCGCGGAATGAACGAGCGCGACCGCGCGCAATATGAAAAATCGCGCGATTATATGGTGCGCATGGACGACATACTAATGTGCAAAAACAACCGCTGTCGTCGTCGGTTCGATATTCCGTCGTCGCAAACGGTCGTGTTTATTTAGCGTAAAGCGCTAGAAACTCTTTGTTTCCGTCCGCGCCTAAAATCGGCGAATCAATGACGCCGACGAGTTTCAAACCCAAATCTTCCGCCGCTTGATTGACTTCACGCACGACGCGCTCGTGCTTTTCCGGTTCTTTGACGATACCGCCTTTGCCGACTTCGCCGCGCCCGACTTCAAATTGCGGTTTTATCAAAGTGACGATTTTCCCCGTTTCTTTTAAAAGCGGCACAAGCGCGGGCAAAATTTTTGTCACCGAAATAAATGAAACATCCATCACCGCGAGATCAAATTTTTCGGCAAAATCTTCCGGTTTTAAATAACGCGCGTTGATGTTTTCTCGACTTTCGACCCGCTCATCCCGACGCAATTTCCAATCAAGCTGATTCGTTCCGACATCAACCGCAACAACCCGCCGCGCGCCGTGCTGAAGCAAACAATCAGTAAAACCGCCGGTCGAAGCACCAACATCGAGACAAACAAAATCTTTGGCGTCAACTTGAAAATACTCAAGAGCCTTTTCCAATTTCAAACCGCCGCGCCCTACATATCGGCTTTCGGCAGTTGCGCCTTTAATGCGGATATTTGCTTGAATTGAAAACTCCTGCGAAGGCTTTTCAACGCGCTGTTCTTCGACTAAAACCACGCCCGCCATCACCAAAGCCTGCGCTTTTGTCCGTGATTCGGCTAGCCCGCGTTCAACCAGCAACTTGTCAATTCGCTCGCGTTTCAAATAAAGATAAAGAAACCACAGAGGACACGGAGGACACAGAGAAGATAATAAGAATTAAAGTTTTAATCGATTCACTCTGTGTGTCCTCCGTGTCCTCCGTGGTGAATTGTTGATTTCAAAATTCAAAACGATAGCCAACGCCGCGAACGGTCAAAAGATGTTTCGGATTGGCGGAATCGTCTTCCAAATATTTCCGCAGTCGGACGATAAAATTATCAATCGCTCGCGTGTCGGTGTCTTCGGACATTTGCCAGACTTCTTCCAGAATCGTACCGCGCGAGACGACTTTTCCGGCGTTTTCGACGAGATAACGTAATAATTTCGCTTCCATCAAAGTTAGCTGAATAATTTGACCATTCGAGTGCAGTTGGAGATTTTCAAAATCAATCGTCTTCCCGTTGATATTAATTTGTTCGGGCGGCGCGGTTTGTTCGATTTTGAGCCATTCGCGGCGGCGGAGCAATCCGTTTAAACGCGCCAGAAAAATATGCAAATCAAAAGGCTTCGGCAGATAATCATCCGCGCCCGTTTCAAAACCGCGCAGGATGTCTTCCGGGTTGCCGCGCGCCGTAAGCATTAAAATCGGAACGAAAATCTTGTTTTCGCGCAAAGTCTGCGCGACTTTAAAACCGTCAATTCCCGGCAGCATCACGTCCAAAACAACCGCATCAAATTGCCGTTTCTGCTCAAAAACGAGCGACAAAGCGGTTTCGCCGTCCGGCGCGACTTCCGCCTCATTGCCTTCGGCGATGAGATTAAAACGCAAGCCTTCAGCCAGATTTTGTTCGTCCTCAACAATCAGAATCTTCATCAGTTATCAGTTATCAGTTATCAGTTATCAAATGTTGACTGATAACTGTTCAGGCTTTCGGCAGGCGAATGACAAAGGTGCTTCCCTTTCCCTCGCCCGCGCTTTGAGCAAAAATCTTTCCGCCGTGTTTTTCGACGATTCCCTGCACGATTGAAAGTCCGAGTCCCGTACCTTTTACTTTTCTGGTAAAACGATTGGTCGGACGATAAAAGCGTCGAAAAATATTTTTTATTTCAGATTTGGCAATCCCGATTCCCTCGTCTTTTACTTTGATTTCAATGCGCTTTTCATCAAGAGTTTCGATTTCGATTTCAACGTGAACCGCGTCTTTTGAATACTTCACCGCGTTATCGAGCAAATTGGTAAATGCGACTTGCAGTTCGAGCTTATCGCCGCGAACTCGAACGTCCCCGTTTGTCGGCAGCGCCACCGACGTTTCATCCAAATTGTAACGATTGCGGATTATTTCGGCTGAATCCTGGAGCAATTGATTGAGCCTGACTTTGGAAACATTGATTTTCCGCCGCTTATCTTTTGAGCGTCCGGCGTAAAGCACCTGCTCGACCATTGCGATCAGGCGGTCGGTATCGCCGAGCATCAAATTGTAAAATTCCAACCGTTTTTCTTCCGGCAAATCGCGTTTTTTCAGCGTTTCGAGATAGAGCCTGATTGAAGCAATCGGAGTTTTCAATTCGTGCGTCACGGCGTTGATAAAAGCGTCGTGCTGTTCGTTGCGGCGAATCTCGCGCACCAGAAAAATCGTGTTCAAAACCAGCCCGGTAATAATGATGGCGAAAAAAACGATGCCCAAAACGAGCAGAGCGATTTGCTGTAAGTTGAGCAAAATCCAGCCGACGTTGAGCGTGACCGCGAGCGCGACCAGGCAAACGCCGAAGACGATAAAGAAAATCGCAAGTTTTCGCCGGTGCATCACAACCATCAATCAAATTTTATCACTGCAAACAAAACTTTGCGCCTGTGCGTGAAACAATTACTCGCACAGGCGCAAAGAAGCGCAAAGATTTTTATTTTATCTTAAGCCGCGCGTTTTAATTGCGAAGGCTGTTCGCCGAGATTGTAAACGCGAACGTCCGTCACCAATCCTACTTTTTGCAGCAGCCAGATCGTCATCCAATTAATGTCGAATTCGTACCAGGCGAGTCCGTGTCTCGCCGAAGTCGGCTGCGCGTGATGATTGTTGTGCCAGCCTTCGCCCCAAGTGACGGCGGCGATTAAAGCGTTGTTGGTTGAATCATCGCGCGTTTCAAAACGCCGCGTTCCCCACGTATGTGTAGCCGAATTAACCAGCCAGGTCATATGCCAGCCGAAAACCGTGCGCGCGAAAACGCCCCATAAAACCATTGAAAAACCGCCGATTAAAAACAAAACGATTCCCGCTAAAATCGCCGAAGCCCAATACCAGCGCGAGAGGAAAACAATCACCGGGTCTTTAATTAAATCCGGTGCATATTTGCGAATCGTGTCGTCGTCGTGTTCCTGCGAAGTGCCGCGCATAATCCAGCCGATGTGCGCCCAATAAGTTCCGTTGCGCGGGCTGTGCGGGTCTTTGTCGGTTTCGGTGTGTGCGTGATGAATGCGGTGTGTCGTAACCCATTTAACGGCTCCGGCTTGCAAAGCCAGCGTGCCGCAAAACGTGAAAAAATATTCCAACCATTTCGGCGCTTTAAAACCGCGATGGGTCAGCAAACGGTGATAACCGAGTCCGATTCCCAAACTTCCGGCAAACCACCACATAAACAAAAAAGCCGTCAGATTTGCCCA
Organism: Pyrinomonadaceae bacterium; assembly: GCA_036388995.1. Taxonomy (GTDB): domain Bacteria; phylum Acidobacteriota; class Blastocatellia; order Pyrinomonadales; family Pyrinomonadaceae; genus JALZCH01. The sequence continues at coordinate 35,201 of DASVQU010000119.1, read as the reverse complement.
CGAAAACGTAAACAAAGCTCCGATGGCTAGAACATGAAAAATTCCGATTGCGATAAATGAGTCCCAATTAAGACCCTCCCGCTTTGCTTTAAAATCAACTATATTTTGCACTTGCCTCCCCCTCTTGTAACCGACTGAAATAAACCGCTTATTAGGCGGCAATACGTTAGATTCAATCGTAACAGTCGAAAAGGGCAACGTGTGTAAGAGTTTTGTAAGAATTAAAATACGACGAGGGAAATGATTACCGTTTCAAGAGATTTGCTTTTTGAGCGTCATCAGTTTCTTCAATTTGATTGTAGATTTCACGTCGCTTCGGCAATTTCTTTGAGTTTTAAATTGCGTTTCGTAACGAGCCGCCGCAAATGATTTTCGAGAAACAGCTTGTCGGCAATTTTCCCCAAAAGTCCGAGCGGCGCAGTCCATTGAAGCGTGTCGCGCATCAAAACGCCGTTTTCATTCGGAAAAAACTCGTGAATGTGCTTGAACGTTTTGAAAACCCCTTCTGTCATTTCATCAACAAAAAGACGCGGGCGTTCAAACTCGACAACTTTGACTGTTAATCGCTGCCGGATGCCGAAATGAACACTCTCAAATGTAACCGTCTGTCCTAAACCTATTTTTTCGCTCGTTACACCGCCAATCGCTTTTTCTTTCGTTTGCGCCGTTGTTTCAGTGTGTAGGCGAATATCTCGCATCAGATCAAAACAAATTTCTGCCGAAGCATTAATCTGCGTTTCAAGAACGATTTTCGGCATAAAGATTTCAGCCACAAACAGACACAAAATTACACGAAATTATCGGATAAGTTTTCGTGAGCTTTCGTGTCTATTCGTGCCTAAATTTAATCGGCAAAAGCCACGCTTAATTGACGAAGCGGCATTGATTTTCTTTCGTCGAGCGTTTGGGCGTTTTCACGATTGATGTATTCATACAAAATATCGCGCTGCTGCGGGACGAATCCGGCTTCGGAAATTTGATAGCGCAGTTCTTTTTCGTTGGCATGTTCGTTTGCGCCAGCCGCTGAAACGACGTTTTCTTCAATCATAATCGAACCCATATCATCTGCGCCGAAACGCAAAGCAACTTGTCCCAAACGCAAGCCCTGCGTCAGCCACGAAGCCTGGATGTGCTGAACGTTGTCCAAAAACAGGCGCGAAACCGCGAGCATTTTCAGATAATCAACGCCGGTCGGCTCTTCCGTGATTTTGCGCCCGAGCGCTGTGTTTTCGCGCTGGAAAGTCCAGGGAATAAACGCAGTAAATCCGCCCGTTTCGTCCTGCACGTCTCGAATTCTCTGCAAATGTCGAACGCGATGCTCGATTTTATCGCCGATTCCGAACATCATTGTCGCAGTCGAGCGCAGACCGACTTTGTGAACCGCGCGCATTACGTCGAGCCATTCCTGCGTGTTGCATTTGGTTGAAACGCGCTTGCGAACTTCGTCGTCCAATATTTCACCGCCGCCACCCGGCATCGAATAAAGTCCTGCGGCTTTCAAACGGCGCATAATCGTTTCGTAATCGAGTTTGGAAATCAAAGAAATATTGTGAATTTCCGGCGGCGAAAAACAGTGAAGCTGAAACGTGGGGTAAATCGCGTGCAGGCGGGACAACAAATCTTCGTACCACTCGATATTAAAATCCGGGTGCAAACCGCCCTGCATCAAAATGCCCGTTCCGCCCAAAGCGATGGTTTCGTCAATTCGTTTACAAATTTCTTCAAAAGAATGAACGTAAGTGTCGGGTTTTCCCGGACGGCGGTAAAACGCGCAAAACGTGCAGACGACGTTGCAGACGTTTGTGTAATTAATGTTGCGGTCAATGATGTAAGTCACAACGTCGGTCGGGTTTTTCCGCATTCTGATTTCGTGCGCAGCTAGTCCGATGCGGACAAAATCGTTTGATTCGAGCAGCCGCGTGCAATCCTCGTCGCTTAATCGTTCGCCGCCCAAGACTTTATCTAAAATCAATTGAATATTCTGTTCTCTCATTGCCAAATCAATTTGCAAAACGCTAATTAATTAGTGAATCGTAAATCGTAAATAGTGAATAGTTTTCTTGTTTTTAGTTGAATTCAACATCAACGCAAAATATTTATGGCAAAGCTTATGCCGCAAAGTTATAAAAATTGTATCGGTTTTATCTCTGGAATCAAATTGTGCTTGTGTGCGAGCCGGTAATAAAGCTGTAAACCTTCTAACAATTCGTTATCAAGCGTGTACGAAATATTTTCGGTCAAATAACGGCGAAAATCGTCTCTGCCGAGCGTAACTTGCGGCAAATAAAAATCAATTATTTCTTCGATTTTTCCTAAGCCTTCATCGCGCGCGCCGACAAAATCAATGCTTTGCGCCTCTGCCGCCGACGTTTTCCGCGCCAGCCAGAACGCGAAAACAAAACCTTTTCCCGTAAATTCGCGCCAGATTTCGGCAACATCCGAAACGCGATATTTCTTCCGGTCAACTCTGAGCGCCGGATCGCCGATCAGCAAAGCCGCATCGTGCTTTGCCAGCATTTTTTCGACATCCGGCTCGTGGGAGACAAACTTCGGCTCGCGCCCGAAAAATTCTCTGAAAATAATACTTGTCAGCGCTATTGAAGTTTTCGAGGAAATGTCGAGCGCGACTGATTTTGCATCGCGCAAATCTTCGCCTTTCGTCACTAAAATCACGCTTTTAACTTGCTCGCGCGCGCCGACGCAAACTTGCGGGACGATTAAAACGTCTTCAATTCTTTGATATTCAATAACCGGCGTGAGCGCGATTTCAACCGCGCCGTTTGCCAGCATTTCCGCGCATTTGGCGGGCGCGGCGTCCGGTAAATATTCGATTTCAGCTTGTTTCGAGCCTTTCCAGAAGCTCCAAATCAGAGGCGCGCTGTTTGAATAATTCGAGGCGGCAAGTTGCAGCATAACTCGTTAATCGTGAATCGTGAATCGTGAATCGTCAACCTCCGAAGCAGCTATTTACCATTTACCATTTACCATTTACCATTATTGATATGAAAATTTACGATGTGACTGTTCCGATAAGTGCAAACACGCCGGTTTACGAGGGCGATCCGCACGTAAAACTTGAAACTGCACAAGCAATTCTGCGCGGCGACGCGGCGAACGTGACAGATTTGCATTTTGGAGCGCACACGGCAACGCACGTTGACGCGCCCGCGCATTTTATCGAAGGCGCGGCGAAAGTATTCGAAATGCCGCTCGAAGTTTTAATCGGCGCGGCGCGGGTTGTCGAAATTGACGAAGACATGATGGCGATTGAAGCGCAACACGTCGAGAATTTAAACGGAGCAGAACGAGTTTTATTCAAAACCCGCAATTCGCAGTTTTGGAGCGAGCCGGAAAAAGGCTTTCGCAAGGATTTTACTTACATCGAGCCGGAAGCCGCGCGAGTTTTGGTTGAACGTGGCGTTCGGCTCGTCGGAATTGATTATCTTTCGGTCGAAAAATTCGGCTCGGAAGATTTTCAAACGCATTTAATTCTTTTGCAAAACGGCGTCGTCATTATCGAAGGCTTGGATTTGCGCGAGGTTTCGGCGGGCGATTACGAGTTGGTTTGCCTGCCGCTCAAAATTGACAGCGAAACCGGCGACGGCGCTCCGGCGCGCGTTGTCTTGCGGGAATTATGAAACCGGAAGAATTTGCCCGGAAACGCCGCTCAATGGCGGAAAATTCGATTGATGAACTGATTGATCTGCTCGAAAGCCGTGATTTGCAAACCAGATTTTTCGCCGAAATGTGTTTGCGCGACGCAACTGGCGTCTGACTTAATTTTCAACCGGCGAGTTCGCCGGAACAACGCGCAAAAGCAATCGAAGAATGGCGCGCGTGGCTTGCCGAACGTGAAGGTAAATTTAAGAAACGTTTGAACAGAAGGAAACCGAAAACTTGATTTTTTATCACATTACGACGCCCGAACAATGGGCAGAATTTGAAGACAAAGATTTTTACGAGGCGGAAAGCTTGCAAACCGAAGGCTTTATTCACGCAAGCTTTGCCGAACAGCTCGAAGAAACTTTAAAAATTCATTATAAAAATGTCGCGCAAGTTTTGCTTTTGACGATAAATTCGGATTTACTAACTTCTAAACTTGTCGTCGAAAAATCGCGCGACGGCGAAGATTTTCCGCACATCTACGGCGCGATAAATAAATCGGCGATTACGGCAATCGAAGAAAGAATTTTGGACTGATGGAAATTCCCGACAAAGTTAAAGATAAAAACTACCGCGAGCGCGTATTTGAGATTGTCCGGCAAATCCCTTTGGGGCGCGTGATGACTTACGGGCAGATTGCCGAAATTTTGGGCGAAAATTACACGCCGCGAACCGTCGGTTTCGTGATGAATTCGGCGGAAAAAGACTTGCCCTGGCAGCGAGTTATTAACGCTCAGGGCGCTTGTTCGACCGGACACATCATTTTGCCCGTTAATTTACAGCAGCAAATGCTCGAATCCGAAGGCATCCTTTTCAATGAAAAGGGACGATGCGATTTAAAAAAATATCGCTGGCACCCCGAAGGCATTCAGGATTCGGACAAACAGCCGAGCTTGTTTGAAAACTAATCTTAGATCTCACATCTCAAGGTTCGATTATGCCCACTTTTTGCGCCTGTAAACGCATGATTGGAAAATGCGGAGTTATTGCCCGGCAGATCCGCCGTCTGCAAATCGGGCATAGTTTTCCTCTAAGGCAATAAAGTCAAAATACCAGCACGAAGTTTTCAAGTCGGCTTCAAGTTTGAATTCTTGAAGCCGACTTGAAAGTTGATTTTAGCGTTAACGCTGAGAAACTCCCGACGGATAAACGTTTTGGGTCGTTTCCAAATCCTCAGCTTTTACTTTGCCGGGTCTATTAGCGCAGCCTTTTTCAGAAGCGGGCTGTTGCGGAAAGCGTGGCATTGGAGAATTTGGTGGCGGAGTCTGAATCGGCGCTTTGGCAGGCGATAATTTCGGTGCTGTCTGGTTGCCAAAGTTCCAGATGTCTTCGGCAATATCTAAGCCGAGCGGAACGCCGCCGATGTTTTTGGTTAAATCGGGTTTGTTGTTTTTGAGCGCGAAAGCGTCAAAAAACCAATGAACTCCGAGAAAAATGCGGCTCATCGCGTTTTCGATAATCATATCCCACAAACCGCCTCTAAAGTTGCGAACGTGACGCGGGCGAACGGTTCCTTGATTGTCGCGGTTACCGCCGTTTAGTTCGTCGGAAACAAAAGCCAGACCTTTGAACAGCGCGTCGGCTTTTCTGTCGCCGACCGGAACTCCGTAAAATAAACGGGTGATGTGGAAAGCAGCCGCTCCGAACGTCGCGTGTCCTGACGGATACGCGGGAAAGTTCGGCGTAACATTTTTCGACATCGGCATATTTGTGCTCGGCGCGCCCAGAGGCAGCCAGAATGGATCGGCATTTTCATCAATATCATTAGCCCCGTCGCCGGGATTAGCCGCTCCCGGTCCGAAAGATTTATCGTGTTCCCGGATACCAACAACGGGACGCCAGAAATCGTGGCAATATTTTTGCTCCCACGCGAAAACTCCGGCATCGCCCATTGCCGCGTTGACAAAGGCGAACAAGCGCGCATTATCGCCTTCGGTATTGATTTTTCCGGTCTTCGGATTTTTAACTTTCATCGCTACTTCGCGGATGATTTGATTGTAAAGGCGCGGCGGCGTTCCCAACCGATTCGCGCCATCATAAGCCCAGTAAATGCCGATTGTCGTTTCTTCAGTAGTGCGGCGGTCGTTGAATAAAGCGGTCGGCAACAGGGTTGCCATCAATTCGGGTTTAATGCCTTTTGCTCGAACTTGTCTGAGCGCATTCAGGTAATCGTTCGTTCCGTCTGCGGGCGGTGAATTAAGCTCGTGTCGTTTTCTAACCGCGAAACCATCTGTCTGCGCTCCGTAAAACGGCGCGTGAAAGCCCTGTCCCGGATTATCCGGGTCGGGGCGATGTCGGAAGCGATCAGGCGAGGACATATAACCGCAATCTCTGGCGTCCATATCGTTTTCGCGCAATTTTAACAGTGCTCTGCCGACGGCGACACCGAAATCAAAAGCCGTCACGAGCGGCGTCGGCGGCGTCGGCGGAACAGTGATCGGCGGCGGCAAATTAAAGTTGAAAGCGTTTAATTGCCCGTCGAAAAAATCTTTTTGAGTTCGGTATAGCCCTACAAGTGTGGTATAAGCGGCGCCTGCTACAGCATCGCGGGCTTGCGCCGGAGGAATACCGGCGGGAGGTGCGGGTTGATTCGGGGGTTGCAAATAACGCGGAAATCCTGCACCGCCGACGATTCCGGCGTAGGCATCGTACACTGCCAAATGAACAATCGCTATTGCGCGCGAAGAAAGCGTCGGACCGTTTTGCTCGCGCTTGTCGGAGTCGCTGTGACTGACGCGGTTGGCTTCGAGCGCGACGGCGTTCCAAAAAAGAATAGAATCCTGCATTTTGTTTCCTTTCTTGATTGCTGTTCAAGTCAAGATATTTATTTTGCTGGTAAAACAATATTGGCTTGAACAGATCTTTTTTTTAGACAATTTGTTTTTGCGATCAAAAATATTGACGCCGTTATTAATGTTTTTTGGTTCTCATACATAAACGCACTAAAACCGAACGAGAACTATCATCACAAACACATTTTTGTTAAATTTGTTTGTTTCTTAATCGGCAAGACTTTGCTCAGTTTTTAAGGCAATCACTGAAAACAAAAAGAAACTGATTATTTAAATCAAACGCAGCCGGAGGCAAACTTTCGTTAAATTTAGCTTGGGAATAAAAATTTGCCACTACGCTTGTTGAGATCAGACAAGCCGTTTAAAATTTCGTGAGGCTTCGTTATCAAAGCCGATTTCTTGAATCGTTGGTTTTTAATAACCGCTTTTTGATTTGTCAGTAACTGTTCAAGCTGTTGGAATCGAAAATTCAAGATTTTAAAATTATGGAAAACAGAATGCCCGCTTCAAACGTTCCGTATCAGGTCAGCCAGCCGCGTTTTTCCGTTTCGGAAAGTATGGTCACGACGGCTTTTGAATTGCCGGGTTATCGCGTTAAACAAAACCTGGGCGTCGTGCGCGGCATCGTCGTGCGCTCGCGGAACGTTTTTGTGAATATCGGCGCAGGCTTGCAAACTCTGGTCGGCGGAAACATCAAGGCTTGGTCGAAGCTCTGCGAAGAAACGCGCAAGGAAGCGTTTGATATTATGATTCAACACGCGACGGAAATGGGTGCGAACGCCATTGTCGGCGCGCGTTACGACGCGACGGAAATGGGCAGCGGCACGACCGAAGTTTTGGCTTACGGAACCGCCGTCATCGTTGAACCGACCGAAGATAATCCGACTTACAGATGAGCGAAATCAAAATCACAGATGAGCATAAACAGTTTGCGCGTCAAATTTTATCCGAAAATCCGTTTGTCGAAATGCTCGGAATCGAGCTGGTCGAGTTGGAACTCGGCGAAGCCGTTTGCCGTCTTGAAATTGGAGAAAGACACGAGCGGCGCGGCGGTTTTGTTCACGGCGGCGTGACGGCTTCGCTCATTGATACGGTCACGGCGCTTGCCGTTGCAACTCATTTGCAGCCGGGAGAAAACTCGGTCACGGTTGATTTAACGGTTCATTTTCTGCGCCCGATTTTTCGCGGCGCGGTTATGGCGCGGGCAAAAGTTTTGCGCGCCGGAAAACGAATAGTCACGCTTTCAGCCGAAGTTTTTGACGATAAAGGCGAGCTTGCCGCTTCCGCTTTGACCACTTACAGCAAGATTAAACTTAAGAGTTAAATCTTGTTTTGCATTTTTTGCTTGCAACGATTCAACTGTTTCAGTCATAATCAATTCGGCGTTCTCACCGAAAACGCCGTTCACGTCAAAACCGGAATATCTTTTCTTCCTCTAACAAAACCGTCCAATATGTCCACGCTCTACGAAGCCCTGATTTCTCAACATTCGCGTACGCTTCAGCCCGTCTTGCACACCGAGCAAATGACGCAGCAGCTCCAAGCCTTTTTCGAATCGGTCGTGCTGGAAAATAATCTTCCGGCGCTCGTCATTGAAAGCTTGCCGCAGCGCCGCGAGCGACAATGGCGCGAAGTCGAGCGAATGCGGCAAATGGGGCGAACCGCGCGCTATCCGTTTTTTATCGTCGCGCCGGACGATGAATTGATGCGCTGGTTTCAGGCGCAGGAAAAATCGGAAACCGAGGATGCGAAAAGCGGAAATTTAATTTTGCTGCCGCGCTCGCCGTATGAAATTTACGACGAGCATTTTTTGATTATTTCGGATTCGCAATTTTCCGCAGTCCTTTGCGCAGCCCGAATTGCGCCCGCCGGCAGCGCGCTGCCGGTTGATAAAAACTACGCGATTTGCTCGTGCGACCCGGACGTGGTTTATACTGCGCTTGAATATTTGCAGGCTCGTGTTACGGTCGAACACCGCGAACACGCCGCTTTGCTGACCGAAGCCATTCGCGAATCGCAGCCGAAAATCACTTCTTTGCATTTAACGCTGTCGGTCACGACAAAGCTCGCCGGACTTTGGCAGGAACAAACCGGGCGCGAGATCGCCGTTAATCGCATTGCGACCGCGATCCGCCGCTCGCTCGAACTCGACGAAGTTCTGCAAACCGCCGTCAACGAAGTCGGCGCGACGCTCAACGTTGATTGCTGCACTTTGCTGATTGAACCGGCAACCCCGGACGAAGAAATTATGGCGGTTAATTATTTCCGCCAGCGGCTGGCAATCGAAGAAATGGATACGATTGACAGCGATTTATCGGCTTATCGCAAACGTCTCAAAAATAATCCGCAGCCATACATCCGAGACGGTGTTGCGCAAGCGACCAATCGCAATCAAGCCGAATGGGGCGACAAACCGATGGTTGTGATTCCGCTCGTTTTTCTTGAGCAATTTGTGGGCGTTCTCTTTGCGCGTGATGATAAACCGACTCGGGTTTGGCAGGAAAACGAAATAATGCTCCTCGAAACGGTCGCCGATCAGGTGGCGATTGCCATCAATCACTCGCGCCTTTACGTCAAATCGCAGCGCGAGGCTTTGCGCGATTCGTTGACAGGAGTTTTCAATCGCCGTTATTTCGAGATGCAGTTCGAGCGCGAAATGAATCTCGCCGAGCGCACCGACCAGCCTTTATCCCTCCTCGTTGTTGACCTCGACCATTTCAAAAGCGTCAACGACAATTACGGTCACAGTACGGGCGACGATGTTTTGCGAACCGTCTCGCGTCTGATGAAATCCAGACTCAGAAATTTCGACACTCTTGCGCGTTACGGCGGCGAAGAATTTTTCATCATTTTGCCCCGGACAAATACGGAAACGGCTTTAATAGTCGCCGAACGCCTGCGCAAAACGGTTGCCGACGCAGAATTTTCCGAATGCGGCAGCGTCACGATTTCGCTCGGCGCGGCAACTTTTCCGAATCACGCTGCAACCGGCGCCGATTTGCGGATTCTCGCCGACCGCGCGCTTTATTGCGCCAAGCGCGAAGGACGCGACCGCGTTTGTTTGCCGCCGGTTGAAGAACGCGAAGAAAAGGTCGTATTGGAAGAAGACGAGCTGCTCGATCTGCCGACGGGTGAGCTGTTTACGGAAAATGCGCTTGGCTGATGTCGGCTTGAGGAGCTGATTTCCGGCTAAAACATAACAAGCCTTAACGATTTGCATATCTTAAAACGCTGTTTTGAAATAAAAAAAGGCATTCTGAATATAGAATGCCTTTTTTTATTATGAAGGTTTTCTTTAGTTTTCAGCAACAAAGACAACGTCCCTCATATCCTCAAAGATTGAAAGCGCCTGTGATTGTTGAGAAAACGTGTACCTCTTAGCAAAAGCACTGAGAGTGTAGGTTTGACCGGCGGGAACATCCGTGAAACGGAAGTAACCCAGAGCGGAAGTTACGACTGTTCTGCTTTCTCCGCTTACGTCAACAAGGCTGACCAGAACGTTTCTGATTCCTCTGCCGTTCGCGCTGATAACACGCCCTGTAACTGTTACCGAAGCTGCCGTCGGAGCTGCCATAACACTTCCGATAGTACAGGGATTGGCTGCGGTCGCCGTGAAATCCGAGCCGGTATCCGTATCAACAAGAGAGCCGCCCGGATAACCGGAGCGCCTCAAAGATTGCCCTTCGGCGGGAATAGCAGGTGGGGAAGAAATTGTTGTGTCTGAACCATAAGACACTGCATCAATGACACCGCCACCGTTTGCAGCACTGTTAGCAATAACAAGCCGGTCGCCGACGGTGTTGTTAAGCTCAAAGCCACTGTAGGTAAGAGCATTCGTCGGTTGAGCGCAGCCGAAATTCGTGTAAGCCGTTGTAGCGCTTCTGACAAAAGCAACGCACGCTCCTGACGCAAGAGAATAACTGGGAAGCGTAAATGATCCTGTGGCGCTTGCATCGGTTGCGACTAATCCTTGTAAGTTTATTGCTTGTGCCGTTCTATTACAAAGAATAAAATATTCGCCCGTGGGGTCTGAATTCGGGGAGGACGGATTAGGCTGTACCTCTGCAATCAGCAAACTTCCTGCCGAAATAACTTGCGCGAAGGTGTTTTTGCCGGAAAAACACATTAGAGTGCAAAAAAACACTACACATAGAACTAAATTTTTAGTCATTGAATCCTCCTTAAAGTATTCCTCTGTTTTGGAAATCAGTCCTAATAATCTATTGGTTTGGAGTTATTTATTCAAGCTAAATTTTAGTCTTTGAACAGGCGCGGACTTAAATGTAAAAATCCTGCCGTCAAAACAACAAAACTGATGTAACTTGCCGCGAATACATATTATTTCGCCAAATCCTTTCTGACATATAGCACGAGATCAACGCCCGGTCGTAAGGCGTAAGTTCCGGTGGATTGATAATGCCGACCGTATTCTTCTTCAAGCTTGGCTTGCTGATCGGTTTTGCCGATGACGATTTCGGCGGTTGAAGTCGGCGTGATTTGCCCGTAAAAACCGGCGTTCGGATAATCGCGCAGACTCCACGGCAATCCCCAATAATCGGGCGATGCGACGATGATGCTCGTTTCGTTGTTTTTGCCCGATTTTTCTGCGATGCGATCAATTTCCACCAGCATCTCATTGTAGGCGCGGCGCGTGTGCGCGTAAACGTAGGGCATCGAATCGTCATCGTAGCGATAAAAATTAAGGTCAATTGCTTGATAAGCACAAACGCCGAATGCGATTGCCGCCAGAAACGCCGCCGCAGCGCGCTGCCACATTTGCCGCGAAACGGCTAATTCATTGATTCCGTAACCCGCCGCGATTGCAATCGGAAGCAGAAAGTTGAGCGCGAGCCACGGCGTTTTGTAAGGAATCAGAGTGTAAGCCATAAACACTCCAAAACCCCACAAGGCGGCGAACATTGCAAAACGGTGTCTGGCTTTCCAAAATGCGAGCGCCGCGCCGAGCGCGCCCAAAATAAAAATCGGCGCTTCGACTTTCATTCCCCATCGCAAATATGCCAGTAAACCGTTGTCGGCGTGGTCTTTCGTGCCGGTTTTCGCCCATAAATCGTAAGCCTTGAAAGATGCCTTGACTCCTTCGGGATAAGTGAAAAACGAGGTAAAAAATAAAACCCAGACGTAAGCGAAAACGACGATGCAGAGAGCGATGAGAACAATCCGGCTTTGGCGGTCGCCAAATGCTGCAAAGAAATTCTTAAAGCTGAATTCGACCGGCTCGCTCCACCCGTTTTTGTCCTCAGCCCATAATTTGCGCCAGACAAAAACGCAGAAAATCGCAATCGCAATTGTTCCGAACGAGATAAAAGCGGTTTCTTTGGTCGCAAAAGTTAAAGAAGCCGACGCGGCGGCGAGCAGCAGATAAATCGGTCGCCCTTCGTTCCAGGCGGCGAGCGAGCGCATCAGAAAATAAACAATAACGACCTCGACCGCGAAAAACGCCAAGCCCGCTCCGATTTTTACCAATTGATTTGCGCCGCCGATGGCATTGGCGAAATTAATCGTTCCGGGCAGCAGGCAAACGAGCAGCAGCAGGCTCATTGAACCAATTGCTGCTTGTCCCGCGCGTTCGCGTTCCATAAATTGCAGAACCGCGACGACCACTGCGAGCGTAAAAAAAACGAATAAAATCTCGTGAATATAATAACGCGAGATAAACGACATTCCCGGCGAGAGCGCAACCAGCATTGCGGCGGCAAGCGCGCCGACGGTGCCGATGTAGCGGCGCAGATAAAGAATTAAAACGACCAGTAAGATGCCGAAAAACGCGGTCACAAAACGAACGGCGAAATCCGTCAGCCCGAACAGATAAGTCGAAACGAGTGTGAAGTAATAAAGCGTCGGACCGTGATAATTTTGCGGGTCGTATTTGAAAACGCCTTGCCTGACGAGATTCGTCATAAACCAGCCGTTGACGCCTTCGTCGTGGTGAAACGGTTTGAAAGGCAGCCAGACGAGCCGCAAAACAGCCGCCGCAAAAACGACAAACAGGCTACCGGGCAGCCAATAACGATTTGAGGTTTCGTTGTTTACTATTTGCTCGCCCGTGTCTTCGGTCTCATCGAGCTGTTTTTTCGGTTTCTTCGCCATAAACAAAACTGTTTTTAAGTTTCTATTTTACTTGATAAACGCGATACGCGCCCGCTTCGGCGACGACCGGAAAACGCTGGAAAAAAGCATCGTTCACGTCAATCGTCTCGCGTTCCTGATTGCTGACGACGATGTAATCAATTCCGTATTTTTTAATTAAATTCATCGCATCGGGCGTTCCGGCATAAATTCGGCGCAGCGCCTTCTCGCGCTCGGTGATGTCGATGCCGTGCGAAACGAGATGCCCGGTAAAGCCCATAAACCAGCGCCTGCCGGCTAAAACAGCGGGCGTGTTGTAAGTCGGCGCGGTCATTATCAATGAATGAGGCGCGGTTCTCCGCCGAATCTGTTCAGCGATTTGGACAGCATCTTTAGTGATAACCTGATGTTCAAACGCCCGCGAAGCAACACGCCAAACGTCAAGAAACCCCGCGAAAGTCAAAACAAAAATCAGCCCCGCAGCAGCCGCTTTGCCGACATTTCCGCGACGCCAAATCAAACCCAACAACCACGCGACCAACGGAACCGACAGCAAAAACCAGTAAATCAAAACTTTGATATTGTCCCAAATCCAGGGCGCGAGCCGGACAAGATTCGGAACAATAAAACACAACGCGAAAGGCAGCCAGAAAAGCAACAGCTTTTTCGAATGCGGAATGCGGAATGCGGAATGCGGAATTGCAGACTCTTCTTCCGACTTTGGACGTTGGACTTTTGATTTTAGATTCGTTATGAGCAATGCGATTGCGGCGAATAGAAGCGGGATGAAAAGCCCTGTGTTTTTGAACCAGAACCAGAAGAAATTTTCATCACCTTTGTCCCAGCCGAATTGATACGCGATGAAACTCTCAGCGCGGTTGGCGGTCCCGGTCATCGCCCAAAGCAGCTCGAACGCGCCAAACACCGTTCCCGAAATCAAAAACCCCGCCCACTGCTTCCAATTTCTGAGATTCAGCAACGCCAGCAAACCCGCCATTCCCATCAAAACGGCGTAACTGTGCGCGTGAACGAGCGGGAGCAAACCGGCGAGAAATCCGAGGACGATAGAAGAGGAGAAGAGGAGAAGAGGAGAAGAGGAATCGAGCAAAGCCGTTTTTTTCTCCCCTTCTCCTTGTCCTCTCTTCTCCTTATCTCCGGTAAAAATCCCCCAAAGCCCGTTTAGAATTACAAGCGAGAACGGCAAACCGATGAGCATACTGCGCTGCGTGATGAGCAAAACCGTCAGCGTATTTCCCCAGCGCCAGGTCGAGTCGTGGCGCAAGCTGTAATCTTTTTGCAAATCCATTATCAAACCGAAAATGCCTTTTTCGGTTTTGACGGCATCCTGAAAAAAGTCGATAAAACCCAGACCGCCGCTAAATAAAAAAAGCAGCGGCGCGATGTGCGCGGCGATGCGGCTGCCCGTCAGACGAAAAGTAAAATAATGCAGCAAACCGACAAACGAAGCGATCAGCGTGATGTTTTGCCAGAAAAGCGCGTTCTCGACCGCCGCGCCCAGTTTGATATACATCGCAACGGCGAGATTGACGATAAACGGGTAAGTAAATTTTGAACCGGCGTAAGACGGATTTTGCGGCGGAAAGTTTTGCCCGTCGGTAAAACCGTAAATGCCTTGCAGGTGAAACGGCAAATCGCCCAGATTGTTTGACGAGCCGATAAAAATCCCGTCCGGCTTAACGATCATCGCGCGCTCAAAGAAACACCAGAGCAGCGCGAACAAAGCAATGTAAAGCGCCGCGCCCGCCGCTTTTTCGAGCGGAAATTCGGCAAAAAAGTTTTGAACCTCGCCTTTGAACGCCGCCAAATCCGCATCAAACAGACTGCGAATGTTTTTTTGGCGAAACAAAGCGAGCGGCAGGCAGGCAATCAAAGCCGACACTAAAATTGTCCCGATGCTCATTCCGGCGAACGAGCCGACGACAAATCCGGCTGTGCCGAACAAAGCCTGTCCGACCGCCGCGCCCATTGCGGCTCGCGCCCAGAGCGGTGCTTGGCGGTCGAAAAGATAGGTTAAGGCGATTGATGAAATTGTTAATAATAAAATTAAAATTAGGGCGAAAAACATAAATCCAAGCGGCGAAACCGACAACCGATTCGGCTAAAAATTAAGCCACATCTCGCGGCAAATGACAAAAACGCCGGGCGTTTCCCGGCGGCAATTTCAAATTTCAGCCGCAAATCGGTTAAACTTTTAATCGCCGCGTTTTTTAAATTCTCGAATCCTTATAATTTTTATGTTGAAATCCTGTTTAAAAATTTATCTATTTGCGGTTTGTTTGTGTTTAGCCGTCAGCGTTCCGGCGTCGGCTGAAGACAACTGCGCGAATCAGGATTTTTCCGCGACTCAGCGTTTTCGGTTGGGCGAATTGCTGGTTGCCGCCGCCGTCGGAGATTTCAACCGCGACGGCAAAACCGATGCCGCAATCGTTGACGGTTATTCGAGCAACGTCAACATTTTGCTCGGCGACGGCAAAGCGGGATTTGGGGCGGAGCGCGTCATGGCAGTCGGTTTAAACCCGCTGGCGATTGCCGCCGGAGATTTTAACCGCGACGGCAATCTCGATTTAATTACCGCCAACGGCGGCGACCGCACGTTTTCGGTTTTGACCGGAAACGGCGCGGGCGATTTTCAAAATACGGCAAACATTGCCGTCTCAGGCGCGCCTTCGGCTCTTGTCGCGGCGGATTTTAACCGCGACGGTTTTGACGACGTAGCTGCGGCTTTGTCCGATACGAACAGCGTCGTTATTTTAACGAGCGGCGTTTTTATTTCGCTCCGCCCAATCGGATTTTATCCGGTCGGGCGAAATCCGCGCGCCCTTATCGCCGCCGATTTCAACCACGACAAACGAATTGATTTAGCCGTCGCTAATGCCGATGATAACTCGGTTTCAGTTCTTTTCGGCAGAACGAATTCGAGATTATCGCCAGCCAGAAATTTCCCGACAGGCTCGAATCCGATTGCTCTCGCAGCCGCCGATTTAAACGATGACGGAATTTCGGATTTGATTTCGGCAAATCAAAATTCAAACGATTTAACCGTGCTTTTCGGCAGTCGCGCCGGGACATTTGCAGCGGCGAGAACGATTGCGGAAATCGGCGAAAGCCCGCGTTCGCTTGCCGTTCTGGATTTAAATCGCGACGGGCATGCGGAAATCGCCGTCGCCGCGCATAATTCCGAAGTTGTTTCAATTGTTTCGCGCAACGTGAAAGGCAGATTTGAAACGCGGCAATACGACGCCGCGCCGACGCCGAATTATCTCGTCGCCGCCGATTTTAACAATGATGAATGGATGGATTTATTTTCCCTTAATCAAGCCGCGCGCGGTTTTTCCGTCATTTTAAACGACCGAAAGGGCGAGCTTATCACGTCCGAAAAAATCGAAATCTCGCACGCGCCGCAAGACGTAAAAGCCGTTGATTTAAACGCGGACGGAAAATTGGATTTGGTGACGGCAAACATTGAATCCGAAGACGGTCACGCGCAGCGGCGAAGTTTGCGTCACGACGCAGGCGGTTTCGTTCACGTCTTTTTCGGCGACGGCGCGGGCAAATTTGTCGAAAACCGGGTTTACGGCGCGGGCGAAATGCCTTCGGAGATTGTCGTCGGCGATTTAAACGGCGATTTGCAGCCGGATTTGGCTCTAACCGACCGAGCCGAAAATGTCATTCGCCTGTATTTCAATTCAAACGGCAATTTCGACCGCCGCTCCGCTGTTCCGGCAGGCGGCACTCACCCGATTTCTTTAAAAATCGCAGATTTTAACCGCGACGGAAAACCGGATTTCGTCGTTGCCAACCGCAATTCAAACAACGTCTCGATTTTGCTTGGAAACGGTAACGAAACGTTTCAAACTGAAATGACAATTGCGGTCGGAAACAGACCTTTGAGCGTCGAAACGGCTGATTTCAACCGCGACGGGAAAGCCGATTTCGCCACAGCAAATTCAACCTCCGATACGATTTCGCTGTTCTTCGGAAACGGCGACGGAACTTTCGGCACGGCGGTTAATCTGCCAGCCGGAACGTTTCCGGCGCATCTCAAAGCCGCCGACATCAACCGCGACAGCATCGCAGATTTGCTTGTCGTGAACGGCGGCGTAAATGCGCCCGGCATTACGATTTCCAAAGGAAACGGCGACGGCGCGTTTCAAAACGCGGGCAGCCTTCGGTTCGGGAATCTTTTAAAATCGCTCGACGCGGCAGATTTCAACTCGGACGGAAAACCGGATTTGAGCGTCGTTGACAGTGACCGTTCAGCAGTTTGGCGGCTTTACGGCGACGGGACGGGCGTATTTGAAAATCCAACAGCTTACGGCGTCGGGCTTTTCCCTTTAGCGGTAATAGCAGTTGACGCCGACAATGACGACAAAATTGATCTTGTCAGCTCCAACGCAGGTTCTTCGAGTTTGTCCCTGCTTTTAAATAAATGCGCTGAATAGAAAATATGCTCAAAAAGGATAAACCAAAGCATTTCTAAATATAAAACTTCGGTTTATCCTTTTATGGTATTTGCTTCAATTGTTACTGAGTCGGACTTACCTGACAATTTCTCCCATTTCCACGTATGTGACCCTGTCCATTGCAACCGTTCCCATTTTCACCTCCGTTGCCATTTCCATTTCCATTACCGTTGCCATTTCCATTACCGTTTCCGTTTCCGTTGCCATTACCGTTTTCGTTAGCTTGCGCACCTTCAGAGACGTTTCCGGTCAAATTCAAAGTTTCGAGTGTTTTTTCCGTGACATTCTTGACAGTTTCGTAAACCGAATCGAAAATGCTCTTATTTAAAACAGAAAGAACTTCCGATCTGCTGCCTGAGTTGAAAATGTCACTAGTAGAACTGACAGATGAAAACGGAAGACTGGAATCGGTTTCAAATAACACCCCATCCGGATTAATCAGCGTTCCTCTAACGCCTTCCGAAGCAGTTAACTGCGCTTGACCGCTAAACAAATTCAAATCAATTGTGTTGTCTTTAAAGCTGACATTGACAGAAGTATTCGGTCTTAGTTCGACGCTGCCGAGTTTGGGCAGATAAATTCTTGCGCTGTGGTTTCCGGTTCTGATTTCAGCGCCGGAACGGATTGTGGCGCCGTCAACTACTGGGTTGCCATTAATCAGAGTGGAATCAGAATCTTCCAATACGAGCACGCCTAATATCGGAGTCGCGCTTTGCGATTCGTTGTTATCGCCGCTATGAGCGAAAACCGAAACGCAGCTTAAAAATACGGTTAGAAGCGGAAGATACATTTTCAAGTTTTTTTGGGATTTCATATTCTTTTGATCTCCTGTTTGTCATAAACCGCAATTTACGGCGGTTTATGCTGAAATACCGAGTTTTATAAACCAGAAGGTTGTGTTTGATTGATCCAACACCAGATTCCTAAAAAAGGTGTTGACGATCTAAAGGGTTCGCTCACTAACAAACAAAACGAACTGAGATGTGTCTGTCTCGCAGGTTAGCTCGACAGGAAATGCGTCAAAAGCACTCCCTTTATTAACCTAAAATAAATTTAAAGCAACGGAAATTTACACCAGGAGTAATACGATGTCAATACTTATTATAGCTTTATCCTATTTTTGTTTTTGAACTAAATATAAACATCATTGCACGTTATGCGCTCATTATTGACTTTCGACCTGTGATTCAAAAACATCCGTTTTTAAAACAATCTTCAGTGTTTATCGAACCGCCGCGATTCCGGTTTAATTTGTGTTTCAAAACCAATCTCTAAGTAAAATCTTAAAACCAAATAGTTTTGCTGCATTAAGAGACACTTTTAAATCATCTTTCTATTCGTGAAAAATAATTATTTTCCCGAACCGGAATATTAGGACGCGACGCGGAATCGCTATAACTTTGCTGATACGGGCGGCATTTGATAAAACAAAGGTTTCGTCTTTGTGCGAAATTTTGTTTGTAAGGAATTTATCAAAAATGTTACGTGCCGGAATTGTCGGATTGCCGAACGTCGGGAAATCCACGCTTTTTAACGCTTTAACTTCGCAGCAAGCCGCTCTTGCCGCCAATTATCCGTTTGCCACCATCGAGCCGAACATCGGTGTCGTCGCCGTGCCGGACGAGCGGCTCGAACCGCTCGCCAAAATCGTCAAAACGACGAACATTGTTCCGGCGACCGTCGAATTTGTTGATATTGCCGGACTCGTCCGCGGCGCTTCGCAGGGCGCGGGTCTGGGAAACCAATTTCTCGCCAACATCCGCGAGACCGACACGATTGTGCAGGTCGTCCGCGCTTTTGAAGACGACGACATCATTCACGTCGAAGGCTCGGTCAACCCGCTGCGCGATATTGAAACAATCGGACTCGAATTGGTTTTGGCGGATTTGGCTTCGGTCGAAAAACGCCGCGAGCGGGCGTTGAAAAATGCCAAAGGCGGCGCGAAAGAAGCGAAAGCCGAGCTTGAAGTTTTGGACAAATTGCAGCCCGCGCTCGAAGACGGGCGCGCGGCTCGAACCGTCGAATTGAGCGACGATGAAAAAGCGATTGCCAGACAGTTTTTCCTGCTAACCACAAAACCGACGATTTATGCGGCAAACGTTGACGAAAACGCTTTGGCGGCGCCCGACGAAGACGCTTTTGTGCGTCAGGTCAAAGAATTTGCAGCCGCGGAAAACGCCGAAACGGTCGTTATTTGCGCCAAGCTCGAAGCCGAATTGGTCGAATTAGCGCCGGAAGAGCGAATCGAGTTTTTAAAAGATGTCGGCGTCGAGTCGAGCGGCGTTGATCTCTTGATTAAATCGGCGTATCGGCTGCTCGGTCTGATGTCGTTTTTGACCGCCGGTGAAAAAGAAGTGCGCGCGTGGACGATTCCAATCGGAACGAAAGCGCCGCAAGCTGCCGGAACGATTCACTCGGACATCGAACGCGGTTTTATTCGCGCCGAGATCGTCGGCTACGATGAATTAATTCGAGCCGCTTCATACGCCGCCGCCCGTGAGCAAGGTTTATTGCGCCTGGAAGGCAAAGAATACGTGATGCGCGAAGGCGATGTGGTTCATTTTAGATTTAACGTTTAACTATTTTTAGTTAAAATCGGCTTTGCCTCAAATTACGAATAATGAGCCAAATGGTCAGAAACCAGTTCATTTCGCTTTACATTAGCAAAGCATCGCGCGCCGCTTAGCAGGACATTTTTTTTTGCATCAACAGACTTATTTATTGTATAAATAATTCCTAATAATACACGATATGTGTTTATTAGGCAGAATCGTTTCGTACAATCGCTACTTTCATAATCAAAATTAAAAAAAGGAGAATCGGATATGGCATTTACCATCGAAATGACATTACGCGGGATTTTACTGGCTGGAAAATGGCGGACGGAAGAGGAGTTGAATCATACTTCGACCGAAAATAAACGCAATACTTTAATAGTGGAAATGACTCAACATACTAATCAGGATGCAGGTCATTTTCAGAGAATGAACGACGAAGCTTTGATCGGAGTCGGCGCGGTCGTCGTGTTTCTGCGCGAAGCAGGTATTCGAGATGACGACGCGCTCAAAAAAATGAGCGACGACGACCAAAGAAACATATTGATTATCGAAGACAACAACCGGACGGACAGACCTATTCGGGAGTTGCAGGGACTAAAAAATCAAGATCTTGTCCAAATCGGACTGGATTGGTTCGCCAAGTCGAGAACTATCGCGGCGATTCTGGAAATGTACTGGAACGTCGATTTGGCAAAGGTTTTAGACGCCGTGCCAGACATTATTGAAACCCAAACTTATGATAATTCAAACTCCGCGCAACCGCTCAAATCGAGCTTCACGGTGGCAAAAGACGTTCGCAATACATCTACCTTTTCTCACGAACACGGATTCACGGTAGCTATCGGCGTGGATACGATGTTTAAAGCCGGAATTCCGTTTTTAGCCGAAAATAAGACAACCGTGAAAATCAATACATCGACAACCAACACTTGGAAGTTCGGCGAGGAAAACACGACAGTCCAAACTTACAATCATCGAAGCGATGTCGAAGTTCCGCCTCATAAACGCCTTCAACTTATCGCACAGGTGACAAAGGGCAAGCTCGATGTTCCATATCGCGCCAAGATACGCGCGGGCGACGGGTCGATTCAATGGATTGAAGGAACTTGGGACGGAGTTTCGACAGCCAACCTAATCGTCAAACAGTCGGATATTACCGATTAGCGAGACAAAAACAGCCGACGTGCAAGGCGAAATCAATGACGCTAATTTTATAGCGAAGTGAGCCGAATTAAGCTAAAACCGGAAAGCGTGAAGTAAACAGCAATTGATTGCTTACTCCGTAATTAACGTGAGTTCGGGATAAGAGTTGTTGAAAAATAAGGAGTTAACTCAAAACAGGATTTTCTTTGCGCCCTTTGCGTCCTTCCCTTTGCGAGCTTTGCGTTTAATTCTGACGATTTTTAAACGCAAAGGTTTTACGCAAAGTGCGCAAAGAATTGATTTTATTTAAGTTTTCTTATTTCCTTATCCCGAACTCACGTTAATTAACTTTTTCGAATAAAAATATGCCCGCTTCAGAAGCGGGCATATTTTTATTTAATCAGTTATTGCTTTGAAAATATTTTCAGCTAAGTTTTAATAAGCGTTTTGACAACACTGTGTTTCATCAAAGGTTAGAATCATTAGCAAAAAGTCGGCGATGTCTTCCTCGGTTTCGACTTTGGCATAAAAGTTTGCCATTGTTCTCGGAAAAGTGGCGACGATTATTCTGTCACTGCGTAACGCAACTTTTACCAAACCGGCATCCAATTGCTGTTCTTTATACCAAACGCAGGTGTTGTCTCTCCGACAGCGATCTACATATTCGCCCGCTAGAATCCCAATATCATATTTAATATCAAGTCTGCCTTCTTTTTTAATGCTCCCGACCGTGCTGTCAATGCCTCGTCCCGGCGTGTGAACATAACCGCTCAGTAATTTAATTCCTCCCGGCGTGGGCGTTGTGCTATCTCGCTTTCTCAGAGTTTGATCCTGCGCCGAAGCGGAAAGGATAAATAAGCAAAACGCCAGCACAAATAGAGGTATTTTCTTTGTCATAAACTTAAGCTCTCATTTAAGCTGAGAGTTCAAACTTTAGTTCGATCTTCCGATGTAATTTAATCAAAAGTTCGAATTCTAAAATTCTTCCACAAATCAAATCTTAATTTGCTCTAACCGTCCGGCGGCTCGCCGGAACTTCAAAATTGTATGTTTCGCCGTGGCTTAAATATCGCATTCTCTCGGTCAAACCGGCGGCGTCGGCTGCCTGTTTGAAATCTTCGAGCGGCGATTTGAAAACGTCGTAGTCGTTATAGTGAATCGGAATCGCTTCTTTCGGATTGATCAGCTTGATTGCTTCGACGCCCATTTCGGCATCCATTGTCAGCAGAATTCCCATAATTCGCGTCCCGCCGAGATGGAATAAACCCAAATCAATATTCGGATATTTTTGGGGTATTTCCTTCAGCTCGTCAATCAGCAGCGTGTCGCCGGAAATGTAAAGCCGAAGCGTGGTATTGTCCGCTCCGCTTGCGCTGAATTCGAGCATACTGCCCATTACGTCGGGCAGCGCGAAATCAACCATTGCCGGACCGTGTTTGCCCGGCATCGAAGTGATTTTCACCTGCGCTTCGCCTTTTTTAACCGTCGCCGAATCCCATGTGTCGAGCGGAACTGAGTTTTTAAAGTCTTTCGATTCCAATTCGGCGGTCGCGTGCGGGGTTGTGATAATCGGCAGATTTTTGTCCAATTTTTCTTCGACGATTTGATCGAAATGGTCGCCGTGATAATGCGACAGCACGACGAAATCAATCGGCGGCAGCTCGTCAATATCGAGCGCCGGTTCGGTCAGACGCTCGCTCGTCAAACCGTAGCCGAGATGAACGTGGTCGCCGGCGTGCAGAAAATTCGGGTCGGTCAGAATCGTAAATCCCGCGTAACGTAAAATAACGGTCGCCGTGCCAATGAAAAATACCGAGCCGGTTCCGAAATCGGGAATCGCGCCAGCGATTGAATCGAGTTGAATTATTGTTTCTTTGGGCATAAAAAATCCTCTTTTAAATTATTCCAAAACAACCGAATCAACGAGTCGGTACGTTCTCGTACGAGTGCTGAGAAAAATTGCCCAAGTCAGAACCGGGAGCGGTAGCGACCGGGTTTGCTTCGCAAAGGAAAAAATCAAAAGTAAAAAGGCAGAACAATTAACGCGGTTTTTGCCTTTTTACTTTTGGCTTTTTCCTTCAATTCACCCGGTCGCTACCGCTCCCGGTTCTGACTTAGAAAGACTGGTTTTCAAGCTCGGTTTTGAGATTGAGATTGCGAATCAAACGGTGCAGGTAATTCGGATGAACGTCGAGCAGTTTGGCGGCTTCGACATAGCTGCCTTTGGCTTCTTTAAAGGCTTTGCGAATCAATTGTTTTTTCGTTTCCAAAACAACTTCGTGATAAGTTTCGGCATTGGTTTCGCGTTCGTCAGTGAAAGATTCTCCGTTTTCCAGAATGTTTTCGGGCAAATCTTCGGGCAAAATCCATTCTGAAGAACCGAGGACGACGGCGCGTTCAATAGCATTTTCCAACTCGCGGACATTTCCCGGAAAATCGTACGCGAGGAGCATTTTTTTGGCTTTCGATGAAATTCCGCGAATGCGGCGGTTTAATTGGCGGCTGAATTTTTCGGCAAATTTTTCCGCGAGCAAAACGATGTCTTCTTTTCGCTCGCGCAGTGCGGGCATCGTAAAACGCACGACATTTAAACGATAAAACAAATCCTGTCGAAAATTCCCCGTTTTCACTTCTTCTTCGAGATTGCGGTTTGTCGCCGCGACAAGGCGAACATCGGCTTTGATCGGGCGCGTGCCGCCGACTCGTTCAAATTCTCGTTCCTGCAAAACTCTGAGCAATTTGGCTTGTAAATTAATCGCCATTTCGCCGATCTCGTCTAAGAAAAGCGTGCCGCTCTGCGCGATTTCGATTTTGCCTTTTTTCTGCTGAACTGCGCCGGTAAAAGCGCCTTTTTCATGACCGAAAAGCTCGCTTTCGAGCAAAGTTTCGGTCAGCGCGGCGCAGTTTATCGCAACGAAAGGCTTGTCTTTGCGCCGACTGTTTTCATGAATCGCCCGTGCGGCGAGTTCTTTTCCGGTTCCCGATTCGCCGTTGATTAAAA
The DNA here is from genome assembly GCA_036388995.1 of Pyrinomonadaceae bacterium. Classification (GTDB taxonomy): domain Bacteria; phylum Acidobacteriota; class Blastocatellia; order Pyrinomonadales; family Pyrinomonadaceae; genus JALZCH01. The sequence goes on along the minus strand of DASVQU010000119.1, from coordinate 11,473 downwards.
CGGTCGAATCGGTCGGCGCTGCTTTTGCAATGAATTTAAAAACTTTTTCCATCGCCTCGCTCGCACCCGTCATATTGCGGTTTTCGAGAGTTTCCTCGCGTAAAAATCTGTTTTCGGTTTCGAGTCGGTCAAATTGTCTGACGTTTTCAATCGCCACCGACGCAATTCCCGCGACCGCTGAAGCAAAACGCAAATGATTTTCGTCAAAATTTGCTTCCCGACGGTTTGTTTCCAGATAAATCGCACCCATCGTTTTGCCGTAAAGCACGAGCGGAACGCAAAGCAGCGACGCGGTTTGCGACAAAAACAAACTTTGGGCGTTCGATAAATGAATGTCGCCCGCAACGTTGTTGGCTAAAATTGCGGTTTGAGCGTCGAAAACCTGCCGCACAACTGTTCGGCTGACGCTGATTGTTTCGGTTGATTCGCTGTCGCGCTGCAAGCCGAAAACCGACGAAATTTCTTCCGCCGTTTCATCTTCCACGAGCAAAATCGCGCCTTTTTCGGCGGGAACGACTTCAAAAAGCAGTTCGAGAAGCTGCGTCTGCAAGTTTTCCAGACCACGCACCGAATTGATTTTCCGGCTGATTTGCAGCAGCGCGGTTAAATCCCGCGCCATCGCGCTGACGGCTTCATCAAGCCGGACGCGCACGGTGTCGCGCGGCAATTCCAAATCTTTTTCGTCTATTCTGACCGTTTCGCCCGAATTTCTTTCCGTTTCGTCAGTCAAAAATTGGAAAACGAAATCGCCGATTTTAATTTTATCCGTGTGTTTTAACCGCGTGTTTTCGGCTGAAGCGTCGTTGATGAAAGTGCCGTTTAAGCTCTCTAAATCATTGATGAAGAATTCTTCGCCGCGCCGTTCGATAACGCAATGACGGCGAGAGACCGAAGCGTCGTTAAGCGCGATTTGGTTTGCGGCTTCGCGCCCGACGAACGTTTCCGCGTCCTCAAGCGTGAAAACGACGCCTTTATTTTTGCCTTCGATTGTGAGCAGTTTTGCCGGCATCGGGTTCAGTTTAGAACGCCGAAAACTTTCCCGCAACACGAAGCGCCGAAACCGTTCGGATAGTCAAGCTATCCGAACGGTTAGCTTTTTTCATTAAGTCGGTTTTTGGACGCAATAGCCTGAAAATCTTTTATTTCCTGTATTTTCTTCTATTTACCTATTTATCGCTGCCGCTTTTGTCTTCAGGCACGCAAATCGCCCTTCTATTTGGCGTGACTGAGAAAGTCGAAAACAGAAATAACAGGAGAAAGAAAATGAAAAAACATACTTTGGCTTCATTCGGATTATCTTTAGTTTTTATGATTGCGGCAATCTTTACGGCAGCAGTTCCCGCCCGCGCGAACAATGATTACGGGACGAGACAAACTTACGACGTGCCTTTTGATTTCTATGTCGGCAACGACAAAATGGCGGCGGGCAAATATGAAATTCAGCGCGTTTCGGAAAGGGTTTATCAAATCCGCGGCGTTAAAAACAGCAAATCCGTCTTTGTCCCGGCTTATCAGCCAACGGGCGATGAAAATCAAGTGAAATCCGCAAAATTAGTTTTTAATCAGTACGGGCAAAATCGTTTCCTGCGGGTAATTTATACGCAAGTTCGCACCGCAGGTCGGATCATCAACGAATCGAAAACAGAGCGCCACGCCCAGAAAGAAAGCGAATCGGAAAACAATCTGGCAAAAACTAAACCGACGATTGTTGAAATCGCGGCTCAATAAACAAAACGGCAGTCAAAAAAAATAACTCGAAGCGAAAATTTGAAACGCTTCGAGTTATTTTTTTTGTAAAGAAATTATTTCCCGTTGCGGATTAAAACCGCGTCGCTGGAGATCGAGCCACGCGAGACGACAAGCTGTTTGCCGTCGGGCGACCAATCGAAATAAGCAATATAATTTTCGTTAAACCCGGTGATTTGGCGCGGTTTTCCGCCTTCGAGCGGCAGCGTCCAGATGTTGGAAACTTCCTGCGCGTCGCGGACGTAAGCCAGAGCTTTTCCGTCCGGCGTCCAGCGCAGAGTCACGGGCGGCTGGTTGATGCTCCGAATGGCGTCGGGCGGCATCTCGAAGCGTCGCCGCTCGCCCGTTTCAATATTGAGAATTTCCTGATCGAGCCGTTTTTCCTTTTCATTCCAGAAAATATAAGCGATTCGTTTTCCGTCGGGCGAAACAGCGGGACGCCGCTCGACGTTGTCAGCCAAATGTGTAACTTCTCCGCCTTCCGTCGTAATCATTCCAAGTCCGGCGCTGTCGCTGACGAAAAGCCTGTTGCTCAAAGGCGCGCAGCCGACCGACCACGAATAATTCTCGGTCACTTTACGCAAATTATTACCGTCCAAATCTATGCTCCAAATGCCCGGCGTTCCGCCGTGTGATGAAGTAAAGACAATGTATTTTCCGTTTGCGGCGACACAAGGTTCGAGGTTGAGGTTGTTGCTTGTCAGTTGTTTTTTGTTCGAGCCATCGGCGTCGGCAATCCAGATGTTGGGATTTCCGCTGACGGCTGAGCTATAAACGACTCGATTGTCCGGCGTCCACGCGACGCCCATTCCTTCGAGCTTGCCGGATGTGATTTTCTTTGCCTGCGACGGGTTATCAATCGGAACCGTCCAAACGCCGACCGATATATCTTCCTGCGTGCTGACGAGCAGCTTGCCGTCCGATGAAATGCTCAGATTTCGATAGCTGTTAAAATCTCTGGTTAGCTGTTCTTCTTTGCCGTCCGGATAAGAAATTTTCCAGATTTGCAGATAAAACTGCTGACGACTGCCGGAAGTTATCAGCATACCGCTTTTATCGGGCAGCCAGGTCAAATTGTTGCCGAAAAACGAACCGAAATTGCTCGAAGTCCAGATTACTTTTCGCTCGCCGCCGTCGGCGGGAACTTCCCATATTTGAGCGAGAGCTTTGCCGGGCGAAACCAATTTTGCGCCCGCGAAAGCGATTGTTTTTCCGTCCGGCGACCAGGCGGGCGTGAATATTCCGCTGTTGTCATTAGCATTATTGACAACCACATCCCGTTCGTCGCCGCCGTCCGAACCGGCGTTAATCAGCCGCGTCGTTCGATCTTCCGCGCTGGAGCGGATAAATGCCAGGCGCTTGCCATCGGGCGAAAGCGTGATGCCGGGCATACAATCGTGAATCACTTTTTGCGGCATTCCGCCTAAAACCGGAATGCGGAAAATCTGCCCGACGCCTTTTCTGTCCCAGACGTTGTAATAAATCCAGCTTCCGTCGGGCGAAATCGCAATGCCCTGATACGAGACGTTTTGCGGCGCGATGACTTGAATGTTGCTGCCCGTTTGAATTTGTTTGAGCCAGAGGCTTTCGCTCCCGCCTTCGTTTGAAACGTAAGCGATATATTTTCCGTCCGGCGAAACAACCGCGTCGTTGACTTTGCCGAGACTAGTCAAACGCTCGACTTCGCCGACTTTAAAACCGGAATCAGCTTGCGGCGCGGCGGAATTAAAATAAAAACCGTAAAAAGCGGCGGCAAGCACAATCAGCAAAATCGCCCCGACAGCAGGAATCGCAAAACGCGGCAGCTTTGAAATAGAGCGGCTGATTTCCGGCGCGGTCGTTTGCCTTGAATTGTTCGTTCTTTGACCGAGAGTTCGATTCGAGGTGCGAGATTTAAGATTTGCCGAAAAATTATCGGAAACGTTTAATTCGCTGAACGAAGCGCGCTGAAGCCGTTTTAAATCGGCGCGCAAATCAGAAGCGGTTTGATAACGAAAATCTCGATCTTTTTCGAGCAGCTTTAAAATTATATTCTCAAATTCCGCTGGCAGATTTTGATTTAGCTCGCCCGGCGCAATTGGTTCTTCGTGCAAAATCGCGTCAAATGCGGCTGCAACCGTCGCGCCTTTAAACGGCAGCCGTCCGGTGGTCATTTCGTACAGCACAACGCCGAAGCTCCACAAATCAGTTCGCCCGTCAAGCTCTTTGCCCAGAGCCTGTTCGGGCGACATATATTGCACCGTGCCGACGAGCATTCCCGATTCGGTTTTCGCCCGCGTCACTTCCTGTTCGGAAGATTCCCTTTCAAAAGTTTTCGCCAGACCGAAATCTAAAACTTTGACGCGCCCGCGTTTGTTGATAATGACGTTGGCGGCTTTGATGTCGCGGTGAATGATCCCGTGGCGATGCGCTTCGTCGAGCGCGTCGGCGATTTGCACAGCGATTTCCAAAACCTCGCTCAAATCAAACGATTTGCCGTCAATTTTCTCCGCCAGAGTTTCGCCTTCGACGTATTCGAGCGCGATAAAAGGCGTCTCAGAGCGGTCGTCAATTTCGTAAACCGTGCAGATATTCGGGTGATTCAGCGTTGCAGCGAGGCGCGCTTCCTGCCAGAAACGATTCAGATGTTTGCGGTCAACGGCAAATCTAGTCGGCAAAATCTTGAGCGCGGCTTTGCGATTCAATTTTGTGTCGGAAACGAGATAAACTTCGCCCATTCCGCCGGAACCGAGCTTTTCCAGCACTTTGTAATGAGAAATTGTTTCCAGATTTGTTGACACGCTTTTTAAGGTACGAAAATTTGATGCGTTTTGATTTTAAAATAACATCAATTTTGGTTAAAGATTTTTTCAACGCCGAGACGCAAAGACGCCGAGTTTTGAAAAGAAGAGCGGGAGAAAAAGTTTTGTTTAACTTTTCTTATATTTCTCCGCGTCTCCGCGTCTCGGTGGTTCAATTTGTCTTACCCAAAATGACTTTAAAATACGAATGAAATTATGAAAAATTCAGGCTTCTGATTTTTGCGCGCTAAAAGTTTCCGCCGAAACTTCGCGGAAGCTCAAACCGCTCCGCACAATCAGAATAACTCCTAAACCCGTCCAAAACAGCACGCGCCCCTTTCGAACGATAGCCAATGTGACGCCGATCGCCGCGCCGAGCGCGAGCGCATCGGAGATAAACTGCGCTCCGGCTTCGTCAACGCCGACGAGAAACGGAACCAATTTGAAAACGACAAGAATCGCGCGGTTGATCGTTTCGAGCAAAAAGGCGGTCAAAAAATTTGGTGCGACATCCATCACGCCGCGCAAAATAAACCAGACCTCGAAAACGCCGATTGAGTGAAAAGCGGTTTCGAGCAAAATAATCGGCAAAAATTTGCGCGGATGCTTGCGATAAAACCCGTAAATCAAATCCTCAAAACGCTCGACTTCGGCGCGTCCGCGATGCAAAACTTTAGTTGCTAATCCTTTGCCGTACAGCCATTCAGCGAGCCAGCTCGCAAAACGCCATTCCTGAATGACCATAAAAAAACCGCCGATGGTCAGCGTTGTGATAATTGCAATAATCGCGTAGCCCACAGTCGCTACGTTTCCCGCCGGATGAAACGTAAGCAGAAACGCGATGCTTCCGCAAACGATTAAAGTTCCCGTAGCTAAAGAATAAAACAGATTTTCAATTGCAATCGAGCTTAAACCGACGACGAGCGGAACTCGTTTGCGAACCGCTACGGCTTTTGCCGTGCCGCTCATTAAAATTCCGAGCGGAATCATCGCGCTTAGCGCTTCGCCGATCATTACTGCTCGAAAAGCGTCAACAAACCGCAAATGATAAGGTTTTTCGACGCACAGCGTCCAGGCGTAAACGCGAGTCGAAACTTTTACCGCGTAAAGAGCCAAAACAAACAAAAAACCCAAACCGAGACGGCTGATTCCGCCCCAGATTTCTTCGATTCCGGCAGTGTAAACGAAAAAAACGAAGAGCGCGAGACCAAGAGTTGTGAGAACGATTCCGGCGATTTGCAGTTTGCTGAGTCGTGTTTTCGGTCGGTTTTCGGTCATCGCAAATCGCTTTTGGCGCAGTTTTCGGCGCGAAGCAAATTTTACGTTTCGCGCACGGTAATTTATCATTCTATTTTGCTCAATTTAATAAAATCTAACAAGGGAAACCGAAAAATGAACGCAGCAGCTTTAGAACGCGAAACTACAAATCCGGCTCTCACCGATTTAACCGAAGAAGAATCTTTTTTCCGCGCTTCCGTCCGCGAATTTGCCGAAGGCGAAGTCCGCCCGCGGGTCGAAGCGATGGAACACGCCGGAAAATTGGATGCGGATTTAATCCGTCAATGTTTTGAATTAGGTTTGATGGCGATTGAAACGCCCGACGAATACGGCGGGGCGGGTTCGACGTTTTTCAACGCAATTTTGGCAATCGAAGAATTGGCGCGCGTTGACGCTTCGACCGCCGTTTTCGTTGACGTACAAAACACGCTCGTCGCAAACGCTCTTTTGCGCTGGGCAAATGAAGACCAGAAGAAAAAATATCTGGGGCAAATGGCTGAATCAAAAGTCGGCGCTTACGCTTTGAGCGAAGCCGCTTCGGGTTCGGACGCTTTTGCATTAAAAACACGAGCCGTTGAAAAAGGCGACTATTACGAATTGAACGGGCAAAAGCTCTGGATCACAAACGGCAACGAAGCCGAAATCTTTATCGTTTTCGCCAACATCGCGCCCGAACAAGGCTACAAAGGAATTACGGCGTTTCTGGTCGAAAAGAATTTTGAAGGCTTTTCGGTCGGCAAAAAAGAAGACAAATTAGGCATTCGCGCCAGCTCGACGACCGAGTTGATTATGGAAAACTGCCGCGTCCCGAAAGAAAACGTTTTGGGCGAAGTCGGCAAAGGCTACAAAATCTCGATTGAAACTCTCAACGAAGGACGCATCGGAATCGGCGCGCAAATGGTCGGAATCGCTCGCGGCGCGTTTGAAGCCGCCTTAAAATACACTTCGGAACGTGAGCAATTCGGCAAAAAAATCAACGATTTTCAAGCCGTTCAATTCCAACTTGCAGAAATGGCTGTCGAACTCGAAGCCGCGCGTTTGATGGTATATAACGCCGCGCGTTTGAAAGACGCCGGAAAATCCTTCGTCAAAGAAGCGGCGATGGCAAAACTTTATTCGTCGCGCGTGGCGGAAAAAATCTCGTCTAAAGCGATTGAGCTTTACGGCGGTTACGGATACGTAAAGGATTATCCGGTCGAGAAATTCTGGCGCGACTCAAAAATCGGCGCGATTTACGAAGGCACGTCGAATATGCAGCTTCAAACAATCGCTAAATTAATTATTTCAGGAAAATAACTGTGGCTATATTCCATAAAAAACGCGGATATTTCGTTAAAAATCTCCGCGTTTTTTATGCTAAAGTTCGTTTATGGAAACTTACACAGTCGAAATTTTAGAGCCAAAGGCGAAAGTGTTGCTTGATGATTTGGCGGATTTAAATCTGATTAGAGTCGAGAAAAACGAAAAGCCAAAACGCAAAGATCGCAAATTCGGCAGTATGAAAGGTTTGGTAAAACATATTGCCGATGATTTCGACGCGCCGCTTGAAGATTTTAAGGATTATATGTAATGCAATTGCTGATTGACACGCACGTTTTGATTTGGTTTCTCGAAGGCAACAAATCACTTTCAAAGCCGCATCGTCAAATCATTTCCGATTCGCAAAATGATGTTCTTGTCAGCATCGCTTCTCTTTGGGAAATTGCCGTCAAAATCAGTCTCGGCAAATTAACGCTCGCCAAACCTCTCGCTGACGTTATCAAACAAATCGCAGTTGAGAATATCGAAGTTTTGCCGATTCTGCCTAAACACACTTTGCAGGTTTCAACTTTGCCCTTTCATCACCGCGATCCTTTCGACCGCATTATTGTTGCTCAATCACAGGTTGAGAATTTACCGATTGTGACAAATGACATAGAATTTAATCATTACGGAATTAAATTGCTGTAATAATCGGCGCGTTTTACAAAGCGCTTCAAACAATCGCTAAATTGGTTATTTCAGGAAAATAAGTGGAAGAAATTAAAATCCGCTATGCTGCAATTGAGGATGCCGAAATGCTCGCCGATTTGAGCTGGCGGACGTTTTACGACGCTTTTGCCGAGCATCCGAAAAACGCGCCGGATGATTTAAAGGCGTATATGGACGCGGCTTTTAACGTCCGGCAATTGGAAAAGGAATTGCTGGATGAAAAAGCTATTTTTCTCGTAGCCGAAATTAACGGCGAGTCAGCCGGTTACGCGAAATTACTGCTCGACACAATCGAACCGGGCGTGACAGCGGAAAGACCGATTGAGCTTTGCCGGCTTTATTCGGAACAAAAGTTTTTAGGAAAAGGCATCGGCGCGGCTTTGATGCAGCGGTGTTTGGACGAAGCTAAACTGCGCGAACGCGATGTGATGTGGCTTGGCGTTTGGGAATACAATCCGCGCGCACAGGCGTTTTATCGCAAATGGAAATTTGAGACGTGCGGCTCGCACGTTTTTCAACTCGGAAGCGACCCGCAAACCGATCTTTTAATGCAGCGAAAAGTTGATGTTTAAGATATAACCGAAATTGTGTGACGGCGGAAGAAATCGAGAAATATTTGCGCGAACTGAACGACGAGCTTTGCGCGGTTAATGTGAAAGGCGAAATTTGTCTTTACGGCGGCGCGGTGATGTGTCTGGCTTTTAAAGCGCGACCGGCGACAAAAGACGTTGACGCGATTTTTGAGCCGGTTCGGGAAATTCGTCGCGCGGCTAATAAAATCGGTGAAAAATACGATTTGCCGGTTGGCTGGCTGAATTTGGGCGTGAAAATGTTTGTCGTCCAACACGGGCGCAAAATTTTGCTTGATTTGCAATGTTTGAAAATTTTTGTGCCGGAAGCCGATTATTTGCTGGCAATGAAAATTTTGGCGGCGCGCGCCGACACTTCTGATTTGGAAGACATTGAGTTTTTGCTCGAAAAGCTGCAATTGAAAACTGTTGACAGAGTTTTGGAAAAGGTGGCGGATTTTTATCCGCATAAGCAAATAAAACCGGAAACCGTTTTTTTGCTTGAAGAGTTGATTGACCGAAGAAAATGATAACGCTCAAGGAAACTAAGGAAAAAATCGCTGCCGAATCGCGCTGGTGGAAAATACATCTGTTTGATTTTGTTGACGATTTCCGAGCAAACCGAAATGTGCAAGCCGTCGCCGAACCATTTGAAATGAGCGATGAAAAAATTGATGCTTTGCTGGCAGCTACGGTTGAGAGTTTGTGCCGCGAATTAAATTTGGAAACGCCGGAATGGCTGCGAAGTATTCCGGCTTGTCGCCAGCCTTATTTTGTTTCCGGCGTGGAAAATTTGAAAGCAACGGCAATTGTCGAAAGCCCTTTACCGTTTCGGATTCGCAAGGTTTTTGTACTCGAAAATTTTTTGGAAAGAATTTAGAAATGACAAACAGAATCGAAGTTTTTAAACAAATGTTGGAAGCAGACCCGGCGAACACGCTTGTGCAGTTCGGGCTGGCGAACGAATATCTCAAAGCGGAAGATTATGAGCGGGCAATTCCGGCTCTGGAAAATTATTTAAGTCAAGCCGACGATGAAGGCGCGGCTTACGGAATGCTGGCGAAGGCTTATGAAAAACAGGGCGAGCGCGAAAAGGCTAAAGCCGCATATGAGCGCGGAATCGAAGTGTCAAACAAACACGGACATCCTTCGATGGCGCAGGATTATCGAATGACGCTTGAGCTTGATTACGCGGACGATTGAGCGGATTGAGCCTGTTGGATTTTTCGGTGTAAAAGGTTAGTATTGCCTTTGATTAATCATATTTTTTTATCGTAAACAGAGGATTTTATAATGGAAGCAGCAACCAAAAAATCTCGCGCGACTCGTGCGAAAACCAGCGAGCAGGAATCAATTCAAACATTAGAAGAGACGACTAAAAAAGCGAAACAAAAAATAAGTAAAAAAAACGAGGAACAAGCCGCTGAAGCGAAAGACAGCACGCTGATTGCGACGCCGCCGGCTCAGGAGCAGCCGGACGGAGCATCAACAACGCTGAAAAGCGAATTCGGCGCGTGGTTAAGACGCGAACGAGAAGCCAGAGGCTTAACACAGGCTCGCGCGGCGCAAACCATCGGAATTCACGTTAATCAGCTTGCCAGAATCGAAAAGGGCGACAGCGGAACCAAACAATCGACAGCCACCGCGTTTGCCAGAGCTTTGTCGCTGGATGAAGCGGAGGTTTTGAAACGCGCAGGTTTTGCAGCCCCGCCCGCCAAACCATCCGCAGACGGCGAAACCGCCAAAACAAACGGCAAAGCGGCGAAAACCACACGCTCAAAAAAACAGCCGGAGCCTCAGTCGGAGCAGCATCAATCAACGGCGATTCAAACTCAGGAACAGCCCAGCGCGAACGGTTTTCTCGACCGCGAAACGATGCTCGCGATTTATCGCACGATGTATCTCGCGCGTAAAATTGACGACAAGGAAATTCAGCTTAAAAACCAGAACAAAGTCTTTTTCCAAATCAACGGCGTCGGTCACGAAGCCCTGCTTGTCGGCGCTGGAATGGCATTTAAGCCCGGATACGATTGGTTTTATCCGTATTATCGAGACCGCGCGCTGATGCTCCAAATCGGGATGACCGCGTATGAAATGTTTTTGGCGAGCGTCGGCGCGGAAGCCGATCCGAGTTCGCACGGGCGTCAAATGCCTTCGCACTGGGGACACGTTAAATTGAATGTTCCTTCGTCATCCAGCCCAACCGGAACGCAGGCTTTGCAGGCGGTCGGAGCGGCGGAGGCGACGTATCGCGCTTCGCTCGTCAAGGAATTGCAGGACAAAGTGACCGGATTTAAAGGCGATGAAGTCGTCTGGATGTCAGTCGGCGACGGGACGACGAGCGAAGGCGAGTTTTGGGAGGCGCTGAACACAGCTTGCAATCTGAAATTGCCCGTAGTTTTTGTCGTCGAAGACAACGGCTACGCGATTTCGGTTCCCGTCGAAGTCAACACGGCGGGCGGCGATATTTCCAAAATCGTATCGGGTTTTCCGAATCTTTACATTCAAAAGTGCGACGGCACGAATCCGCTCGAAAGTTACGAAACTTTCAAACGCGCCGTTCAATATTGCCGCGAGCGGAAAGGTCCGTCGTTTGTTCACGGAAAAGTGATTCGCCCGTATTCACACAGCTTGTCGGACGACGAAAAACTTTATCGCCCCGAAGAAGAACGCAACGAGGAAGCGCAGCGTGATCCGATTAAAACGTTCGGCGAGCTTTTGATGGAAAACGGTTTTGCTTCGTCGGAAGAATTGCAGGTTTTGCGCGAAGCCGTCGAGAGCGAGATCAACGAAGCTGCCGACCGCGCGCTTGCAATGCCGCAGCCTGCGCCGGATTCGGCTTACCGAAATGTTTATTCGGAAGAGATTGATCCGACGGATCGCGCTCTTTTCGACACCGAAGAAGGCGCTGAATTATCGGGCAATGCCGGAACGATGGTTGATCTTATCAATCGTTGTATGCACGAGGAAATGGCACGCGACGTTTCGATTGTCGTCTTCGGCGAAGACGTAGCGGACGTTTCGCGTGAAGAGTATCTCGAAACGGTCAAAGGCAAAGGCGGCGTTTTCAAAGTCACGGCAAACCTGCAAAGAAAATTCGGCTCGGCGCGCGTTTTCAATTCGCCTTTG
>DASVQU010000118.1:0-36586 GCA_036388995.1 Pyrinomonadaceae bacterium | reverse complement strand
ACATTTTTCGCCGCATTGATGACAGTGGCTGATAATTTCTTCCGTAATTTGCTCGCCCAAACGGTTGTCAAAAACAAAATTCCTGCCTTTGAATTTATTTTCCAAACCTTCTTCTTTGACAGTGTGAACGTATTGGATAATTCCGCCTTCCAGATGAAATACTTTGGTAAATCCGTGGTGCAAAAAGTAAGCGCTCGCTTTTTCGCAACGGATTCCGCCCGTGCAGTATAAGACGACGTTTTGGTCTTTTTTTTCTTCGAGCATTTGGACAGCCAAGGGAAGCTGCTCGCGGAATGTGTCGCTCGGAATTTCGATTGCATTTTCAAAATGTCCGACTTCGTATTCGTAGTAATTCCGCATATCGACGACAGCGGTTTCAGGATCTTCGATTAGCTGATTAAACTCTCTGGCATTAAGATATTCACCTTTTCGCTCAATCGAAAAAGTCGGGTCATCAATCCCATCCGCCACAATCTTTTTCCGCACCCTGACATGCAGAACCCAGAATGATTTGCCATTGTCGTCAACGGCAATATTTAGGCGGACTCCGCGCAAAAAATCTATTGAATCGAGATACTCTAAAAAGTTCTGAAAATTCTTTTCAGGGACGCTAAGCTGCGCATTGATTCCTTCCTCAGCGATATAAATCCTGCCTAATGCATGCAGATTTTCGAGATGTTGATAAAACTCATCACGAAACTCTTGTGGGTTTCCAATTGGATGATACTTATAAAATGAGAGAGTTTTGCGGGATTCAGTCTCTGCGTTGAGACGTTTTTTTAATATTGCCTGAGAAGTAAGATTGCGTAATTCCGCCATTGCTTTAATATTTCAAATCAATTTTATCAAGTAAAGTTGACAGTTCAAATCGATTGTCCTGTACGATGTAAATTTATAGTCAATAACTCCTTAAAACGGCGCGTTACATTCTCAAAGCCCGTCGTGCGATTTGTTTGTGAATTGAAGGAGTCCGTTGCACAAATTTATTATCCATCCTCAAAATTAATGAAAAACTCTGCTTACGACATTAACGATATTAACGACAAAAGGCGATAAAACTAAAAATAAATAAAGCCTTTTGTCGTTAATATCGTTTTTTTTCAAGTTACGAATAAAACCAATCACTGGTAGAGTCTATATGAGTGATTCGCGCCCCCTATGCACCCGTTTTAAATCAGCATCCAAATCCGCATAGCCTGAAACTAAACCTGCATCTGTAACGAATTTATGTAACTCCTATAGCCCGGTTAATAATTTAAAATCCAATATCCTGCTCTATATACATATTAGGTTGGCTTTTGTTTTGAACTGTAGTATTTAAGAAGGCGCTCGTTTGAATCATTATTCGGAGGGAAATCCATGCGCCTAAAATCGTTTTTCTTTATCATTATTTTATTTTCTGTTCTGGTTCGCGTTCCGGCTCAAACTTCTCAAACTCCAAGCCATAATCTGGAAAAGGTAAGAATTGAACGTCTTGCAGGATTAGCGAAGATTTGGGGAGCAGTGAAATATTTTCACCCCTTTTTGGCTTATCGCGAAATTGATTGGGACAAAACTCTTATTGAAACGATTCCTAAAGTTAATGCAGCAAAAACGACGCGGGAATACGAAGCCGCAATTAATTCAATGCTTGCTCCGCTCGGCGACAGAAATACGCGAGCGCGAATTATCGGGGAAAAACCGAAGACGGAAAATCAAGCGCCCGCAGCCGAAAACAAAGAACCAATTCGGCTGGAAAACGGCGTTTTGATGATTGACTCTTTCGCCGCAGCAAAAGCAATAGCGGGCGCAAACAACCTCAGGTCGGAGTTTTTGACCAAAACGACTCAATTCATTTCACAGGCAAAAGCCATCTTGATTGACTTGCGTTCCGGCGCAGGGCTTGACGAAGAAATTGCGTATTATCTCGGTTTTTACTTGCAAGAGAGTTTGCCCTTGATGCTCGACAAAAACGTGCCCACAGCTTCGGTGAGATACCGGATACACAACGGCTACGCACCGCAAAGCGGCTCGACTTCGGGCGGTTATTATTCGGGTTTGATAGCCGACGCGCCGCAAACGCTTGCCGGAAATAACAAAGGGAAAACGCCGCCGATTGTTTTTCTCGTCAATGAAAATTCGCCCGCAGTCACGGAAATACTGGGCGGTTTGCAAGCGGCAAATCTGGCGTTTGTCGTTCAAGACGGCGAATCTGCGGAAGAAACGGGCGTAGCGACTTACGCCATCAAACTGCCGGAAAATGTCGAAGTCAAAATGCGGACGACAGAACTTGTCGGCGCGGACGGCACAATCGGCTTCGCGGCTGATGTAATCGCGCCGAAAGGCGATGCCGAAAAGACGGCGCAGCGAATTATCGCGGAAAATAAATTCATCTCGAAGCGCGTAAAAAACGCCTCGGCAAACGCTTCTCAAGTCAGCCAGAAAGATAACATCTATCCGGAAATGGAATTTCCGACGCCTGAGTATCGCCTGCTCGCTCTCTTTCGGTTCTGGAACGTCATCAACTTATTTTTCCCGTATAAACATTTGATTGACAAGCCCTGGGACAACATCCTGCCTCCTTACATTGCAAAATTTGAAGCAAACAAAGACGCGGCGGATTATCAATTGACCGTGCGCGAAATGGTCGCTGAAATTCAGGATTCGCACGGCGGGGTGCGCTTTCCGTCAATCAGCAAGTCCGCCGAGCGGCTGGGAAGATTTTCGCCGCCGTTTACGCTTAAATTCATCGAAAATCAAACGGTCGTGGAATACGTTTTCGATGACGTTAAAGACGTAAAAGTCGGCGACGTGATTACAATGGTTGACGGCGTGCCGATTGAAAAATTACGTGAAAACTACGCTCGTTACTTTGCGGCTTCGACCACGCAGTCTTTGATGCGCAGCATTCACCGGGATCTGCTGCGCGGGCACGAGAACAGCCGAAAGAAATTAACCGTCCGCGGAGTTGACGGCTCAATCCGCGAAGTCGAAGTCGTCACATCAATCGCGGCGACTGACCCGCGCTGGGCAAAAATTGATAATAAAGAGAAACTGCTTCCGGTGTTCACAGTTTTGCCTTCGGGCTACGGCTATGTTGACCTCTCGCGTTTGTCGGTAGCCGAAGTCAATAAAATGTTCGAGACAGTTAAATCCGCGCCCGCAGTAATTTTCGATATGCGCGGCTACCCGCTAGGCACGGCTTGGGAAATCGCTCCGCGTTTAACGGAAAAGAAAAATGTTACCGCCGCAATGTTTTCGCGCCCGATTTGGACGGCAAAGGAATTGGGCGGTCCCGATTTCGCTAACGGAGCAAATTTCACTTTCGGGCAAACGCTCCCCGAGCCAAAAGGCGAGGTTTACAAAGGCAAAGTAGTAATGCTGATTGACGAAAAAGCCATCAGCCAATCGGAACATACCGCAATGTTTTTCGAGGTGGCAACCGACGTGACTTTTATCGGAACGCCGACCGCCGGGGCGAACGGCGATGTTACCAGATTAGTTTTGCCGGGGAATCTGACGATAGGTTTTTCGGGTCACGACGTGCGCCACGCCGATGGACGGCAACTCCAGAGAGTAGGGATTCAGCCGAACATCAAAGTTGCGCCTACAATTCGCGGATTACTTATTGAAAACCGTGATGAAGTTTTAGAAGCAGCAATCAAATTTTTACAGTCAAATAAAACCAAACAATAGTTAGAGAAAAAGCTCAGTTGAAATTTTCACTGGCAAGATACCTCAGAATCTTGTTCGGCTGGCATTTAATAACACGGTAAAGCCGGTCTAGTATTTGCAAATCAAGTCGGGTGAATTATGTCTTCATAGCCTTGATAGTCTCTAAAAGCAACTCCGACTATAAAATTTAAAACGGCGCAAAAGTTATTTTGTTTGCGCCGTTTTAGACTTTTCTTATTGCGGTAAGCGTCCGGGTGTGAGCGGCGCGCCCGCTTCTTCAAGCGTTTTTTCAAATCTCGGCAGCTCTTTTTCAACCAGATTTTTTAACCTTGCCAAAACCGGTCGAAATTCGGATTCGGAAAGATTGTATTGTTCAATTTGTGTTTGCGTTGGTTTGATGGTAGAAAGCCGAATTGCGTCGGCAATAAAGCCTATACGGGTACTGATTGAAGGCGGCGGGATATCCGTATTTTCGCGCCCGCCGCGCAAATCATTGAGAATCGAGTTGATTTCGTCGTCAAATGCTTTTGCCTGACCGATAAATTGTTGATTAGAGACAGGGGCTTCGTTCGCTGCCCGTCTCAAAAATCCAATTCGGACTTTGGTTGTTGTTGCAACTTCGATGGCGCCACTGATTGACCTCTGCAAAGCGGAAACTTTGCGTTGAAATTCCACAAGCGCAAGGCGTTCGGCATCGGTCAATTTTTCTCTGCCTTCAACCGTGACGTTAAAAGCCTGCGTTCCGGGCATCGGCGTCACGACGCCGTTAACCCGCATTGCCATTGAAATGGAATATTTTCCGGGCATCACAAGCGGACCTTGCGGTCCAAGCGTTACGCCCTCAGGCAAAGTAAAGCCAACCGGCAATTGCGGCGTTTGGGCGGGAATTGAAGGCGGCGTGTAGCGCATATCCCAAACCACCCGCTGAACGCCTTGCGAGGCAGGCGCAGTTAATCGGCGGACGACTTTGCCTTCGGCATCCGAAACGGTGAAAAGCAATGCGGGAGCTTCTTCTTCAGCTTCGGCGCGTAATTCTTCAATCGAAGGATAGCGAATCGGCTTTTTCTGCTTTTCCGCTTCGCGTTCTGCTTCCTGACGCTTTTGCTTCAAGGTTTTCGGCGCTTCTTTCAAATAGTAAATGAAGGTCGCCCCGTAAGGAGGATTCGGGGCAGTGTAAAATGAGGAGCCTTGAAAACCCGAAAAAATCATATTTGAACGCACGTACATCAAAGTGTCTTTAACGGGATAGAGCTGTGAGTTCTGTTCAAGCGCTTCTCTACTCACTTGGCGCAGCGGCGTATAATCGTCCAAAACGTAAATTCCGCGCCCGAAAGTGCCCAAAACCAAATCATTTTCCGTTCTTTGTACGGCAATATCGCGGACGGCGATGGTCGGCAAGCCGCCTTTCATCTGAATCCATTTTGCGCCGCCGTCAACGGTGAAAAAGAAGCCAAATTCCGTCCCGACAAAGAGCAGATTTGGATTGACGTGATCTTCGGCGATGGCATAAAGCGAACCGCGTTGGGGCAGATTTCCGGCAATCGAAGTCCAGGTTTTTCCGGTGTCGGCGCTTTTTAAAAGATACGGTTTGAAATCGCCGTTCTGATGGTTGTTGAAAAGCGCATAAACCGTATTCTGATCGTGTTGCGAAGCCAGCACGCGGCTGACATAGCTCATATCGGGAACGCCCGGAAATTTGTCGATTTTACGCCAGTTTTGTCCGTCATTTTCCGTCACCTGAACCAAGCCGTCATCCGTTCCGACATAAATCAAACCTTGCTTTTTCGGTGATTCAGACAAAGCTGAGGCATTGCCATAGAGCGCGGTTGACTGGTTTTTTGCAATTGCGTCCGGTCCCCAGATTTTGCCCATTACTGGCAAAGCATTACGGTCAAGGCGGCGAGTTAAATCAGGGCTGATAACTTTCCAATCATCACCGCGATTGTCACTTTTGAACAGTTTATGCCCCGCAAAATAAAGTCTGGTATTAAGGTGCGGGCTGATGATAAATGGCGAATCCCAATTGTAGCGCTGAGATTCATCGTTTTTGCCTTCAATCGGCGGAATATTCACGGTTTCGCCGGTTCGCTTGTGAAAGCGAACCAAGCCGCCGTTCTGACTTTCAGCATAAATGATATTTGGGTCGAGTGGGTCAACAGCCGAGCGGAAACCGTCGCCTCCGTTAGTGACAATCCAATCCGCATTCAAGATTCCAGCGTTGTGGCGCGTACGCGCCGGTCCGCCCAGAGAATTGTTGTCCTGAGTTCCGCCGTAAACGTTATAAAACGGCACGCTGTTATCAACCGCTATATCGTAAAATTGCGCCACCGGCAGATTGGCTTTGAAATTCCAATTAGCGCCGCGATCAAAACTTTCGTAAACTCCGCCATCGGAACCGACGAGATAATAATCCGTGTTGTTCGGATCAATCCAAATTGCGTGATTATCAACGTGTTTGAGCTTTTCCCCCAGCGGGCGCTGAGTGCGCCCGCCGTCATCCGAGACTTGGAAAATGACGTTCGGAATATAAACGCGGTCAACATTTTTCGGATCGGCAATAATCTGCCCGTAATACATTCCTTGAGCGATGCTCGGACTCATTCTTTCCCAGGTTGCGCCACGGTCGTTTGACCGAAAAATACCGCTTAAGTTTCCACTCGCTTCAACGGTCGCATAAACGACGTTTGTGTTAACCGGAGAAACCGCCAGACCGATACGTCCCAAATCGCCGGGCGGCAACCCCGAACGAAGCTTCACCCAAGTATTTCCGCCATCAGTAGATTTATAAATCGCGCTTTCTGGACCACCGTTAATCAGCGTGTAAAAATGGCGTCGTCGCTGCCAGGAAGCGGCATACATCGTGTCGGGATTTGCCGGGTCAATTACAACGTCGGTGACGCCCGTATTTTCGCTGACCGTGATAACGGATTTCCAGGTTTTGCCGCCGTCTGTTGTTTTATAAAGCCCGCGTTCGCCGCCCGGTGACCACAAAGGACCTTGCGCGGCGACAAAAACAATGTTGCCGTCGCGCGGGTCAATGGCAATGCGCCCGATGTGTTCGCTTGTTTTCAAACCCAGATTTTTCCAGGTTTTGCCGCCGTCGTCCGAGCGATAAACGCCGTCGCCGTAGCCGACACTGCGCTGGCTGTTATGTTCACCCGTGCCGACCCAAACAATCGCCGGATTTTTTGGGTCGAGAGCGATTGCCCCGATTGAAAAAGAGCCTTCGTTGTCAAAAACCGGCGTCCAGGTCGTTCCCGCGTTGACGGTTTTCCAGACGCCGCCCGACGCAACTGCCACGAAATATTTGGCGCGGTCATTCGGGTCAACGGCAAACATATTAACGCGACCGGAGGTTACCGCCGGACCGATAGAGCGAAATTTCAAACCGGAGAATGTTCCGGTTGACATCGGCTCGGGTTTTGGTGTCGGAGTTGCCTCCGGAGTTGGTGTTGGCGATGGCGTCGCGGTAACTTGCGGCGAAGGCAATGTGGCTGCTTTTGAATCTTGTTGGGCAAATAGAGTTACATTGGAAATCGTCAATAAACAAAGTGAGAGAAAGAGAAGACGCAATTTTCGCACAGTTAATAGTTCCTTTTTAAATTATTTTTAAGATAAGCGAGAAAGCCAAATATAATTACACATCTATTCGTTAATAGTAAAACACAGGGTTGATCGAAAAGAGGAACAAGAAATTACGCTTTTTCTAATTTTGGTTCATTCGGCTCGCACCAATCGTGGTCACTATCTATTTCGTCCAATCTTTTACACAAACCAAACGGACATTTACACCCCTCATTCCGGAAAAAACAAAACTCTTTCGAAAGCATGCCTAATTCAGCAAGTTTGCTTGATAGTTATATTTCTAAATAATAATAATAAATTGATAAGCTAAGCATACCCTGGTTGAGGATACGTATTCCGTGAGATAGCGATAAATGAAGTGGGCATTTGGCTGCGCTCGGATTCGAAAGACCGGAGATCGCGGCAATTCAGATCACATGGGCGGTCACGCTTGACAAAATCTAGCCTTAGAACTTAATTATTTAATGTTCTCTATTATGAAGCCGGACGTCGCACACATTCTCGAGGAGCACAGCATCCAGCCGACGGCGCAACGCGTTGCCATAGCTAAGTACGTTCTTCACTCAACGGAGCATCCCTCGGCAGACAAAGTGTGGACCGGTATTCAGGGGAGTTTCCCGAAGATATGCTTGGCGACCGTATACAACACGCTCAATCTCCTCGTGGAAAAAGGACTTCTCCGGGAGGTGTATCTCGCCCCCGACTCTGTCCTCTTCGATCCGAACACGAACCGTCATCATCATTTCATTGATGAAGACACAAGCCAGATCTACGACATCCCTTGGAATCAGATCGAAGTGAGCAGCGAGAAAACGCTTCATGACTTCGAAGTTAACGACTCCCAAGTAGTGATGCGCGGTCGATGCCGTCACGCCCGAAGGTGATTTTTTTACTGGACGTTAGACAACGTCCAAATCATCGTTTGCGCCAATGAGATTGTTAAAAGAAACAACTAACAGAAGTACGACTTAGAGAGGAATAGAAACGACGTGCCCGATAAAAAACATACAAAGAGTGTCAGTGAAAGTGAGAATCCCGCAATCCCCGCCCCACAGCCTAGGACTCAGGGTCGGCCGAGGACAAACAAAGACTGGTGGCCGAACCAGCTGGACCTCTCGGTCCTCCACCATCATTCTTCCCTGTCCAACCCGATGGAAGAGGAGTTTGAATACGGAGAGCATTTCAAAAACCTTGACGTCGAGGCTCTGAAGCAAGACCTCATCGAGGTGATGACCAGCTCGCAGGACTGGTGGCCGGCCGACTATGGACACTACGGTCCGCTCTTCATCCGCATGACATGGCACGCCGCCGGGACCTATCGCATTGCCGACGGCCGTGGCGGTGGCGGCGAAGGACAGCAGCGTTTTGCGCCCCTCAACAGCTGGCCTGACAACGCGAACCTCGACAAAGCGCGCCGGCTGCTCTGGCCTATCAAGAAGAAGTACGGCCGGAACATCTCATGGGCCGACCTGCTAGTCTTGGCTGGCAACGTGGCTTTGGAATCGATGGGGTTCAAGACGTTCGGCTTTGGCTTCGGCCGTCCCGACGCCTGGGAGCCTGAGGATCTTTTCTGGGGACCGGAAGACACCTGGTTGGGAGACGAACGCTACAGCGGCGACCGGGAACTCGCCAAACCACTGGCGAACGTGCAGATGGGCTTAATCTATGTAAATCCCGAAGGGCCCGGCGGCAACCCAGATCCGCTAGCCGCCGCCCGAGACATCCGGGAGACCTTTGGCCGCATGGCGATGAACGACGAGGAGACAGCGGCACTGATCATCGGCGGCCACACCTTCGGCAAGGTCCATGGCGCGGCCCCGGCGCCTGAGAACGTCGGCCCGGAACCCGAGGCCGCTCCGATCGAAGAACAGGGCTTGGGCTGGAAGAACAAATACGGCAGCGGCAAGGGGCTGGACACGATCACGAGCGGCCTCGAAGGCGCGTGGACGAGCAACCCCACCCAGTGGGACAACGGGTTCCTAGAAAATCTGTTCAATTACGAGTGGGAACTCACGGAGAGTCCCGCTGGCGCGAAGCAGTGGACGCCGAAGAACCCGGAGGCCCAAGGCACTGTACCCGATGCGCACGACCCTTCAAGGCGGCACGCGCCGATGATGCTGACCACAGACCTCTCGATGAGGATGGACCCGACCTACGGGGAGATCGCAAAGCGCTTTCACGAAAACCCCGACCAGCTCGCTGATGCCTTCGCAAAGGCTTGGTTCAAACTGCTCCACCGCGACATGGGACCGCGCTCGCGTTACCTCGGACCCTGGATCCCGGAGCCGCAGCTGTGGCAGGACCCTGTCCCGGACGTCGATCACGAGCTGATCGACGAACAGGACATCGCCGCCCTCAAGCGCCAGGTCCTCGATGCCGGTCTGTCCATTCCGCAGCTGGTCGCCACGGCGTGGTGTGCCGCCTCCAGCTTCCGCACCACAGATAAGCGCGGCGGCGCGAACGGGGCGCGCATTCGCCTCGCGCCGCAGAAGGACTGGGAAGCCAACGAACCGACCCAACTGGCGAAGGTGCTGGAGGCTTTGGAGAAGGTTCAGCAGGACTTCAACACCGCGCAGTCCGACGGCAAGAAGGTCTCGCTGGCAGACCTGATCGTACTGGGCGGATGCGCCGCCGTGGAGCAGGCAGCCCGGAACGCGGGCTACAACATCGCCGTCCCGTTCGCACCGGGTCGCACGGATGCCTCGCAGGAGCAGACGGACGTGGACACGTTCGACGTGCTCGAACCGAGCGGCGACGGCTTCCGCAACTTTATCGGTAAGGAGGATATATTGTCGCCCGAAACGCGCCTGCTCGACCGCGCCAACATGCTGAAGCTGACCGCCCCGCAGATGACGGTGCTTGTCGGCGGCATGCGCGCCCTGAACGCCAACTTCGGCGGGTCCAAGCACGGCGTCTTTACCGACCGCCCCGAAGCGTTGACCAACGACTTCTTCGTGAACTTGCTTGACATCAGCACAACGTGGAGACCGTCCGCCTCCGAGGAGAACGTGTACGAGGGTCGCGACCGAGCGACGGGCGACCCCAAGTGGACCGCTACCGCCGCCGATCTCGTCTTCGGCGCGCACTCTCAGCTCCGTGCGCTGGCAGAGGTGTACGCCAGCGACGACGCGGGGGAGAAGTTCGTGCGCGACTTCGTGAAAGCCTGGAATAAGGTCATGAACCTGGACCGGTTTGACCTTCTCGCAGAACGCCACGGCGAACGCATCATCACGGGCAAGGCGGGCAGCTAAGTTCGTGGCGAGTACTGTAGCCGAAGGTGCGGGCGATCCTCTCAAAGGTCGCCCGCGCTTTATTGTGTTCCGTCCAAGTTACGTTCGGTAAGGTCGATAGGAATCTTTCGGGAATGGAAATGGGAGCTAGGAATTTAAGCGCACACATCTGAACATGGGTTTGCTGGACTATGTACTGAAACGACATTTATCGTTTTATAATTAGGAATTTGTAAACGACGGAAAAGAAGATTCCCCTTGAATAGTTTCAATTCTGAATTAATCCATAATTCTTCGGCAGTCAGACTGCAATCATTGGTTAGTTCACCTTCGGCTAAAATGGCGGTGCTAAATCTCTGCTGGATATAATCACAATTTACTGCCTTCTCAACAATACTTGAATATTTATCGGAAATTTACTGGCGAAATGCCGGAAACTTCTTGAAGAAGAGCCAAAGACGGTTCTAACTGCAATAGATAATTCCATACGGTTTTGCTTTTTGCCGCTGCTCTGCGGCAGTTCCAAACGACAACTCTAAAATTATTATTCATCTTCTAATGACTCTGAATTTCGCCCGTGTGATTCTATTTAATTTATTGATTGCCTACAAGACGGCAAATTTAACAAGTTCGTTTTATTTATAATAATTCATCTCATAACGGATTGAACAAATCCAATTCCGTAAGTTTCTAAAATAAAACTCACATTTATAAAATGGAAAATCATCATCTAAACAATCTTTGAGAAATATGTCTCCCAATAAATCCAAGATTGATCCATCCCAGATTTCCTGGCGCGAGCGGCTTGCAGCTCTGAAATATGTTTTACCGTTTTTCCAGCTTATTTGGGAGACATACCGAGGCTACCTGCTTTTAATGATTTTATTGCGGCTTTTACGAGCTTTCGTACCTGTTGCAGCACTTTGGACTGGAAAGCTGATTATTGATTCCGTAGTTGCGGCTAATTCTGTTTCCGATATTGCAAGAAATCCCTTTTCCTATTCACATTTGTGGCGATTGGTTGCGCTCGAACTTGGAATTGTAATCACAGGAGAGCTTCTCAGCCGCGCTTCATCGCTGATCGAAAGTCTGACGGGGGATTTATTCTCCAATCGGCTCAGCATACGTCTGATGCGTCACGCCGCCACACTCGATTTATACCAATTTGAAAATCCAGAGTTTTACGACCGTCTTGAACGTGCTCGCCGTCAGACTACCGGCAGAATCGGATTGCTTCCACAAATATTTCAGATTGCGCAGGATGCATTTACAATCGCTTCGCTCGCTGCGGCACTCCTTGTTTTTAATCCGTGGGTTTTGTTACTACTTGTTTTAGCTGTGATTCCGAGCTTTCTTGGAGCTACGCATTATGCTGCGCTTGAGTATTCGCTGCTTTATCGTTGGACTCCCGAAAGAAGATTGCTCGATTATTTCCGCTTTTTAGGAGCAAGCGACCGAACGGCAAAAGAAGTGCAGATGTTCGGGCTTTCAGATTGGCTCACTCGCCGTTATGATGCCCTGGCAACGAAATTCTACGAAGATAACCGAATGCTTTCAATTCGCCGAAGTATTTCATCTTTCGGATTATCTCTGATTGGCACGCTCGGGTATTACGGAGCTTATGTTTCGATTTTGATTCAGGCTCTTTCCGGAACAATCACAATTGGAACATTGACCTTTCTGGCAGCATCATTTTCACGCAGCAGAGATTTAATTGAAAGTTTGCTAAATAATGCCAGCAGCATTCTGAGCCAATCACTTTATCTCAAAGATTTATTTGATTTTTTTGATACTGAACCGACTATTTTCTCACCGCCAAACGCTCGAAAAGTTCCGATGGAAATTAAAGAAGGATTTACTTTTGAAAATGTCGGATTTCGTTATCCTGAATCGGAAAAATGGGCGATCCGAAACGTTAATTTTAAACTTAGCCCGGGAGAGCGAATCGCTTTAGTAGGCGAAAACGGAGCGGGAAAAACCACTCTAACTAAACTTATTGCCCGCCTTTATGATCCGACCGAGGGGAGAATTTTGCTCGATGGCATTGATTTGCGCGATTATGATTTAAATTCATTGCGCGGTGCAATCAGCGTTATTTTTCAAGATTTTGTTCGGTATGATTTGGCTTTTGAGACGAATATTGGGGTTGGTGAAATCAAAGAAGTTGACCGTTACTTAACAGAGCGCCAGATTCAAAACGGTCACGACGAAATATCAAACGACGATTCAAAGAACTCTGAAGTGCCTTCGCAAATTATAAGCGCGGCGGAAAAATCTCTTGCATCTGAACTTTTGCCCAGATTGCCAAAGGGCTATAACCAGATGCTCGGACGAAGATTTGATGGAGGAGTTGATCTATCCGGTGGCGAATGGCAGAAAGTGGCTTTAGGTCGCGCTTACATGCGCGAGGCAAAGCTTTTAATTCTTGACGAACCAACTGCAGCTCTCGATGCTCGCGCCGAATACACTGTTTTCGAACGTTTCAGCGAGTTGGTGCGCGGGCGAATGGCGATTCTAATTTCCCATCGTTTTTCGACGGTTCGAATGGCTGATCGGATAATAGTTTTGCAAAATGGAAATGTCGTAGAAGATGGAACTCACGATAATTTGATCGAAAAAGATGGGATATACGCCGAACTATTCAGGCTGCAAGCAAAAGGATACCGGTAATAGTAAGATTGCTTATCCGAACCCAATAATTAGGAACGTGATTTGGTCAAAATCACATCAATGCGCAGGCTCGAACCTACAATCTTTGGCGTCAATTAAAAACTACCTAAGCGGATTTATTTCTTTAAGGAATAGCGTAAAAGATAACTACTAAGAGAGGTAAGCGGGAAGGCTCTTCCAAAGATCTGCGAAGTTCATTAACTTTGTCGCACAATATTTGAGGATAATTAAGTTATAAACGTCGGTAGAAATTCAACCTCACAGATTTAACCTTTGATATTGAGCAAATAGCTTCATAATCTCAGCATTGAGAGCTTGTTTGGCAGTATAATTCGATTCCTTATCTCGCTGTTTAACCAGTTCTTCAATTTTCTCCTGAATGATTTCCTGTTTTGTTTCAGGCTTCTTTTTCTTAATGATCTGATATTTATCGTTCATAAAACGAGTTTACTACATTAAGTAAAAGACTAATCATTAGCTTAACCCGTCTGAAATCAGAACCCCTTTGTTTCACGGCAACCTTTTACGCAGACATTTCAAACCGATTCGAGATAAAGCTGAATTGCCGAAAATTCGCCTTTATGATTTGCGGCATACAACGGCAACTTTGCTTTTGTCCGCTGGTGAAAATCCGAAAGTCGTTTCGGAAAGGCTTGGACACGCCGGCATCGTTTTAACTCTAGACACTTACAGCCACATTTTGCCGACAATGCAGATAAACGGCAACCGACAAACTAGAAAAACTGATGTTTGGTACATAAGTTTTTGAAGTTGGCACTCACTAGGCACTCAAATAAGAAAAGGGCAAGTCATTTGGTTTGACTTCGCCCTTTATTTTATTCATCAAAACTGATGAGCCCAGAAGGACTCGAACCTTCGACCCAATGGTTAAAAGCCATTTGCTCTACCGACTGAGCTATGGGCTCATTTTAGCAGCCGACGTGTCGGATTATCGCCAACCGAAATTTTGATTTTACACATCGAAAATGATTCGCGCAACCGTTCCTGGTGAAAGATTTCACGCAATTTAGGATTTAAACCAGCTTTCCATTGTCGAGCCTGGATATAAAATCGTTTGATCGCGTTCGGGTCCGGTCGAGATTAAACCGATTTCGACGCCGATTGATGAAGATAAAAACTCGACGTATTTTCGGGCGTTTTCAGGCAATTCTTCGACGTTGGTGGTTCCAACGGTTGAAGTCGCCCAGCCCGGTAAAGTCTCGTAAATCGGCTCGATGCGTCTGAGTTCCGAAGCGATTGACGGAAAATAATCAATCGTCCGCCCGTCCAACTGATAACCGACGCAAACTTTGATTTCGTCCAGCACGTCCAAAACGTCCAGTTTTGTCAGCGCGACCGAATTAAATCCATTTAAATCGGCAGCGTATTTGGTGGCAACGGCGTCGAACCAGCCGCAACGTCTCGGTCTTCTCGTTACCGAACCGTATTCGTTCCCGCGTTCGCGGATCAAATGGGCAAGCTCTTCTTCGCCTGCGAGCATTTCAGTCGGGAAAGGTCCTTCGCCGACGCGAGTCGTATAGGTACGAACAATTCCCAAAACGCCGGTAATGCTGTGCGGAGGAATTCCCGCGCCGACCGCCGCGCCGCCCGCAGTCGGATTTGACGAAGTGACATACGGATAAGTTCCGTGATCAATATCAAGCAAAGTCGCCTGCGCGCCTTCGAGAAGAATTCTTTTGCCGGATTTTATCTCCCGGTTCAAAAACGTCGTCGTGTCGGTCACAAACGGTCGCAGACGTTCGGCAAGAGCCGAAATTTCATCAAAAATTTCGTCGGCGCGCAGCGGCTCGCGCCCGTACAAAACAATTACGCGGTTGGCTTCTTCCAGCCCGCGCACAATTCTGGATTTGAGCAAATCCGAGTCGAGCGCGTCGGCGACGCGAATGCCGCGCCGTCCGGCTTTGTCTTCGTAAGCCGGTCCGATTCCGCGCAAAGTCGTGCCGACTTTTTCGTTTCCGAGCCGCTCTTCCGACGTATGATCCAAAACGCGGTGATACGGCAAAATCAGATGCGCGCGCGACGAAACTTTCAGGCGTTCGGGCGTGATTTCAATTCCCTGTGCCGTCATTTGGTCAACTTCCTCGAAAAACGCTTTCGGGTCAATCACCATTCCGTTGCCCAGCACGCAGGTTTTATCCGGGTGAATAATTCCCGACGGCAGCAAACGCAGCACAAACGCGCGTTCGCCGACATAAACCGAATGCCCGGCGTTATGTCCGCCTTGATAACGGGCGACCGTATCGAAACGGTCAGCCAATAAATCAACAACTTTTCCTTTTCCCTCGTCGCCCCATTGAGCGCCGATAATCACAATTATCATTTATTTAGTGAGCAGTGAGCAGTGAGCAGTGAGCAGAAGATTTTTCTGTTTCCACTGCTCACTGCTCACTGCTTACCGCTCACTTTTTTCCAATCTTTTGCGAGCATCGAATAAACGACCAAATCTTTAAAATGGTCGTGCAGCCATTGAGTTTGGCGAAACGTGCCTTCTATTTTGAAACCGAGCCGTTCGGGTATCGCACGGCTTTTCAGGTTGTCGGCGGCGCAGTTGATTTGCACGCGGTTCAAGCGCATTCCGTCAAAAGCGTAGTTGATAAAAACTTTGCTGGCGCGCGTCATCAAACCTTTGCCCTGAGCGGATTGAGCCAGCCAATAGCCCATACTGACGGTTTTATTCGCCCAGTCGAGGTTGTGAAAACCGATTTGCCCGACGATTTTGTGATTGAGAACGACGCTGGCGTTGAATTCGTGGTTTTCAGCCAGACTTTGCAGATTTCTTTTGATGTAATCTCGCGCCGATTCGAGCGAGTAATCATCGGTCGCCCAGGGCATCCAGCGCTGCAAATGCTTTAAGTTTTCGCGGACGACCTGATAAATCTCAATCGCGTCCAACTCGGTCGGCAGGCGCAGTTCGGCTTCGTCGTCTATTCGATAACTGAACATAAAAACAGCCACAAAAATAACACAAAACATTTTTTTTGCGTATTTTTGCGGCTGCGATTTAAAGATTTTTTGATTTAGAGATTTGGCTTGCGCCGTGTTATATTTATAAAAATAACCCTTCAACTTCTCATTGCTAAGCTGTAAAGCTGCAAATAATTATTCGCTGCCTTTTCCCACGAATTATCCACGCGCATTCCGTTTGATTGAATTCGCCGCCAAACCTTCTGGTCGGCATAATTAAAAATCGCTTCGTAGATTTTTTCGAGAAATGCGTTCGCGTCGTACGGATAAAATTTAAAACCGTTGCCGGTTTGCGAAAGCAAATCGAATTCCTCAACCGTATCGTCAAGCCCGCCTGTTCCGCGAACAACCGGAATCGTGCCGTAGCGCAAACTATACATTTGATTCAAACCGCACGGCTCGAATTTCGACGGCATCAGAAACATATCCGAACCGGCTTCGATTTTATGCGCGAGCGGTTCGTTATAGCCTTTGAAAACGCCGACCTGACGCGGCGCGAAATCTCTTAAAGCCTGCAAAAAGTTTTCGTATTCCGATGAACCAGAACCGAGCGCGACGAAATAGCAGCCGCTCATCACGATTTCAAACGCGACGGATTGCAGCAATTCGACGCCTTTTTGCGGCGTCAAACGCGAAACCCAGCCGAAAACCGGGCGTTCCAGATCAACGTACAAACCGAAATGTCTAAGCAAATCTTCTTTGCATTTTCGTTTGCCGGATAAATCTTCCCGCGAATAATTCGCGGCGATGTTTTTGTCGCCAGCCGGATTCCATTCTTCGTAATCAATACCGTTCGTGATTCCGATGTAGCGATTGCTGCGTTCCCTTAATAACCAATCAAGCCCGTTGCCGAGTTCCGCGCCCATCGTCTCGCGCGCATAACCGCGCGAAACCGTCGAAAGCCAATCCGAGCAGGTCAATCCGGCTTTCATTGCGTTTGCCGCGCCGTTTGCGAGAAAAGCGCTGCGCTGCCAATCTTCGCCATAGCCGAGCTTCCACAATTCTTCTTCACCGAAAACTCCTTGATACGCGAGATTGTGAATCGAAAAAACGGTTTTGACGTTTCTAAAAAATCCGTCCCAACGCCGTTTGTCGGCGATTTCGACCGCCGCAAACCCCGTGTGCCAATCGTTTAAATGAATGATGTCGGGCGGCGCGCCGATTCGTTTCAGGAGCGCGAGCGCGGCTTTTGAGAAAAATGCGTAGCGCAGATAATCTTCGCGAAAACCGTAAATCGAATCGCGCTGAAAAAATTCGGGCGCGTCAATTAAAAATGCCGGAACGCCGCCGCGCTCGCTGAAAAAAGCGCCGCAGCGATATTGCTGTCCGCGCCAATCAACAATCAAATCTCCAATCGGGCGGCTTTCGAGCAAATCCGGTTTGGTTTGCTGCTGATAAAACGGCGTGATTAAAACCGAATCCGCGCCTTGTTTTTTTAAAAATTTCGGCAGCGCGCCGGCAACGTCGCCAAGCCCGCCGGTTTTCGAATATGGAACTGCTTCGGAAGCTAAAACGGCTACTCTCATTAAATTTTAATTTGCAAACTCAATAACTTGTCTGGACGAAGCCGTCGGAATCATTTTTCCGCGCGTTTCGGGATACGAAAACATATTGGCGATAACGACGAAATCGCCGTATTCTTTCCAATCTTTGGGCACGGCTTTCGATTTAAGAGTGATAAAATTAGTTCCCTTTTTGATTTTCTTGCTCGTCGTCATTCGATAAATGCTCGATTTCTCGCTGTTGAAACCAATCATCACGGTCGCCGCTTCGCCGCTTTCGACAGTATATTCAATTTCAACCGTAAACTCATTTTCGACTCCGTCAACAATTGGCGCGCTCGCCGTGACATTGACAATCCGAATTTTATCTCCGGTTTCCTGTTTCGCCCGGTTCGCGTTCTGCGCCGTCGAAATCGTCAGCAAGCCTTGAAACAGCAATGCGAGTCCGAAAATTTGAACAACTCTTTTCATTTCATTTCCTCCTCCGAGATGCAATTTCTAATTTAACCGATTTTATTTGAATTTTTCGCAAAAAAATCAGTTGGTTGAAAATATTGTATAAGCAATCAGTAATGATAACGGGATTGGAGAAAACAATTCGATCATCCGAGACGAGATATACGATCCGGTGTTCCTGTGTTAAACGGAAGCCGCAGAAGGCGAACGAGTCGGTTTGACTTTACGGCGCGCAGGTTTTCAAGATAAAAATGTGCAGATCGAAGTGTCGATCCGCAAAAAGGTTTACACTTTTACGCTCTCGCCGAAATGAAAAAGGAGAATTTATGAAAAACTTATCAATTTCCATCGCAGTTTTATTTGTCGTTTGCTTTTTAAGCATTCAAACAACCACTGCTCAGAAAAAATCGGCGACGCCGGGCGACGCCCGCGTTGCCAATGCCTTAAATCAGACAAAAACGCCTTTTTCGGTGGATAACGACGGAATGTATATGGTTACTTACGATTTGCCGAATAAGCGTCGCCAAAAGATTTTAATTTTGTCGAGAACGGTAAAGATTAACGGTTTTGAATTACGCGCCGTTTTTTCCTACGCGATAGTTAGCGAAAAGCAGCCGACGCCGGAAATTGCCTATCAGCTTCTGCAAAAAAATATGGATCAAATTAGTTTCTGGATGCTTAACAAAATGGATGACGGCAAATACACCGTCGTAAATATGATTTACATTCCAGCCGATCTTGACGGGAAAAAACTTGACGGAATGTTAACTACCGTCGCTTTTGCCGCCGACGAAATGGAAGAACGATTAACGAAAAAAGATGAGTTTTAAAGGTTTCCGACCGGATTACGCTAAGGGATTAAAATAAAATGAAGAGCCGGAATCAACAACATTATCGGCTAGTATTCAAACCGACGCAGGCTGCGTCCGCAAGTCATAAGAATTTAATCTCAGTTCGACAAAGGATTTTCAAAAAACATCGAGTCGCCGAATGAATCCACATTCGGCGACTCGATGTTTTTTGAAAAGAAAGCGATCAGTTAGATCAATACTCGAGTTCAGGTTCTGAGAAGCAATTATTTACTTCGGCGTTGTCGCCCCGACAACAGTTGTGTAGCTTGAAAAAGCTGAACCGTTAAAAGCGCGAACTCGGTAGCGATAAGCCGTATTTGCGGCAAGTCCGGTGTTGGCAAAGCTCTTTATCCCGGCTCCGACCGTGGCGATTTGAGCAAAGTTGGTGCAAGTTGATCCGGCACATCTTTCGACGGCAAATCCGGTTTCATTCGTCGCATTATCCAGCCAGGTCAGATTGATTTGCGATCTTGAAGCCGCTTTGGCGGTTAATCCGCTGGGGTCTTCCGGCGTCGGATCGGGAACTGCATCCATTACAGTTGTTCCATCGCCAAAGATCATTGCGCTGTTTGCGGCTGCGGAAACGTCAGCCATTAAAACGCCGTCGCTCATCAGAACACCGTCGCCCATGACAATACCGTCACCCATCGTGATCCCATCACTCATCAAAACGCCGTCGTTCATCAACACGCCGCTGGCGAGAAACGGCAAGCCGTCGCCCATCGTAATACCTGTGACAGTTAAGATGCTGTCGCCCATTACAATGCCGTCGCTCATCAAAACGCCGTCGCTCATCAATACGCCGTTTGTTTCAACCGTCATATCGCTCAAAGTGTAACCCAAACCATAAACCTTCTGATATTTAGTGATCAGGTTACTTCCCTTAGCATACGAATAATCCGTTATAATGCCCTGGCTCCAGGGAATCGTATTGCCTGCGATCACGCTCTGCGGCGCGGGCGGGGTGAGAACGGTCAAAAGCGGCGAACCGAGAAGGCTTGAGAGAGATAAATCCTGACGCACTAATCTGGCGAGCCGGACTGCTCCGTCAATGTTTATCTGACCTGCTCCCTGCTCAAAATTATTGTGGTTTGGCAGTAATTGAGCCGAGTACATCAAAAGCACTTTAGCAAGATTGGGCGTCAATTTCGGATTGGCTTGCAGCATCAGCGCTACTGCGCCCGAAACAATCGGCGTTGCCATCGAGGTTCCTGACAAATACATCTGCTCTTTTGTATCTCTTGAGCTGACATCAGCATCGAGCATCGGGTTTTGCGTTACTAGTACGTTGTTTGGTGATTGAGCGTCAATAATCTTGTTGCCCGGAGCAACTAAATCGGGTTTGACGAGGTTGTCGTAGTGCTTGACTCCTAATGAGTCGGTCCAGAAAGAGCGCGTCGGACCTCTGGAGCTATAAGTCGTCATCACGTCATCAATTCTGGCATCGCTTCCAAACGTATTTGTCGCGCCGACCGTAATCACGGAAGGATCGTTTCCGGGCGAGTGAATCTGTCCGTAGAGCTTGTTACCCGAAGAATCTTTGCCTTCGTTTCCTGCCGCGGCGACGACAACAATACCGGCATCAACCAATTTTCTAACTGCAATGCAGAGCGGATCATTAGTGTACGAATCAACCGCCGCCGTTCCCAGGCTTAAATTAACGACTTTTATGTTGTAAGTCGTGTTTGCGCGGTTTGCATAAATCCAATCCAGTGCGTTCAGAAGCGCCGTCGTTGAACCTTTTCCGCTTCCGTCGAGAACTCTAAGGTTGATGATTTTGGCGTTTCTGGCAATTCCCTCGTAAGCGCCGCCTGAGACCCAGCCGTTTCCGGCAGCCGTTGTCGCGACGTGAGTTCCGTGTCCATAAGGATCATCGGTAATGCGGTTTTCTCCCGTGAAATCCTGCGAATAAACAATTCGTGAGCTGCCATCTATGCCTTTTGTAGCGGTGTGAGCAGTGTAAATACCCGAATCAAGAACAGCGATGCCGACGCCCGTACCGTCCAGAGAGCTGGTGCCGAGAATTGACCGAACCGCATCGGTTCCGGTTGTCAGAGTTACGTGACCGAGCGATTTCGTAGGACGTTCAAGTGAGAGGTAACCGACATCGGTGCGAGCGGCAATGTTATCAATATCGCCGGCTTTTACTTTGTAAGATTTAAAATTAAAGCTCGTAAAAGATTTCTTTACGACCGCGCCTCGATTTGTTAATTCGGTTGTTAAACCGCTTGACCAGGTGCTGGCGGGTTGAACGATAACGTCAAGCAAAGTGCTGCCCGAAACAGAATTTTTTCTTTGTTTCAAATCCGCCGCAACTTTCTGCCTGGCTGATGAATTGGAAGAACCGGTCAGGTCGGTCATCATAATGCCCTTTAAAGTGGTGTCGGTTTTTCCTTCGAGCTTCTGGTCAGCGTCCAATTTTTGATTGGCTGAGGAAAGAGGCTCTTGTGCCCAAATTACTGATAATTGGAGGGATTGTAAGCACAACGCCAGCATGACGGCGATTGTTGAGAATTTGGGAAGAAATGTCTTATTCATTGTTCGTTGCTCCTGTAGCTTCTCTATTTCAAAAAAGCTTTAACCTTAATTTCTGGGATGTAAGTTTCTTTTCAAATGACTCGTCATATCAATATGACTCGGCAGACTATATTCAATCGGCGTGCCAAAACCTTAACTGCTGACAATAAATCACTTACCTGTTCACAGCACGAAACTGCCGCTTTATTCTGATTGAAGTTGAATTAACTTTTAAGTCAAAATGACAGAAAATGAATGAATGATTTCGGCAGAACAAAAGCGGGCGAAACAAAATGCTCACGGTAAAATACTGTCTGCCGCCTTTACATGCTGACTTTGCGTTTGCGGCTCCAGAAAACCGATAAAAATTTGATAGTTTGTAGATATTTTAGCCAAATTGAGTTACCTTCCCTTTACTGTTTGCCGAAAATTCATCAGAAAAAGCGAGAAAACTATGAGCAAGAAAATAAACAGACGCGATTTTGTTTTAACCGGCGCGGCTGCTGCGGTTTTGACCAAAACAGGCTTTGGTCAGGCTCCGGCGGTTCAGCGCGGCGCGGTTAAACCTGTTGTCGTCGCGTCGTCAAACGGTCACGAATATAAAAACGGCGGGGCGCAAACTTGCGTCGAAAAGGCTTTTGCGATGATCACCGGAGGCGCTGACGTTCTCGACGCCGTTGTTGCCGGAGTCGCTTTGAACGAATTAGACCCAAGGGACGCGAGCGTCGGCTACGGCGGTTTGCCGAATGCGGACGGCATCGTACAGCTCGACGCTTCCGTAATGCACGGACCGAAAAAACGCGCCGGCGCGGTCGCCTCGCTCGAAGGCGTGCGGACGCCTGCGGCAATCGCGCAAATGGTCGCCGAGCAAACCGACCATCATTTAATCGTCGGCGCGGGTGCGCAAGGTTTCGCCAGAAATATGGGCTTTAAAATCGAAGACGATTTAAACACCGAACGCTCGCGGCGTCTCTGGCTCGAATGGAAACGCCGGACAGACCCGCAGCATTATCTCGACCCGGCAAAACGCGCCGAATTGTGGCGGCGCGAAGTTTTGCGGATGGTTGATGAAGGCAAGATTCATCCGGCGCATTATTACGGCACGATAAATTGCAACGCGATTAACGCGAAAGGCGAGATTTGCGGCGTGACGACGACGAGCGGTCTGGCTTGGAAAATTCCCGGCAGAGTCGGCGATTCTCCGATTTTGGGAGCGGGTTTGTACGTTGACGGAGCGGTCGGCGCAGCCGGTTCGACGGGACGCGGCGAAGCGAATTTGTATAATTTATGCTCGTTTCTGATTGTCGAAGAAATGCGGCGCGGCGCGCGCCCGAAAGACGCCGGAATGACCGCGCTGAAAAGAATCAGAGACAACACAATCGAAAAGCGCCTTTTGACGGCGCGCGGCACGCCGAATTTTGGAATTAATTTTTATATTCTCAATGCAAAGGGCGAATATGCGGGCGTGACGATGTACGAACAGGAAGGCGGTTACAAACCGTCGTTTGCCGTCTGCACGGAATCGGGCGCGCAAATCGTCCGCAGCGAACCTTTGATTCCCGGAAATTTACGCGAAGGCTGATAAAAATGCGAGAATCAGCTCCAAACTGTCACCTATAAACTGTTTTGAACGGAAACCGAGGTTTTCTGCAAAACAGTTTATAGTTTAGAGTTGATAGTTGACAGTTTGCATTGTCAGAAAGTCTCGAAAATTAACTAATCGGAATGAAAATCTGCCCGACCTGCCAAACCACTTACGCGGACGATTCAAACATCTTCTGTCTGAACGACGGCACGACATTGGTTGACCCGCAAAATTTCCGTCAAACCCAGCCGCAAACGCCGAGAAAATCGAGCACGCCGCTCGTGCTGGCGATTTTAGCTGCTTTTGCGATTTTCGCCGTCGTCATCGGCGGTGTCGGATTGTATTTGTTTACGAGAAGCGGCGGCGAAAGCGAAGAATCGAAAGCAAACGCGAACGCCGGACGCGCCGAGAATCAAAACAAAGTGACCGCCAACATTAACGCAAATCAAGGTTTGTCTTCGGTTCAAATCGAAACGAATCGGGCGTCAAATGTCAAAGCTCAAACTTCGCCCGCCGTGAATGCTCCACCGCGAATCGTTGCTTCAGCTTCGTCGGTCAGAAGCCAGGACCGAGGCAATTTTTATTTTCCCAATTTCGCTTTTGACAACAATCCGGCGACCGCCTGGTGCGAAGGCGCGGATGGTGGAGGCGTCGGCGAATGGCTCAATTTTGAATTCGACCGCACGGTCAATCTGCGGCAAATCAAAATTCAGCCCGGCTATTTTAAAAACGCCGCAATCTGGCGTGACAACAATCGGGTTGCGGAAGCGTTGATTGAGTTTTCAGACGGTACAAATCGAACAGCCTCTTTTTCCGACCAAATGCAAACGCAATCCATTGATGTCGGACAAAAACAAACGCGCTGGGTGCGAATCACAATCGAAGACGTTTACCAGGGCGCGCACGACTCGGCAGACACTTTAATTTCCGAAGTCTCGTTCGTCACAGAACCCTGAAATCAATTACGAATTACGAATTACGAATTACGAATTGTGGAATTTGTTTTTTTTAAGTTACCAAACGCGCCTGTTTGCGGTTACAATTAGCCGTTTGCAGGAAACTAAATCGTAATTTGAAATTCGTAATTGCTTATGAAAGTTTGTCCGGCTTGTCGCACGACTTTTGACGATTCGCAGAATTTTTGTTTGACCGACGGAACGCCGCTCGTCACCGCCGAAGCCGAACCGGAGACGGAGACGGTTGTCGTTCAGCGCGAGTCAAGCGTCCCACCGAGGAGTTACCAATCGCTGCCGCGAACACCCGCCGCATCTTCGGCAGCGCCGACCGCAAAAAAATCGAATACGGGTTTGATTGTCGCCGGCGCGCTCGCCGCTGTTCTGCTCATTGCGATTGTGGCGGGTGCGTGGCGAATGATGTCGCGCGGCAGCCAAAGCGACAACGGCAATCAGCAAATCGCGCAGACAAATGCGGACTCGATTCCGAATTCGAATTTCAATTCAAATTTAAACTTAAATTCAAGCTCTGCGCCGCGCAATTATCCGCCCGCCGATGTAAAGAATTCAACCAACGCCGCAAACGCGAATCCGGCGACGACTTATCCGTCTGCCGATGTTTTGCCGAGCGGCGAGACGCGGGTTGCCGAAGATTCTCCGCCTCCTCCGCCGCCCGAACCGGCGCGTAATATTCCCGCCCGCCGGGCGACGACGATTCACAGAGAAGTTTCCAGCACGATAAATTCATGGGCGAGAGCGATTGAATCCGGCGATTTAAACCGGCATTTAAGCTATTATGCCGATACGCTCGAATATTATTACACCGCGCGGGGTTTCTCGGTAAATCAAGTGCGCGCCGATAAGCAGCGCGCTTTCGAGGCTTTTGACGACATCGAGTTCAATGTCAGCAACCTCCGCGTAATCACCGAAAGCGAGGATCGCGTGACCATCATTTACGACAAAGAATGGGTTTTCGCAAACGGCGAACGAACCACCGAGGGCAAAGTTCAATCGCAGCTCACGCTGCAAAGAATCAACGGGCGCTGGCTGATTGTCGGAGAAAGAGATTTAAAAGTTTATTACCAGCAAAGCCGGTAAAATCGGAGCGGCGATGAAATCGGATGAAATCACTTTTCGCACCGCAACTAACCGCGATGGCGAAAAAATCAAACAAATCGTTTTCGGAGTTTTGCGCGAATACGGCTTAGAGCCAGATTGCGGCGGAACGGACGCCGATTTAAACGACATCGAAGCGAATTACGGCGGGTGCGGCGGTTTGTTTGAAGTTTTGGAAACGCCCGCAGGCGAGATTGTCGGAACTGTCGGGCTTTATCCGATTACGACGGAAACCGTCGAGCTGAGAAAAATGTATTTCGCCAAAGAAATTCGCGGTCTCGGACTCGGCAAACAAACTCTGCAAAGAATGATCGAACGCGCTGCCGACCTTGGTTTTAAAAGAATCTATCTCGAAACAAACACTCGCTTGAAAGAAGCAATCGGGCTTTACCGAAAGTTCGGTTTTATCGAAACCGACGAAAAACACGCCGCGCGCTGCGATCAAGCATTCATCCTCGAATTAGAAAATGAAAGCTCTCAGGTTTGAAGATAATCAATTAAAACTTGCCGAAATCCCGCGACCGGAAAAATCCGGCGAAGCTCTCGTCCGCGTCCTGCTTTCCGGCGTTTGCAATACGGATTTGGAAATCGTGCGCGGTTACGCCGGATTTAAGGGAACAATCGGACATGAGTTTGTCGGCATTGTCGAAAACGCGCCGGACTCGCCGGATTTAATCGGCAAACGAATCGTCGGCGAAATCAACGCGGGCTGCGGCGTTTGCGAATTATGCAAAAGCGGCGATTTCAGACATTGTCCGAATCGCACTGTGCTGGGAATCGTTGGGCGCGACGGCGCGCACGCCGATTTTTTGACTTTGCCCGCTCGCAATCTGCTCGAAGTGCCGGACGAAGTGACAAACGAACAAGCGGTTTTTGCAGAGCCTCTCGCAGCCGCCTTCGGAATCGCCGAACAAGTTGAAATTTTACCGGAAACCCGCTTGGCTGTTGTCGGCGACGGCAAATTAGGCTTGCTTTGCGCGCAGAGCTTGGCTTTGAAATCGCAGAACATTTTTCTTGTCGGCAAGCACGCGGAAAAAATGCGAATTGCCGAAAAACGCGGCGTTGAAACAGTTTTGCTCGACGCGGCGGCAAAATTGAATCGGACTTTCGATGTCGCGGTCGAAGCAAGCGGCTCGGAAAGCGGTTTTCAGACGGCGCTCGATTTGTTAAAACCGCGCGGGAAATTAGTTTTAAAATCAACTTTTCAAGGCGAGCCGCGCTGGCAGGCGGCGCGCGTCGTGGTTGACGAAATCACAATCGTCGGCTCG
This sequence comes from Pyrinomonadaceae bacterium, assembly GCA_036388995.1. GTDB lineage: Bacteria > Acidobacteriota > Blastocatellia > Pyrinomonadales > Pyrinomonadaceae > JALZCH01. Next base: position 10,214 of record DASVQU010000118.1, on the reverse strand, counting down.
CGCTGCGGTAGATTCGCGCCCGCGCTTGAGCTTTTGAAAAACAAAACTGTTGATGTCGAAGATATGATTACGGAAGAATTCCCGCTTGAAAATGGAGTTCGCGCGATGGAGCGGGCGGCTGAGCGCGGCGTTTTGAAAGTTTTGCTGCGACCATAGTTATTTGACGCGCAAAATCTCGTCAAATCTGGTGGTGTAGCGCGAGCTGCGGCGTTCGCATTTTCCCTGCCAGGTCGCTTCGGGATTAACAACGGCAAAATGAACCGTGTCGCGCCCGAATTTGCGATTAATTTCATCTACGGCTTTCATTACTTTGCGAAATCGTTCCCAACGCTCATCGTCGTACATTCTCGTTGTCAACTTATCCGCGGGAACTAAACCGCTCAAAATCACACCGGCTCTGCAATAAAAAAATCCGGCGCGAAAAATCTTTTCCAAACAATCGAACGCCCACGTTTGCAATTCCTGATTAACATCTGTCGGATAAGCCGAACTGTGCGTCGCGGCGTTTGAATAATAATTTTCAGGCTGAAAACGATTTGTGGCGACAAAAACCGTAATCGCGTGCGCCGCCAGATTGTGTTTTCTCAGTTTTTCCGCCGCCCGCGCTAAAAATAAAGCGATGGCTTCGCGCAAAAATTTCAATTCGGTGATTTTCTCGCCGAATGAGCGGGAAACGGTGATTGAGCGACGCGGCGGCGGATTCGAATCGAGCGGTAAGCAGCGGACGCCGCGCAATTCCAAAACGATTCGCGCGCCGACGACCGAAAGCATTTTTCGCGCCCGGCGCAAATCCATATCGCGCAATTGCCGGGCGGTTTCGATGCCCTGCTGCTTGAGTTTTTTCGTCGAGGCGGCACCGATGCCCCAGACCTTTTCAACCGGCGTGCGTTCGAGCGCCGCGTTTAAATAAGGCGAACGATACAAATTTAAAACGCCGTTCGTTTTCTCAGAATCTTTGGCGATTTTGTTTGTTAATTTTGCCAGCGTTTTAGTTTCGGCAATCCCGATTGAAGCCGGAATGCCCGTCCATTTGTAAAGCTTTTCCTGAATCTCAAAACCGAGCGCGGTCAAATCATACTTTTCCGCATCAATCTGCAAAAACGCTTCATCAACCGAATAAACTTCGACATCAGGCGTAAATGTTTGCAGGCTTTCCATCACGCGCGCCGACATATCGCCGTAAAGCGTGAAATTTGCCGAAAGCACCGCGGCATTGTGTTCGCTCAAAAGCTCTTCGACTTTAAAGAGCGGCGCGCCCATCGCCACAGGCAATTCCCTGGCTTCCCGGCTGCGCGAAATAATGCATCCGTCATTGGCGGAAAGCACTACAATCGGGCGTTTTTGCGTCGAGGCGTCAAAAACACGCTCGACCGAAGCGTAAAAATTATTGCAATCGAGTAAAGCAATCGCCGGTTCCATAATCAGTTAATGTGTTTGAATCGAATACATTACCCGCCCCCAAATCTCGAAATCTTCGCCCTCGCCGACTTCTATCGGCTCGAACAACTCATTTTCCGAAAGCAGCCAGACGCGCCCGTCATCGCCGCGAGAAAACCGCTTGACGCATAATTCGTCAGCGATGCGCGCGATAATGATGTCGCCGTTACGGGCGGTTTCGGCGCGGTCAACTATGAGCAGCGAATCGGGGAAAATCCCTGCGTCGCGCATCGAATCGCCGATCACGCGAACGTAAAAAGTAGTCAGCGGATGCCGGATTAATTCCTGATTAAGATCAATCCGCCCTTCGACATAATTATCGGCGGCTGAAGGAAAACCCGCCGGAACGCGGGCGAGAAAAATTGGACGCGGCAGAGCCGTCAGGTGCATTGGGGTTTCGCCGAGAAAGTTGATTTGCTTTTGCATAGCTTAAATAGGCTATCGTTTCACGCTTGAAACAGATATAGCAAAAATCGGCTAATGCAAACAAGATTTTTTTTGCTCTTTTCCGGCTTACAAAAAATGCGGACTCCGGCACAATTTGTCGGACTCCGCATTTTTATTGACGTAAACTTTTTATTCCGCCGCAATTGCGGCTTCGCTCATTTGTTTTTTGTAACGCTGCGGATAAAGCGAAAAACGCGCGGTTAATTCTTTTACTTGATCGCGGACGCGCGTTTTTACTTCTTCCGAATTCGGCTCGTTGATGACGGCGACAATCATTCGCCCGATTTGCCGCATTTCGTTTTCGGTCATTCCGCGCGTCGTCAGCGCCGGAGTTCCCAGACGAATCCCCGAAGCGACCATCGGTTTGTTTGGGTCAAACGGAATGGTGTTTTTATTAACCGTAATGTGAACTTCTTCGAGAGCCTTTTCGGCTTCTTTGCCGGTGATTCCCGCGCCGTTGCGAAAAACGTCAACCAGAACGAGATGATTGTCCGTTCCGCCGGAAACGAGCCGCAAGCCGCCCGCGTTCAATTCATCGGCGAGCGCGGCGGCGTTTTTGACGGTTTGCCGTTGATATTCTTTGAAATCGTCGCGCAGAGCCTCGCCGAAGGCGACGGCTTTGGCGGCAATAATATGCATCAACGGTCCGCCCTGAACTCCGGGAAATGCGCGGCGATCAATGTTTTTGGCGTGTTCCTCTTTACACAAAATCAAACCGCCGCGCGGACCGCGCAGAGTTTTATGCGTTGTCGTCGTGACATAATCGGCGTGCGGCACGGGCGATGGGTGCAAATCTGCGGCAACGAGTCCGGCAATATGCGCGATGTCAGCCATCATCCGCGCTCCGATTGAGCGTGCGATTTCGCCGATTCTTTGGAAATCAATAATCCGCGCATAAGCCGAAGCGCCGCAGATGATTAATTTCGGGCGCGTTTCTTCGGCAATTTTTTGTAATTCGTCGTAATCAATCGTTTCGGTTTCGCGCGAGACGCCGTAATCGGCGACTTTGTAGTTCAAACCGGAGAAATTGAGCGGATGCCCGTGCGTCAGATGCCCGCCGTGCGCTAGATTCATTCCCAGAATCTGGTCGCCGTGTTCGAGCGCCGCCAATAAAACCGTCATATTCGCCTGCGCGCCCGAATGGGGCTGAACGTTGGCGTGATCCGCGCCGAAAATCTGCTTGGCGCGCTCGATTGCCGCCGTTTCCGCCACATCAACAAACTCGCAGCCGCCGTAATAACGCTTTCCCGGATAACCTTCGGCGTATTTGTTCGTCATCACCGAACCCATCGCTTCGAGAACCGCTTCCGAAACAAAATTCTCCGACGCAATCAATTCCAAACCGTCCGCCTGACGGCGCACTTCGTTGTCAATTGCCTCTCCGATCAGCGGATCAACCTCTGCTAAATTCGCATTAAATAAATTGTTCATACTCTTCCAAAGTTATTTTGATTTTACTTGCTCATAGTGTGAATGATAGCTGGAAGCAAAGGCAAAACTTTTTGAACTCCTTCTATCACCTGTATCGAATCTGCCGCAAATGAATAAAGTGAAACGAATTTATTCCATAATTGCCCAACTTCTTTAACTTCATCCGAATTGGAGTTTTGAATTAAATCTCTATTTAAAATTAGCTTACCTAGTATTTTAGCAAGCCCATCTTCAAATCCCTTGATACCTCTTATCCTATACTCATGTATTGCTCGACGCATTGTTTCCAATAGATCAAGTAAAACTTCTTTTAAATTCAAACTAATATCTGACTGTTTTATTCTTTCGTATAATTGGTGAATTTCGTTGAGAAGTTCTTTTAATAATGGTTCGTCAATTAATTTCTCAAAAAAATTCTTGCTTAGAAGCTCTGAGCAAAATTCAATTATAACCAAATCACTATCTGATATTTCAGCCATTGCACTTGCGAAATTATCAGATAATCTGGCTGGCGAAATGGCATACTCTAATCGAGGAAAGGGACTTAAATATAAACTATAGTTAATGTCTGGAATTTTCTTGATATTATCTTGAACTTCAGTAACTAATATATTGAGATGGGAAATTCGATGTAATATTTCGATTTGAACTTCATAATGAAGAGATGAGGGATGTATTCTTATTTCTTTAACTGTTTTAAGATTTCTGTCTTTTAACTCAACATCAAAAACTTGTCCCCATCCAACCATAGAATAACCTGGGTGGTCAGTGGCAAGCTTCCTAGCTTCAATAAGAATTTGGTGAACCCGTTTAGCTGGATTCATAATTTCAGACATTTATTCTTCTCTCTAATGATTTAAACTTGCAATTTATTTGTCCATTTTCAAACAAGCGCATTTTCCGCTTCTCGGCGACAATTTTCAAGTGATGCAACGAAAACGGGCGGCTCGTTTAAAAGCCGCCCGCGCAAATTCGGATTCGTCCGAAAATCAATAAGCGTAACGCACAGCGACCGGAATATCGCTCGGCACTCCCCATTGCACGCCGTAAAATCCGCGTGTGCTGCCCAGGATGTACCAAATGCCTTGCCGGAAAACCGCAACATCGTGACGACCGTCTCCGTCATAATCGCCCGGCGTCGGGAAGTCGTTTTCAAGTCCGAATCTTACGGCGCGAAATCCCGCTGTGGTTTGCAGCAAATACCAGGTGCCTTCCGACGGGCGATAAACGACGAAATCGGCTCTTCCGTCTCCGTCGAAATCCCCGGTTAAAGGAATGTCCGAGGCATTTCCCCAACGAACTGACATTAAACCTGCGTCGGAGCTGCGGCGAATATACCAAATGCCTTGCGACGGGCGATAAACGGCAATGTCGGTAATTCCATCGTAATCATAGTCCGCCGGAACCGGCTTGTCTTCGATTAAGCCCCAATTAATGGCGAGTAATTGATTATTCGAGCTTTGCAAAATGTACCAATAACGATCACCGAAAGCGCGAAACACGGCGTAATCCGTTTTGCCGTCGCCATCGTAATCGCCGCCGACCGGAATATCAAAATCAGACCAGCCCCAGCGAAAACGCGAATAGTTTCCCGGCGAAATCTGATAAATGAATTCTGATGATGTGCCGATATTATTCAGCCACGACATATATTCGCTGCGCCTGTCGCCGGTGTAATCTTCGGGGATAAAACGCGTCGCTACGACGCTCCCGCTAGCCCGCGTTTCAAATCCCTCAGAGCTTCGTAATGCGTAAAAAAACACACTGTCGCGGACAACCGCGATGTCCGTCACATCGTCGCCGTCAAAATCCGCAAGCCGCGTCGCCTGCGAAGCGATTGCCGTGATGCGAGTAGCGACAAACTCGGTTTCGGTCGAGGTGATAAAAATAATTTTATCGTCCGGCTGAACCGCCAGATCGTTGGCTTTTAAATTTCTGTCTCTTCCGATTAACCGCCCGTTCGGGGCAAAGACTCCTGCCTGCTGATTGAGCAGGAAACTCGAATAGGTGATGACGAATCTTCCATCCGAGCGCAGAGCAATCTCGCTTCCGTTGATGCCGCTGCCGAAATTGCTGTCAACCGCTCCGGCGGTCGAAATCCTGTAGAGTTTATCGCTCACAGCTAAAACCGAGCCGTCAGGTAAAATCGCCATATCAAAGCCGAAAGGAATAAAACCCGCCCAAAATCTAACGATGCCGCTTGTGCCGAAATCTTGAACCATCTCGCCGTTGGCATCGAATTCAGCTAAAAAACTGGAAGTTCCGGGATGCGGAACCGTAACTTGCCCTTGTCCGCCGACAAGAATTCGCCCGTTCGGGCGCAAAGCGATGACCTGAACTTGTTCATCCATCATTGCCGGGACATCGAAAAAATTTAAGCCGAAATCGCCGAACGATTGATCAATAGTACCGTTCGGAGTAAAACCTATAACGGCGGCGTATCCGCGGTCGGAAGTTCCGCCCGCCGCAACAATTCTTCCGTTCGATTGTATCGCCACCGCATTGAACGAATCGATGCTTCCCTGATCAACCGTAACCGCGCCGCCGTTTCCGAAAGTCGTGTCGAGCGCGCCGTTCGGTGTAAAGCGAACGATTAGAAAATCTGTAACGGGAGTATCGTCAGACGGCTCGATGCTGCCGGCGACGACGATTCTGCCGTTGCCGTCAATCGCCACGGCGTTGATAACTTCGTTTCGATTCGAGATTGCGACGATGACTCTGCCGTTTTCGCCAAAACTCAAATCCGGCGTGCCGTTCGCGTTGTAACGCACGAGTGCAACGTCTCTCTGCGAGGCGCTGCGCACAACATCTCCGACAACGACGATTTTGCCGTCGGGCTGAATTGCAACAGCTTTTGCGCGAGCGCCGGAACCAACCGTCGTCGCGGCTCTGCCGTTCGCGCCGAACGTCGGGTCTAAAGCTCCGGCGGCGTTTGAATTGATTGAGAAGAAGAGAAAAGCAGCGGCGAGGAAAACAAATTTGCTCGCTGCCGTTGTTAATTTAAATCGTAAAACCATCGGTAAATTTTTCCTCCTGCGGACTTAAAAACCATTCGCAAAACTCGATTCATCGCGGACGCTCTTTAAGCGACGGCGATGTCTTGATTGGTATCGGGTGCTTGAAATCTAGCAGAAGAAGATGTTTAAAACAAACGGTTTTCCGCAAAAATCAAGGCAAAAAAGGAAAAGAGAGCCTTAAATAGAATTCTGCCGCTTCCTTTCCGGCTTTGCTTTTTCTTCTTAGTAAGCGTAGCGAACTGCTACCGGAATATCGCCCGGCACTCCCCATTGCACGCCATAAAATCCGCGTGTGCTGCCCAAGATGTACCAAATCCCTTGCCGGAAAACCGCAACATCGTGACGACCGTCTCCGTCGTAATCGCCGGGAACAGGTTGATCTGTCGAAATGCCAAACTGAACGGCGCGAAAACCTTCGGTTGTGTTCAATAAATACCAGGTTCCATTTGAAGGGCGATAAACGACGAAATCGGCTCGTCCGTCTCCGTCAAAATCCCCGGTTAAAGGAATATCGTCGGATAAACCAAACCGCAGAGCCGTCATTCCGGCATCGGAACTACGGCGTACATACCAAATGCCCTCAGAGGCGCGATAAACAGCAATGTCCGTAATTCCGTCGTAATCGTAATCCGCAGGAACGGGTTTGTCGCCGAGCGCGCCCCATTGCACGGCGAGAAGTCGGTTGTTTGAACTTTGCAAAATATACCAATAGCGATCATCGTAAGCGCGGAAAACGGCATAATCGGTTTTCCCGTCGCCATCGTAATCGCCGCCGACAGGAACGTCCACATCGGTAATTCCCCATTGAAAGCTCACGCGGCTGCCATTGGCAGGATGGGGATAAACAAATGTTCCGGGCGTGCGAACATCGCCGACCCACGATGTATATTCGCTGATTCCTCCGCCCCTATAATCTTCCGGCACAAAACGCGGCTGCAAAAGAAATCTGTAGCCGGCGCGAGTTTGATAACCACCTGTGCTAAGCAAAGTGTGAAAGAAAAACCCCTCCCAATTGCTGCGGTAAACCGTCGGGTCGGTTGTTTCATCGCCGTCGAAACTTGCAATCCTGGTTGCTTGCGAGCTGAATGCGTTAAAACGCATAACGGCAAACTGCGCTTCCCTTGTGCCGATTACCAGAATTTTGTTATCCGGCTGCGCAGCATAATTAAAAGAGCCTGAAAAATTGGAAAACCCTCTTCCGATAGTAGTTCCCGCAGGACTGTAAAGACTAACGGCACTCGTAAAGTCACCCGAAACAAATCGTCCATTCGGTAAAAGCGCAATGTTCCTGCCGCCGATATTTGATGTTCGGAAAGACGAATCAGGCGTCCCATTCGGCAAATACCTGTTGATTGCGATTCCGGTAGTGATGATTTTCCCGTCCGGCTGGACGACGAAATCCTGGATGAACGGAACATACGTGACCGTACCGCCGATTCCGAAATCAGGCACGAGAGCGCCGGTTCGATCAAGCAGAGCCAGAAGTCCGCTCCCATGCCCCATAATAGTTCCGTTGCCTCCGACAAGAATTAGACCGTTCGACAAAATGCTAACCTCACGCAAATTCGCGGAATTATAAGTCTGCGGCTGAAAATAAACCAATCCGCCGTCGCCGAATGTATTATCGAGAGCGCCTTTGGTATTAAACCGTAAAACGGCGGCGGTTCCGCCATTTTCGGCGTGTTCGCCGACAGCTATGATTTTTCCGTCCGCCTGAATAGCGACCGAATGAAAAAAATCCCTGCCCGATTGATTTACGGTAACAATTCCGTCCTCATCGAAAGTCTCGTCAAGAGTTCCGTTTGAGTTGTAGCGAATCAGCAAAAAATCATAAAGATCAGCCGCAGCAATCTGTGTATATCCGGCAACGAGAATTTTCCCATCCGATTGCAGCGCAACTCCATCGGCGACATCGCCGTTACCGAAAATATTAGTGGTCACTTTACCACCATTGCCAAAGCTCGCGTCGAGACTGCCGTCCTGGTTATAACGCGCGATGGCGACATCTGCGGGATCGGAAGAATTCAGACGAGCCATCCCGACAACAACGATTTTCCCGTCCGGCTGAACAACTGCGGCGTTTGCTGCGGAATACTCGCCAAAATAGGTTGTTACTCTGCCGTTTGCGCCGAATGTCCGATCTAAAATTCCGATTGCGCTTGTTTTAGTTGGAAAAAACAGAAAAGCTATCAGAAGCGTGACTGCCAGCACCATTAAAAGCATAAAGCGGGAGGATGAAATTTCCATAAATCTTTCTGTCAGATTATTGTTTTTTAGCGAATTAAAACGCCGACCAGGAAAACAACGTGCGTTTGTTAACGATTCTTGAAAATGCGTGAAATCTAACAAAAAAAGAATTTTAAAACAATCGCTTTTCCGTAAAAACAGACTTTGTGAAAAAGGGCATTTGGCGGTCGGCGGCTAAAATATGTCATAATGCAAGACTTTGTAGCTTTATATCTTTTGACTTATTAACTATATCTGAAAGGATTCGATTAAACAGTGGAAATTGGACTGATTATAGGTATTAGTAGAAATGCAGCGTATTTCAAACGCTATTAAAGAAGACGCCGGGGCTTTTCTCTCGCGTCAAAATAAAACCATCGGAACGCCGGCAATTGCCGCCGGCGCTCTTACTTTCGTAATTTATTCATAAAAACAGGTGATTTTCTAATGGAATCTACAATTCTTTATCTCATCCCGGCATTAGGGATTTTTGGATTAGCTGTGATGGCATTTAAATCTTCATGGGTTAGCAAGCAAGCTGCCGGTGAAGAAAACATGGTCGAGTTGGCGACTTATATTGCTAAAGGCGCTATGGCGTTTTTAAAAGCAGAGTGGATAATTTTAGCTTATTTTGCACTCGTTGCGGCAATTGTTCTCGGATGGTCCGGGACATTAGTTGAAACTTCTTCTCCCGTGATTGCAGCTTCATTTATTATCGGCGCGGTATTTAGCGCGACCGCCGGATATTTCGGGATGAATATTGCAACAAAAGCAAATGTCAGAACAACACAAGCAGCCAGAACCAGTCTGAAAGGCGCGCTTAAAGTAGCCTTTACCGGCGGCACGGTAATGGGACTCGGAGTTGCCGGTCTGGCGGTATTAGGTCTTAGCGGTTTATTTATAATCTTCTATCAACTCTATGTCGTGAGCGCCGGCGGTCCGGTAAATGGTGTTGCCGCAGTAAACGGTATTCCGATGGAAAAAGCGATTGAGGTTCTTGCCGGATTTTCTCTGGGCGCTGAATCAATCGCTCTTTTTGCCAGAGTCGGCGGCGGTATCTATACCAAAGCGGCGGACGTTGGCGCGGATTTGGTCGGTAAAGTCGAAGCCGGAATTCCTGAAGATGACGTTAGAAATCCGGCGACTATTGCGGATAACGTCGGTGATAACGTCGGCGACGTTGCCGGAATGGGAGCTGACCTTTTCGGCTCTTATGTTGCGACGATTCTTGCAACAATGGTTCTCGGACGTGAAATTGTAGTCACTGATAATTTTAACGGTCTTTCTCCGATTCTTCTTCCGATGCTGATTGCAGGACTTGGAATTATATTTTCTATTATCGGTTTTTCACTTGTCAGAATCTCCGACGATAAAGGCAATGTTCAAAAAGCGCTGAACCTTGGGAATTGGACTTCAATCGTTATTACGACGATTGCCTGTTACTTTATTGTGATGTGGATGATGCCTGCAAATATGAGTCTCAGAGGCACAAACTTCACAAATACTGGAGTTTTCCTGGCGATTTTAGTGGGATCAATTGTCGGCGCTCTGATGAGCATCGTAACCGAATTCTACACATCGATGGGATCGCGTCCTGTTAAATCAATCGTTCAACAATCTGATACCGGCGCGGCGACAAATATCATCGGCGGTCTT